>VSNO01000086.1 GCA_009774375.1 Lachnospiraceae bacterium
TTCGTCGCCGTCGTCGCGAATAATACCAGGTTGAACACAATATTTGACCAGTCATAATGTGCATAGTCCGTGAAGATATCAAAACCGGGTTTTCCGATCAGGCCCAGCAGATCCTCCCCGAACAGCAGGCCAAAACCGATCAGGATAAAAGTACATGTACCGATACAGAAGTCCATCAGATTCTTCATGATGATGTTTCCCGTATTTTTTGCCCTGGTAAATCCCGCCTCCACCATGGCAAACCCCGCCTGCATCCAAAATACCAGCGCAGCGCCGATCAAAAACCATACGCCGTAAATCTCACCGTTTACAGCATCCAGCAGTTCCTGCAATTCTGTCATAATAATCTCCTCCTTCTTCCGCTTCCAATCAATCGCACAGGGAAGGGTGATCTTTCCTGCACATGAAAAAAGGTGCTAAGGGAGTATATCCCGCAGCACCTTTGCTTCATGCACCTTATATTACCACCACATTTTTCCATTGTCAAACCTTTTTCCCGCACCGCCCTGCCCCTGACCGGCTCAAAAATGCCCGTCTGTGCGCTATATCATCTTCTATGTACACTATACGCCATTTTATCCGCAGCGCCAGGTTCCATTTTTTGTCTAATCTGCACGATAGACATACTGTACAAATTCCTTTTCCACCAGCATTCCGTCGAAATTGATCTCATTCAGTCTCACCCTGTCCCGCGGCACAAATCCCAGTCGCTCGCACAGACGGATCGAAGGTGTGTTGTTTTCGTTGATAAATGAACAGTATGTCCTCTGTTCCAGTTCCTCGATCCCATAGGCGAGTATCGCGCTGCACGCCTCATATGCGTACCCTTTATGCTGAAACGCCACCCCCAGCATAAATCCCAGCTCCAGCCCATCGAACCCCTCCTTGTACTCCAGCCCGGCTCTCCCGATGATCCGTCCGCTCTCCCTGCTCTCGAGCACCCACATGCCATAGCCATAAAATCCATACACGTTTTTAATGTATTCCCTGGTGTAGATCATCTCCTGCTCCGGTTCCCTGAACAGCGGCTCCATGAACTGCGTGACGCTCGCATCGCTGTAGAGTTCATAGAGCTGCGGGACATCCTCCACGGTGATCTCGCGGATCCTCAGCCGCGCCGTCTCGGCAATATCCCATGGAATATCATGAAAACGCCTGTACACCCTGTCGAGATACCGCGCATCGATATCACTCAGGTTCTCCACGCAGTACGAGCCATCCGGAAAGCTCCGCTCCCTGTTTCTCTCATTTAACCAGACAATATATGGTATCTTCCTGGCGGCATAGTACGCCGCTTCATCATCACTTTCCGTTATCATGACTTCATGTGTATCATCCATCATACTGCCTACCTCATCCTGTTTGGTCATTGTCTCTTTTTCAGATATGTTTCGCGATATGTTCTAAGGCGCCTGCCGCGCTCCGGATTGCACGGTTTTTGCACGAACCAGACCTCATCCTGCCTTGGCAGTATCATCTCTTCCATATGTACTTCCAGCAGCGCGCTCAGCCTGTACAGATTATCGATGGACGGCAGCGCCTGCCCGTTGATCCACCGGTAGATCGACTGCGGACACGAAAGCCTGAGCTCCCTCTGGATATCACTGACTGTATAGCCATGCTTCCTGATCAGCTGATTCAATATGTGTCCGGTCATCTTCATATCAAGGGAAACACATGTCTTTTTTTTCATATTCCTCTGCCTCCGATCCTCGTTGTTATTCATTATACTCTTATCATACACACTTTTTTGTCAAAAGTCATTGTACTTTTTGTTCAAATCACAAAATTTTATATTAATACAGGCATTTTTTTCTCCGCAAAAAATATTCTTTATTAAGAACCTTTGAAACACATGGAAATGAGGCTGAAAATGAAGATACCGGTAAGATCCAAACTGAAAAAAGTAAATCTGAAAAAAGCAGCGCTGCTGGCCATACTGCTGACCGCCGCCTTCCTGGCTGGCAGGTGCATCGCATATGTCCGATATGAAAAGATGGACGGTTGGGCCGTGCCGGCCTCCGGAAACGTATCCTCCGCAAACTGGGGACTCGGTTTCGGCCAGGAGGGCAGTCAGCCGACCGGAAACGCCTCTGTGGAGGAGCTGAAAAAGTACAATGCCTATTATGTGGGAGACAGCACGGAAAAAGTGATCTATCTCACCTTCGACGCGGGCTATGAGAACGGGAACACGCAGCCGATCCTGGACGCGCTGAAAAAGCACAACGTACCTGCCACCTTCTTCGTTGTGGGACATTATCTGGAATCCGCGCCGGAGCTTGTAAAGCAGATGGTCGCAGACGGACACTTTGTAGGCAACCACACCTACCATCATCTGGATATGTCCTCCATCGCCTCAAGAGAATCCTTTGAGAAAGAGATGCGGGATGTAGAAGATCTGTTCAGGGAGATCACAGGCACAGAGCTGACGCACTTCTACCGTCCGCCGCAGGGAAAATACAATACCAGCAACCTGAAGATGGCACAGGAGCTAGGGTACCACACCTTTTTCTGGAGCCTTGCCTATGTTGACTGGTATCAGGATAAACAGCCGACACGGGAGGAAGCCTTCAAGAAGCTTGTCGGACGCATCCACCCCGGCGCCATCGTCCTGCTGCACAGCACCTCCAAAACCAACGGCGAGATCCTCGACGAACTGCTGACCAGGTGGGAAGAGATGGGCTACACATTCCGCACGCTGGAAGATTTTGTGCAGGCATCAGAATAAGATATCCAGATAACCGTCATAGACCTTCATGACGCTTGTGTCCGAAAATTCCGCGAGCTGTTCCCTGACCGCCCTGAAATACCACTCCTGCTTTGCCTTGTCCGGCTGGTTAAATTTGTCCCAGATCTCGGTTCCCAGATAATGCTGCTCCCTTGCGATCGATTCCAGGTTGGCGGTCTTGTCCGCAAGGACGATCCGTTTTGCGTCTGGCGGGGCACTCTTCAAATGCCCGATCGCCTCCTGCTTCCGGATCTCCCATGTCTGGGAGGCGGGCATATCGCGGCGTTTGTTCTCCGTCTCCGCCTCCACAAGCCTCGCGACCCGCTCTCCAAATTCTCTTTTCAGGTCGTCGAACGTCACCCAGGTATCCTCGACTGTGTCGTGGAGGATCGCTCCCTGAAGCACCTCGATATCCTGCGTGAGTTCCAGCGCATAGTTCATCGTCGTGATGATATGCGTAAAATACGGTATCCTTGTCTTTTTTCTGTACTGTCCCAGATGCGCCTTCGCCGCATACGCGTACGCCCTGTAAAGCCGCTCGCCCATCCCCTCGACAGACGGAAAAAGGGCTGGCTGATCCTCCATCCCTTTTTCATTATAACGGCACACGAACTCCCCCTTTGCACTGTCCGTCTTTCCAGTATAAAAAGGACATCCGCGCCCGCACACATGCTGTTCCTTCCTGACATTCAAAAAACCATCCACTGCCCTGCAATAGAAATACCCTTCACTGTCTGCACTTACAAAATGTTCGTTCTGATTCATTGTTTAATCCTTTTTGGTAAACTCTATAATCCAACCCTTGCCTTCACTGCCGTCGTTTGTCTTGTATTCACCGTATTCCATGCGGCATGTGAACGAGACACCCTGTTCTGCCTTCATCTCATTCACAATGTTCTCCATCGCCTTTTTGACCTTCGTCTCGTCGCTCCCGATGCTGGAATTTCTGTACACCGTTCCAAATTTCTCAATGTCATACCGTATCGCCCGGTTCAATGCCAGCTTCAGATCCCTGTCGTTGCGGAACGGTCCTGCCAGACTGTTGCTGAGATAATTGTTCCGATAGTTGATCAGATATGCCTGCATCGTTATGGCAGCTACATTTTTGTCTACCTTCGCCTCGCTCTCGTACACCTCCTTTAAGAGTTTGCCGCTGTCCTGCAGGATGCAGTTGTCCAGCATCGCATATCCCATCAGAAACGAATCGAGATACTTGATATATGTATTTTCGTCCATGGCCTCGACATCATCCGCGTCGAAGTCGCCCAGCTCAGGATTCCTGTAGAATGAAAAAGTCCCTTTCGTCAGCTTCTTGATGTCCGTGCCGGACACCACTGCATTGGCGCTGCTCGCATTCTTGGATACCAGCCCTTCGCCCATCACATAATAAGTGCCGTTTAAGGATATCCGGAACCAGCCGTTGGAAGTGATCCCTGTCACATTGACCGGAATATCCGGCGCTATGACAGTCACCACCTCCGAATTGACATCCGGCTGCTTATACACTTTTGTCTTGTCGTTGCTGTAGAGCACTGCCTTGTTCTCCGTGACAGTGAACTCCACCGCATATGTCTTCTGAAGCTGCCTGTTGACCCCGCACGCCTGCGCCGTTCCCAGCGCAACTGCCGCTGCCATCAGCGCTCCTGCCAGTCTCATACCCAGTTCTTTTGTCTGTCTCATAACCGTTTCCCTTTCAATCCTCAAATCCTACTTCCAGATCCCAACCCTGTCCTCCGGCGCCACATACATTCCATCTGTCTCCTGAATGTCATAGATCCTGTAGAAAGCATCACAGGAGCTCAGCACCGCATTGACGCGCACCTTGTTCGGCGAGTGCGTGTCCGTGTTCAGCAGATACATCATAAAGCTTGCCGTGTCCTCGCTCGCCCAGTTGTAGGTCATCTGCCCGAACGCCTCGTCGAGCGCTTTCGCATCGTCCCCTATAATGGAAGTGATACAGGTCATCGCACCGAGGTCCGCGATATTCTCCATCAGTGTCAGATCCCCGTTCACTTTGACTCCCATCATCTCATACTCACTGTAATAGTCCACGATGGACTCTGACATCTTCTGGTACTCGGCAAGCTCCTCCTCCGTCCACCAGACATTGTAGTTGCCGTACTCATCATACAGAGCGCCGCTCGAGTCAAACGCGTGGCTGACCTCGTGTGCTATGACAAACCCGATCCCGCCCAGATTTGCCCCGTAGCTGTTGTCCCTGTCATAAAACGGCGCCTGCAGGATCGCCGCCGGGAAGATGATCTCATTGTTCAGGGGATCGTACATCGCATTGATCGTCTGCGGCGTCACATCCCACTCCGACCGGTCAACCTTCGTTCCAAGCTTGTTCAGACTGTCCTCGATCGCCACCTGCATGCTCACCAGCAGATTGGACAGCAGGCTTCCTCCCTCCGAGACCGGCGTCACCTGCATCATGTCGCGGGCTGCCGGCCACCGGTCCGGATATCCGATCTTGACCTGCATCGTCTCCAGCTTCCGCACCGCCTTCTTCTTCGTCTCATCGCTCATCCATTCCTGCCTGTTGATGATCGTCTCATACTCTTCCAGTATCTGTCCGATCATCTCCTCCACCGCTTCCTTGTCCTCGGCAGAGAAATGTTCCTCCACATAGATCATGCCAAAATCCCACGGGAGCATATCCTGCGTCAGATTTTTCCACGTCTTCTCATCCCCCCAGCTCTCCGTGATGCCATACAGCGCATTGCGCATGTCATCGCTGAGCTTCGCGTAGTTGGCATTGGCATACTTTGCCGTGTCGTTGAGCATGACGAACGTCGAATAGTCCTTCAGCGCCTGCAGGTTCTCCTCTGTCAGCAGCGAATTAATCTTTTTCGCCTGCTCCACGTCCATGACGATGTATTTGTCCTGGCCGTCAATCCGGAGCGTCCTCAGCATCCTGGGCACATCGATATTGGTGTAGAGCGCCTGCAGATCCTTCGCCGTATATACATTGTAGGTAATCGCCGGATCGTAGAGCTGCTCTGTCGACAGCGTCGACGCACAGATGTCGCGCAGAAGCCCTTCGATGGAATCCGTGCTCTGAGCCGCCTCGTCAGCCGTCATGCCGAACTCCATCAGCATATCGCAGATATAGTCCAGATACAGATCCATATACTCCTGCGTATTCCCGCCCTCGACATACTCCTTGCCGATCAGGGTGTCCGCATACATCATGTAGACTGCATACTCGCTGGAATCCGTCTTGTCCTGCATGATATTATAGCCGCCGACAATGCTGCTGAACCCAAACTCACCGCTCAGATGTGCCAGCGCATCCACATACTCGTCAATGCTCGACGCATTCCGTATACTGTCCATGTGCGGCTTCAACGGTCCGAGCCCCGTCTCCTCGCGGTTCTCCATATTGGTCACGCACTCGTACATGTCTTTGATCTTCTGCTCCGAACTGCCCTTCTCATAAGTCTTTCCATCGTTTGCCAGGTCATCGATGATATCCTCCATCTCCGAACTCACGACAGCATTCAGCTCGCCAAACCAGTCCCAGTGCGCATCCGTCGCGGCAAGCTCGATCTTTGACAGAAGATTCTGGTTGACAAACTCATAATAATCGTCCTGATATCTGACTTCGGCATCCTCGGCATCCGTCTCCTGCTCCGTTGTGTCCTGCGTCCCGGAAGCCTCCTGAGCGTCCCCGCGGTTCTCTTTCGCACTGTTAAACAGATCCTTGATGCTGCTCTGTGTCTCCGCTCCCACTGTCGGCTCGTCAGTCCCCGCAGTACATCCTGCTAGCTGCAATGTCAGCACAGACGTCATCAGTAACGCCAGTATTCTCTTTTTCATGCCGGTTATCCTCTCTCTAACATCATTTTTATCCACTAAATATTTATACAGATATCTTTATCTTATAACAAAACGATGCAAAACACAACAATTCTCATAAAAACTTAATATGTTACAGTTGTCTCCGTTCCAGTAACATGATTTTACAGGTTTACAAATCCTGTAAAATCGCGTAGTATAGAAATATAGGAGGTTCTTTTATATGATGGGATTATTATTTACGCTGCTGCAGATCTTTTTGTCCTTTGTCACGGTGACGGTGCTGTACCTGATCTCTATCAAGCCGCGCATTCACGGGCGGCCTGACTACAGACCATTTTTCGGCCATATGTATGCACACCGCGGACTCCACAACATGAACCCCGCGATCGAAAAACTGAAAAGCATCAAAAACACCCACGCACAGCAGCCCGAAACAGACAGGCTTCCTGAAAATTCCTACGCCGCTATCAAACGCGCTGCGGATCTTGGTTACGGCATCGAGTTCGACGTGCATCTCACAAAGGACGATGTGCCGGTTGTCTTCCACGACGATACCTTAAACCGCATCTGCGGCGTCAAAGGCAATCTGAGGGACTATACATACGCACAGCTCCAGCAGTTCCGCCTGCTCGGGACCGAGGAGCGCATCCCCGCTTTTGCCGATATCCTGAAAATGGTTGACGGCAGGGTTCCCCTGATCATCGAATACAAAGTCGAAAAAAATGCTGACAAGCTGTGCCGGATCTGTGACAGGATCCTTTCTGATTACAAGGGGCTGTACTGCATCGAATCCTTCCATCCGATGGCTGTGCGCTGGTACAAGATCCACCGCCCAAACATCGTGCGCGGGCAGCTCTCCGAGGATTTTACCAGGCAGAAGCTGAACATCCCGTATTTCCTGCTGTCGCACCTGATCGGCAACTGCTATGCATCACCGGATTTCATCGCATACAACTGCAAGCACAAGGATGAGCTCTCAAGAACGATCTGCCGGAAATTGTACCGCAGCCTGAGCGTCGCGTGGACCGTCCGCTCACAGGAGGAGCTCGACAGGGTTTCCAGAAGCTTCGATCTGTTTATCTTCGAAGGTTTTGTCCCTGCAAGGCACTAAATTGTATAGAAAATTCTGTATATTTATTGCATTTAGTATAATATTTTACGGAAAAGCTGTCGATACTGTTAGTAACAGGTTTTATCCGGAAGCTTCTGCTTCATGATACCGTTCAGCAGCAACACATTTATCAGAACTGCGGTGCAGCGTGCCACAGTTCTTTGTCACAGGAATTAGGAGGATTCCCATATGAAGGATTTAGTAAGAGAAATGGATTTCACGACACTAAAGAACAATTTCGAGGAGATCTGCGACGAGATCAACAATGGCGGCGACGCTGTCGCCCTCTCGTTAAAGAGCGGACGCAAGGTCTTTGTCATGCCGGAAAAGAATTACGACAGCATTACCCGTTTTGTCATGGTCAACATTTCAGCGAATGCTTTACATTAAGAACCTACATTCAGAAACATATATGATATCAAAAAACAGCTTCGGAACGAAGCTGTTTTTATCTGCTATTTTATGCGCGCCGCAGATACGCGTTTGTCCCGGATCACTGTCCTCTTGTAGCAGATGGAATACATCACCGCAGACAGCAATAGCGCCAGCAGCACATCCAGCATGGAATGCTGCTTGATCAGCACAGTCGAGCAGATAATGCTGGCACCGAGCGCGAGCATGAGAGTCTTTATGACCATATGGCCCGCAAAGCACCTGCTCCTCCACACCGCGATCATGACCGCGACCGAGTTGTACACATGGATACTCGGCAGTATATTGGTCGGCGTGTCTGCCATATACAGATGCCTGATCAGGTCGATGAATATGTTGTCCCTCTCAAAGACTTTCGGCCTGAGATTATGTCCATTCGGAAACACTGCGGACACGACGATAAAGATCGTCATTCCCGCCATCAGAAATGCCACCAGCCGGTCGCTCTCTTCCTTATCTTTAATGCACAAAAATACGACTGTCAGCGCCACATACGCGAACCATAACAGATATGGCACGATAAAGATCTCGCAGAACGGTACATATTCGTCAATCCCCAAATTGATCTCATGCACCGCCACATCCCTTTGCTCGAGATAATAGAACGCGATGAGATAGAAGACCGCGTACACAGACATGACAGCCAGCGATCTGTACTGCATGACAAGCTCTGATGCCTGTCTGCAGATGTTTTGACTTTTCTTTTTCACAATTTTCCCCTCCATAAGGAACTGATCAAAAATAACCGGTACATTCTGTACAGTTCCTGAATAAATGCTTCCTGTTCCTTTCTAAATTCATCATTATAGATTATACATTTTGTAAAGTCAACTTATAATCGCAAATCTTTAAGCAATCTTCATAAATTCTTAAAAAAGAGAGACGGCACAAAAAATATGACAAAATGAATCCATCATATCTCACAAAATTTCTGGCAAATTTTTTATAAGTTTTCCATAAAATGATGTTTGATTATTTTGTCCATATCGAGTAAACTTAGTAAGGAAGGAAAAATTTGCTCTGAATATATGGAGGGTTACCTGTGATGAGATTCGATATGCATTGCCACACAAAGGAAGGATCTATGGACGGAAAGATCCCTGTGTCTGAATACATTCAGATCCTGAAGTCCAAAGGCTTTCACGGCATGCTTGTGACAGACCATGATTCCTACAACGGTTTTCGTGCATACCGCGATAATCTGAAAGGGAAGATCGACCATTTTGTGGTCCTGAAAGGAATTGAATACGATACGATCGACGCCGGGCACATTCTTGTGATCCTGCCGGAAAATGTGAAACTGCTCCTGATGGAATGCCGCGGCCTTCCGGTGAGGGTCCTTCAGGATGTCGTACACAGACATGGCGGTATTCTTGGTCCTGCACACCCCTGCGGTGAGCGCCATCTCAGCATCACCCGCACGCGTGCCTACAGGAAAAATCCCGATATCATGAAAAATTTTGACTTTATCGAGGCGTTTAATTCGTGCGAGTCACAGGAATCCAACTCAGAAGCGCGCAGGCTTGCGTCCCAATACGGCCTGGCAATGTTCGGCGGGAGCGATTCCCATCATCCAGACTGCGTGGGAACGGCTTACACAGAATTAAAAGCCGATATCACAAGCGAATCCTCCCTGATCCAATACATCAGGGAAAAGAGAGCCACAAGCTACGGCGGTGAATACTATGACGGAACCGTGAAAGGAAAGATCGGCGTCCTCAACCATGTCCTGGTGGAAGGTTTCTGGTTCTACAACCACTTCGCGAGCATGTACCGCCACCACAAGAGAAAGCTGGCGCTGTCGCTCTTAAACCATTAAAAGATCGAGCAGGGGACGGACTTTGTCCCCTGCTTTCTGTATATATCCCCGGAACATCTCACAGCTCATGTTCCATTTTAAGACGGCTCGTATGCATGTCCATCAGCCTGTACCGGTACTCATCGTCGGTGATCACCTGCTCCAGGGTATCCATGTCCCCCTCCTCGAGCAGCGTCTTCAACAGCTCATTGTAGCTCCTGATGATATTCCTCTCCAAAAGCTCCATCTCGTTCAGTTCCCTATTCTCGTCCGCCATGCGCCAAACCTCCTTTCAAACTGTCAGATCCACTTTTCCGTTTTGCCGGGAGTGAGGATCCTGAGCGCACCGCTCAACGGATCAAACACGACCGTTCTTGGATAGTGCTCCCCCACATCGGAGGCGATCAGCGGGATCTGAAGCGCCTCGAGCTTCTCCTGCACCGCAGTGAGATTCCGGGCAGAGATATCTCTGTTCTCCGGTATCGTAGCATTTCTGATCATGTGTGCCGCGCCTGCTATCTTTGCCACCATGCGGCTGCGCTCGGCGCCCTGCTGCACCAGAACCCTGATCATCTCGTCGAGACCGGAGTCCGCATATTTTGCCGCGACAAACGACGCATCTCCCTCCTTAGCTATGCTGTGATCCGGAAGCATGACATGCAGAAGTCCGCCTACCCCTGTCCGCGGATCACGCACTGCCACCCCGACACACGATCCCAGATCCTTGGTCAACAGTTTCTTCTCACCCCTGGATGTCTTATAATCGCCCATATTCACAACGATCATATTCTCCAATTCCGCTACTGTAAATGTCGCCACTTTTTCCCCTCCTGCCAAAACAAGTATTTCCGTTTCACTCCGTTGCAGTAAATCCAACAAAATCATTATACCAAAATTTCTCATGGTTTCAAGTCTTACCAGTGTATACAAAAGCGAAAAAACTGCCACTGTTGGCCAGTGACAGGAAATATGGTCTATATATTCTGTTCTCCGTACTGTTTAAAGAACGCATTCAGATTCAGCAGACATTTGATCATCACTTTCATCTCATCCTCGTCGAGTCCCTTCACGACGGCCTTGATCATGTTCTGGTGAAATCCCCGGTGATGGTAAAATGCTTTTTTGCCTTTCGGGGTGAGCACGACCAGCACGACGCGCTTGTCTGTCGTGCTGCGTTCCCGCACAATGTATCCCTTGTCCTCCAGACTGTTCATGTTGGTGGTGAGGGTGCCCACAGTCACGCCAAGGCGCTTTGCGATATCAGACATCCTGCGCGGCTCCTCGATACCGATCGCTTCTATGATATGCATATCATTGTTCGTGATATCCCTGTACTCCTCCGTGATCACCGCCTTCTCCTCTATGCTCATGACATTGTTGAACAGCTGCACCAACGTCTCATTTAACACTCTTCTCGTCGTCTTTTCCATGCTTCTGCCTCACCTCCCTCTCACCACACCAGAACACTGGCTCCGTACGTCAGCCCGGCTCCAAAACCCGACAGCACCAGCCGATCGCCCTCCCTGATACTGCCGCTGCGATTCCACTCGTCCAGCAGTACCGGTATCGTGGCGGAGGACATATTGCCGATCTGGTGGATGTTCATCGGAAATTTTGCGATGTCCACCTTCAGCCTCTTTGCGACCGACTCGATGATACGCACGTTCGCCTGGTGCAGTATGAACCAGTCCACATCCTCCACAGCAAGCCCCACCCTGTCCAGCGCATCCTGGATACAGGCCGGCACCTGTTTCGTGGCAAACTTATAGACTTCCTGTCCATCCATCCGGATATACGGACTTTCCGCCTGTCTCTCCGGTATAAACGCATTGTTCACAGCGCGCTCCGCACAGGAGAGCACCATGCCCTTTGTGCCATCTGCTCCCTGCACCATGCACTCCATACCGGCCCTGCGCCCATTGCTGCGGATGATCGCCTCCGCGCCCGCCTCCACGAACGCTGCTCCCGCGCCGTCGCCAAACAGAATGCATGTTCCTCTATCTTTCCAGTCCACGAGCTTTGAGAGCACCTCGCTTCCCACGACCAGCGCATTTCTGTAGATGCCTGCATGGAGATATGCGTATGCAGTGTTCAGCGCGAACAAAAAGCCCGAACACGCGGCATTCAAATCAAACGCCGCCGCACCGGACGCCCCAAGCAGCTCCTGAACCTGACAGGCACAGCACGGAAGCAGCATCTCCGGCGAACAGGTGGCGACCAGTATCAGATCTACTTCATCGGCCGTCTTTCCCGCCATCTCCAGCGCTTTTTTGCACGCGCCGGCTGCCAGTGTGGACACGGTCTCCCCGTCAGAGATCCTGCGCTCCGCGATCCCTGTCCGCTTCTGGATCCACTCATCCGTGGTCTCCACAAGCTTCTCCAGATCAAAATTTGTCACTATTTTTTCCGGCAGTGCACTCCCTGTCCCGGTTATTGCTATCGTCATTGAGAAAATTCCTCCATTATATCGGCTACGGTCTCGATCCGGTCTGCCCTGTAGGCATTGCTGCCACAGAATATCAGTCCCTCCTCGAGATTCCCCTCCACTGCATTGATCAGCGCCTCTGTGATGCAGTACGGCGCCGTGTCCGGCCTGCAGGTCGTGATACACTGTCTGCAGCCTCTCATAAAGCGCTCGCCTGCGCCCACCCTGTCAAGGAACGCGTTGTGTATCGCGCGCCCCGGCATTCCCACCGGGCTCCTGACGATGACGATATCCTCCTTCGACGCATCGATATACGCCTGCTTGTAGGCGTCGGAGGCATCACACTCCCTCGTCGTCACAAAGCGCGTAGCGATCTGCACGCCCTTTGCCCCCATCGCCATCCAGTGCTCCATATCGCTTCGCTCATAGACGCCGCCCGCCGCCACAACCGGCGTTTCGAGCTCATCGGCAAGCTCTATGATAGCCTTCACCTCATCATCATAATCTTTTTCGCCCGTCACTGTATACGCCTCGATATCTTCCCTGGAAAATCCCAGATGACCGCCCGCCAAAGGCCCCTCGACCACGACGAGATCCGGCTTTCTGCCATACTTCTTCCTCCAGTGCCTTGCGATCACATGCAGGGCTTTCCTGCTCGAAACGATGGGCGCGATCCTGGCATCTCCCGCGAGTTCGGGCAGGTTCATGGGAAGTCCCGCCCCCGATATGATCAGGTCCGCGCCTGCCTCCGCCGCCGCTCTGACGTAGTCCTCATACTGCCTCGTCACCACCATGATATTGACGCCGATGATACCGCCATCCGCCGCCACACGCGCCTTTCTGACCTCCTCGCCGACTGCCTTTAGATTGCACTCGATCGGATGCCTGCCAAAATCCGGATCGCGGTAGCCGATCTGGGCGGTCGATATCACACCCACGCCGCCCGCTGCTGCCACTGCTCCTGCCAGCCCCGACAGACTCACGCCGACGCCCATTCCTCCCTGTATCACGGGAATGCGCGCGCAGAGACCGCCTATCCTTAACTCATTCATTTTTCCGTCCCCTAAAAATTCCGGAAACGCTCATAGCGCTCCTCCGCAATCTGTTCCCCGCTCTTTCCGTCATACTTCTCCAGAAATTCCTTGATGTGTTCTTTCATATAACCGCCGATCGCCGCTGCTGTCTTCCTGTCCGCACCGCCAAACTCCGGGATGATGCGCTCGATCACGCCAAGCCGCTTTAAGTCCTGCGCCGTGATGTTCATGACCTCGCTCGCCTCCTGTGCCCTGTTGGAATCCTTCCATAATATGGAAGCGAAGCCTTCCGGTGAGAGGATCGAATAGGTGGCATTCTCCATCATCCAGACTTCATTCCCCACCGCCGTCGCCAACGCGCCGCCGCTTCCGCCCTCTCCGATGAGAATGCAGAGCACCGGAACCCTGAGTCCCGACATCTCCAGCAGGTTTCGCGCGATCGCCTCGCCCTGTCCGCGCTCCTCCGCCTCGAGACCGCAGAATGCGCCGGACGTGTTGACAAAACTGATGATCGGCCGATTGAATTTCTCCGCCTGCTTCATCAGGCGCAGTGCCTTGCGGTAGCCCTCCGGAAGCGGCATGCCGAAGTTTCTCTCCTGGCACTCCCTGAGATCCTTTCCCTTGATGTCCGCCACCACTGTCACCGGCTGGCCTTCTATAAACCCGATACCGCCGATCAGCGCTTTGTCATCGGCGAAACCTCTGTCGCCGTGCGCCTCGACAAAGATATCAAATATGCTGTCCATATAGTCCAGCGCAGACGGACGCTCCACCTGGCGGACCGCCTTGACCTTCTCCCACGCGCTGCGCGGCTTTGACTTCCAGGACTGCTCCTTCAGCTCCTCGCTGAGCTCAAAGTGAAAATCCGTGTCCAGGCCAAAGTCCGCATACGTTCTCTTGCCTGTGCCCTGATGCGATTTGATCAGAAAGCGGATCGTCTTCTTTAAGTTCTCGCGCAGTACGATGCCGTCCACAAAACCGTGTTCCACCAGAAACTCCGCTGTCTGGAAACCCTCTGGAAGCTCCTGTCCGATCGTCTGCTTGATGACCCTTGGTCCCGCAAACCCGATCAGCGCCCCCGGCTCCGCCATGATCACATCGCCGAGCATCGCAAAGCTCGCTGTCACACCGCCGGTCGTGGGATCTGTCAGGATCGTACAGTACAGCAGTCCGGCATCGCCGTGCTTCCTGATCGCGGCGGAAGTCTTTGCCATCTGCATCAAAGAGACGATCCCCTCCTGCATTCTCGCCCCGCCGGAACAGCAGAACAGGAATACCGGAAGCCTTAATTCCGTCGCACGCTCGATCGCTTTGGTGATCTTCTCACCCACGACATGCCCCATGCTCGCCATCATAAACCGGGAATCGCACACGCCCAGAACGATATCGTCGCCAAATACCTTGCAGCGCCCCACAGTCACAGCCTCGTTCAGTCCAGTCTTTTGCCGCGCCGCCGCGAGCTTATCCTCGTATCCCTCGTAATCGAGCGGATTGCTCACCTCCATATCCTCGAACCATGGTTCAAAACTCTTCGCGTCCGCGACCATGCGGATACGGTTGTTGGTCTTCACCCTGAAATAGCCGCCGCACTCATAACACTCATACTTCTTCTTTACGACGCGCGCACGGTCTACCATCCTGCCGCATTTTGGGCACTTGACAAGCCCCGTGTCCTCCTCCGCGGTCTCCTGCGCGTCCTCTGATCCATGTTTTAGCTTTTCCTCAAGCTTATTGTACAGATTTATCGGAAATCTTCTTCCAGCCCTGATATGTTGTGATCTGTCCATCATCCAGCCTCCTCACTGCCTCACCAGTCAATCTCCTATGGCAAACATCAGCTCCGCCCGGCAGGCTGTCCTGCCGTCAACCGTGGCGACGGCCTCCCCGACGCCGATCGGCCCTTTCACTTTGGTGATCCTCGTCTCGAGCATCAGCACATCGCCCGGAAGCACCTTCTGCTTGAACCGCGCCTTGTTGATGCCCGCAAAATAGGCTGTCCTGCCCTTCCACTCCGGCAGACCGAGCAGCGCGACCGCCCCGACCTGCGCCAGCGCCTCCACGATCAGCACGCCCGGCATGACAGGATTGTTCGGAAAATGCCCTGCAAAATACGGCTCATTATAACTCACACATTTTTTTCCGACTGCCCTTATGCCCTCCTCAAGCTCCTCGATCGTGTCAATCAGCATGAACGGGTGCCTGTGCGGAATGATATCCATGATCTCCTTCGCTGTATAAACTGACATATGTGTCACCTTTTTCTTTCTATTTATATATATAACTCTCTGCCCTAACTATTTCTGCCGGCGCCGTTTGTCATTCCTCCGCGTATTTCTTCACCAAAATGCTGGCATTGTGTCCTCCAAATCCCAGTGAATTGCTGAGTGCGTAGTTAAAATCCCCGCTGTAGCTCTCCTTGCAGTAGTTTAAGTCCATCTCCTCCTCGCTCTCCATGAGTCCGACTGTCCGATGGATATACCCCTCCTGCAGCTCCTTCACGCAGGCGACGAACTCAACTGCCCCTGCAGCTCCCAAGAGATGTCCCACCATCGACTTGGTGGAGTTGATCCTAATATCCCTGGCATGCTCGCCAAACGCAAGCTTGATCGCCCTCGTCTCGAACAGGTCGTTGTGGTGCGTCGCCGTCCCATGGGCATTGATGTATGTGATCTCCTCCGGTGAGGCCCCCGCGTCCTTCACGGCATGGAGCATCGCTGCCGCCGCGCCCGCGCCGTCCTCCGCGGGCGATGTGATGTGATATGCGTCCGACGAGCAGCCATATCCCACAACCTCCGCGTAGATCTTCGCGCCGCGCGCCCGCGCATGCTCCAGCTCCTCAAGCACGACGATCCCTGCGCCCTCGCCCATGACAAAACCGCTTCTGTCCTTATCGAACGGGATCGAACAGCGCGCCGGATCCTCGCAGGTCGAGAGCGCTGTCAGGGAGGAGAATCCTGCTATGCCGATCGGTGTGATCGAGCTCTCTGTCCCACCTGCCACCATGATATCCGCATCGCCGTACTGGATCGTCCGAAACGCCTCTCCGATCGAGTTGGTACCCGTGGCGCACGCTGTCACCACATTGATGCTCTTGCCCTTGAGATTGCAGGCAATGCTGACATTTCCGGCCGCCATGTTGGAGATCATCAGCGGAACCAATAGCGGCGCCACCCTTGAGGGGCCTTTCTCCTCCAGCCTCGTGTGCTCCCGCTCCATCGCCTGAAGGCTTCCGATGCCGCTTCCCACAGCGCAGCCTGCCCTGTAGGGATCTTCCTTTGTCATATCCAGACCGGCGTCCTCGATCGCTTCCTTCGCCGCGGCGACAGCGAACTGGCAGAAAGGCTCCATTCTGCGCGCCGCCTTTTTGTCCATATGGTCGGCCGCATTGAAGTCCTTGACTTCCGCTGCCAGCTTGCACTTGTAATCTGTTGTATCAAAATAGGAAATCGGTCCGAAGCCGGTCTTCCCTTCTTTAATGCTGTTCCAGAAGGACGAAACATCATTCCCGATCGGGGTCACTGCCCCCATGCCTGTCACTACTACTCTTCTTCTCATATCCTGCTCCTCATCTCTCTTCATTACAGCCAGCCCCGCCGGACTACCGCTTTACATAGACATGCCGCCGTCCACGCAGATCACCTGCCCGGTGATATAGTCCGAGTGCTCCCCCGCCAGAAACAGGACGAGATCCGCGATATCCTCCGCACTGCCCATCCTTCCCATGGGAATCATGCTGTTCAGCGCCTTTTTGGCCTCCTCCGTCATATTCCTGGTCATATCCGTATCGATAAAGCCCGGCGCGACCGCATTAACGCTGATCCCGCGGCTTGCGAACTCCCGCGCCACACTCTTGGTCAGACCGATCAGCCCTGCCTTTGATGCGGAGTAATTGGACTGCCCCGCATTTCCGAGGACACCGCTCACAGAAGAAATATTGATGATCCTGCCGCTCCTTTGTCTGATCATGCTGCGCGAGAGATGCCGGATCATATTGAATGCGCCCTTTAAGTTCGTGTCCAGCACCGCATCGTAGTCCTCCTCCGTCATGCGCATGATCAGGTTATCCCTGGTGATACCCGCATTGTTCACAAGGATATCCACCCTTTTATACTGATCCAGTACTGTCCTGACAAACTCCTCACTGGACGCAAAATCAGCCACATTGCACTGCATCGCCTCCGCGCTGCCTCCGCTTTGTCGGATCGCCGCGACAACCTCCTCCGCGCTGTCCTTAGAACCGTTGTAGTTCACGATGACCGCCGCACCGTTTTGTGCCAGCGTGAGCGCGATCTGCCTGCCTATGCCTCTGCCTGCCCCTGTCACCAGGGCAACTTTTCCCGTCAACATCCCAATTCCTCCAATGCTTTATCCAGATCTGCCAGCTTATCGATGTTCAGGCACTTTACATCCCTGTTGATCTTCTTCATAAAACCGCTCAGCGTCTTTCCGGGGCCGATCTCTATGAACGTGTCCACGCCGTCCGCGATCATTTTCTCGACCGTCTGCTGCCAGCATACGGAACTGGACACCTGGTCTTTCAGAAGCGTCTTGACTGGTGCGGCTTCTGTCACCTCGAGCGCATCCACATTGCTGATATAGGGAATGGACGGATTTCTGAGCCTGATGCCGTACAGCTCCTTCTCCAGCCTCTCTCCTGCTCCCTTTAGCAGCTGTGAATGGAACGGTCCGCTGACCTTCAGCGGTACACAGCGCTTTGCCCCGGCATCGGAGAGCGCCTTTACCGCCTCCGCCACCGCATTTTCCTCACCCGTGATGACGATCTGTCCCGGACAGTTGTAGTTGGCAATGGTCACGATCCCTTCGGTCTGGCGGCAGATCTCCTCGATCCTGCCACTGTCAAGGCCGAGCACTGCCATCATCGCGCCGCCCTCCGGATACGCCTCCTGCATGAAGATCCCGCGCTTTCTGATGATATGGAACAGATCCTCCAGATCCATGACATCCGCTGCCGCCAGCGCACCGTACTCTCCCAGGCTCAGTCCCGCTGTGATATCTGCCCTGACGCCTTTTGATTCGAGCACCTTCAGGATCGCCACCTCGGTTGCGAGCATTGCGATCTGCGTGTACTCCGTGATGTCCAGCTTATCGTTCCCGGTGAAGCAGAGCGCCTCCATGTCAAGTCCTGACACCCTGCCTGCGAGCTGATAGACCTTCTTTGCTTCCTCATATGTATCATAAAAATCTTTTCCCATGCCCGCATACTGCGAACCCTGCCCCGGGAAAATAAATGCTGTTTTGCTCATTTTGTGCCTTTCTTCTTATTATAAGATAACACGTCATAAAAATTTCAATATGTTCTGTTGAGGAGCGCCATGCCCTGCCCGATGATCTCTGTGATGATCTCCGCACACGGCTGTTCCTTCCTGACAAGCCCTGCGATCTGGCCTGCCATGACAGTGCCATTTACCACATCGCCCTCCACGACAGCCTTTTTCAGGGAACCGAGGGTCAGCCTCTCAAGCTCCATGAAATCAGCGCCCTCCTTTTCAAGCTTCAGGTACTCTTTTGTCATTTTATTCCGGATACTCCTGACCGGGTGGCCTGTCGTCATGCCAGTGACTGCCGAGTCGATATCCTTCGCCTTGATGAGCATCGCCTTGTAGTTCTCGTGTACGATGGACTCTGTGGCCGCCACAAAGCGCGTACCGATCTGCACAGCCTCCGCGCCGAGCATGAACGCCGCCGCAAATCCCCTGCCGTCCGCGATACCGCCTGCAGCGATCACCGGGA
>VSNO01000087.1 GCA_009774375.1 Lachnospiraceae bacterium
TCACGGATACTGATTGTCTTTTTCAGGTAGGCATTGAATCCCTCCTCGATGGCCGCCGTGTCATTTTCCAGGAATGCCCTGCAAAAATCCTCCAGTTTTTCCATGTTTTTTTCGGTTTCCCACTTAAACCATTCGCGGATCTGGCGGATAAAAATCCACTGTATTTCCCTGTTTGGAATGACAAGCTCTGTCAGTTCCCCGGTCTCTACACTGCGCTGTGTAAGATACCCGGTTGTAAAGAGGATGCTCCACAGATTATCCGAATTAGAGTCAAGATCTCTATAGGTCAGTTCCTGACGGATTATTTTTTTAATGCTGTTTCCGTTAATCAGTTGTTCAATATCGTTTCTGTCCGCTGTTTTCGCCCTGCTTAAAAATCTCCTGATAATATCGTTGCTGCTCGTATTTACCCAGTAATTCTGCGGTTCCGTGGACGGTTCCATTCTCAGGGCATGGCAGTAGCTGACTACATCCCACGGACAGTAAACCTCCAATTTTCCAAAATTGTATCCGTCATACCATTTCTTTATGGCATCGTATTTTTCCATAAATCCATAATATTTCAGCAGATTTTGAACTTCCCTGTCTAAAAATCCAAAATATTCATTATACTGCACATCTTTTACTGTATATACATTAAAATTATTCAGCCCGGTAAAGATACTTTCCTTTGTTATCCTCAGACACCCTGTCAGAACCGCGAATTTCAGGCTGTCGTTTGTCTTAAATGCATTTCCGAACAGGATTCTGACCAGCTCCACCATGGAATCATAATATCCTGACTGGTATGCCTTATCGAGAGGCACATCATACTCGTCGATCAACATGATGACATCCCGACCATAATGCTTCTGTAAAAGCTGTGACAGCGTCTGCAGGCTGTCCTTTAAAAGTTCGTCAGACATGGTAAATGCGCCTTTTTTATCCATAGAGACAAGTGCCTCATACTGACTGCGTTCGGCGTCATCAATCCTGTCGCTTTCCAGCAGGAACCGAAACCGCATTGCTTCTTTCCCTATAATTCTTCGGAGCATTCCTTTTGCATCTTCAAAGCTTTCTCCAGTCGCCCCCTTTAAGGTAATTGAAATAACCGGAAATTTTCCCATGTATTCTTCACACAGCTCTTTTTCCTTTGAAATCTCAAGCCCGTCAAAAAGCGTGACGTTGTTAAACGGCATGACGTTATCAAACGACATGATGTCACTGCCTGCTTCGAAATAATATTTCAGCATACTCATGTTCAGAGTTTTTCCAAATCGTCTCGGCCGCGTAAACAGGTTCACTTTCCCTGGATTCTCCAGCAATGTTTTAATCAGTCCGGTCTTATCGACATAGTAGAATCCCCCTGTTCGTATTTCCCTGAAATTCTCAATTCCTACGGGGAGCTTTGTCTGCATTGCCATAAAACACATCCTTTCCAATGAAAAAATATTTATCAGAGTTTCCTGTTTATGGAAAGTATTCCTATATCATATTAAAATACTATATTATCATACTTTTCCTTGCACTTGCCTATAGTATATCATACATCATTATTGAAAACACACATAATTCCTGTCAATATTGATCATCTTAAAGAAGTTCCCCTCTCTAAATTCCCTGAAAAACCCTGGGCATTGTCTTCTTTGGTGTTCTTGCCGGAAATGATGAATGGGACGATATCTATGACTTTGCAGTGGATGAAAGAATTTAAATCAGTACGCAGGTAATTACTCCCCAGCTCTCCCGTGGACAGCTTAACCGCAATCCTGCCGGATGGCGATGCGCCCAGCGCTTCGTAGACTGCCAGACACTGCGCACTGATTTCTTTTGTCATGTAGACAACAGCAAACCTCCGCCTTCGACAGGCGGTTCCTGCACGAGAAAAAAATCCTCGTCTGCTTCACCCGCCGATTCGCGGTCCTTATCCTGCACATTCTACACGCTCCTGTCCTGCGCCTTCGCTGTTCTGCACAAGCTGCTCTCCCTGTGAAGACGCATCCGGCAAGCAGAAATACAGCCACAACCACGGATAAAATAGTTACATAAATTTTTCTAATCACCTGAAACACCATTTCTCCCAAAATAAGCAGCGATTTCCTTCATCCGCTCCTCCTGCTTCACATGGAACGGGCAGCGGACTTCACAATGTCCGCACTGTACACAGGCATCTGCCTTGACCTCCAGATTGCGGTAATGCTCCGATGCCATGGAATCCCCGTTTCTGGCAAGGTCATAGTATTTATTGATAATGCCGATGTCCAGTCCCCTGGGACATGGCTTGCAGTGGTTACAGTAAACACATTTGCCTACAGCCGCCGCCGGACTGAAGGTTCCGATCACGGAATAGTCCTTTTCCCCTTCTTCTGCCTCAAAAAATCCCAGCAGGTGCTCCACCTGCTCCACGCTGGACATCCCCGGAAGCACCGTCAGAACGCCCGGCCTGTCCAGGGCATACTGCATACACTGGTACTGCATCAAAGCCTTTCCAAAAGGAGAAACGGCCGCATCCAGCATCTGACCTCCGGAAAAAGGCTTCATCACGGAAATACCGATCCCTTCCCTTTCACAGCGGCTGTAAACGGCAGACCGCTCATCCAAAGAACCTTTGGCATACTCCCCTTTCTGATAGTCATAGCCCGGATTCACCGAAAACATCAGCATATCCACAGATACATCATCCAATACCTTCTGAATCGTATCCGGGGTATGGGAAGACAGGCCAATGTGCTTTACAACTCCCTGTTCCTTCATCTGCATCAAATATGCAAACGCGCCATTTTTTCGGTACTGCTTCCAGTCAGCCACCTCGTCGATACAGTGAATGAATCCGTAATCAATGTAATCTGTTTTCAGGTTCGCAAGCTGCCATTCAACGCTGCGCCGTATGGTTTCCCCGTCCGTGCTCCATCCGTAAGTGCCGGAAGCATAATCCGCCCCGAAATGGATCTGATAAAATACATTCTTTCTCACACCACTAAGAGCCGTCCCAAAATAAGGAAATGTCCTGCCCTCTGCCGTAGCCAGGTCATAATAATTGACACCGCCCTCATAAGCTCTCTGTATGGCAGCAACGGCATCCCGCTCCTCCGTTTCCGCTATGTAAGAAGTTCCGAACCCCAAAACGCTGATCTTGTCGCCGGTTCTTTTATTGATCCGATATTCCATGTCTTCAACCTCCCTTACATCCCGATCAGGGCTGTGTCAAAATAATTGATTCCATTTTCGTTTTATTGCTATTTTCTGTGTGCTACGACATTCCCGTTTCGTCAAGCAGTCTGCCTGCCTTTCATTTCTGTTGCCCCCTACTCCAATGTTTTGGTAATCCAGAAATACACATCCACGCCCCATGTATCATCCATATTAGAAGTATAGGCTTCCTGCACGGCCTCTGTCAATCCCTCCACATCCGTATAATATCCTATGGGCGTGGCGGTGATATTCGCCCCTTCCATGTCCTTGAAATAAAACCGGAGCTGGCCGCCGCTGAACAGATACAGTTCCCCGGTTTTTACATCGGGAATCGTCTGCTCGTCATCCCTGGTGTAATTTCCCCGGACATTCTGCGCCACAAAACCGCCTTCCTCGTCATAGGTATAGGCAGGAAACAGCAGTGCAGAACCGGAAAGATAATCCAGCATGGTCAATGCCGCGTCATTGTTGTACATATCCACATCCCATTCAGTAGTACCGTCCCTGCCGATACGGACAGAAATGGCATCTGCAAGAATATCACCCTCATATTGATCCCCTCCTTCTGTCTCAGCCATGCCGCTGCTCTCATTATTTTCCGTGTCCCTATCTTCTGAATGACTGTTTCCTGCCCCGGTATTTTCCCCGTTTACCACTTCCGCAGGCGGCTCTCCCGGATCTTTGTCCCCTGCCCCGCAGCCGGAAAGCACCGACAGGCCAAGGACAGTTATTGCAGCCGGAATTGTCAGTCTGTTCTTTTTCATGTTCATCGTCTCCTCTTCTAATCTTGATTTTCCGTTATCAAAGTTACTATGCTCACCTGCTTTAGTCTCACAGAAAAAGCCCACGCAAATAAAAAGAATAATACCGGTATGACCACAAGCGGCAGGAATGTTCCCATTACACTGAAACCCACATGGAAATCCCCGATTCCAAATGACCGGAACACCTTTCCGATCATCCTGTCAGCAGACAGGACAGAAAGCAGAATCCCCACCGCCGTTCCTGCCGATGCCACAACCAGAAAACGCAATGAGAACGACCGCCGGAGCCTTCCCGTGGATAACCCCATACTTTTATAGACAGCCATATCGCCCGTCTCCGCCTGCAGCAGTTTTCCGGAAATGAGCGCCACCGATACGAGGATAAACACCGACGCAATCAGGTAAAGCACCAAAATGAGGATATGCATCAGAAGGACAATTCCGCTTAATCCTGACCAACTGTTGGTATGCACATCGATCCCGCGGTAATGCTCCTGCAGGTAACGCATTGCAAAGTCCCGCATATTCCCATTTTCCAGAATATAGTGGTAACACCAGATATAACCTGTAATATCTCCGATTTTGGAGTACCCCTCCATACTCATGCCGATATTGCTGCCCATGCCGTTGGCGCACTGATAGATCCCTGACACCTGATAGTCACAGCTTCGTCCATTTGCCGCCACTTTCACGGTATCCCCTATGGAAAGCTGCAGTTCATTTGCTACAGTATCCGTGATCAGGATGCTGTTTCCGTCGCAGACACGCCCTCTTAATATATGGAACCATTCTGTATCATTCAGCACATTTGCCTCATATTCCTGCTCGTTTACCGTAACGCTTTCCATGGCCAACTCATACCTTTCCCGGATAGGGGAATACCATTCTATGACCCGTTCAATCTCGTCCATCGGTACATCCCGGTTAAAGGGCTGCACCCCCAGGTCATGGTCCGCCACGCTGAAGGCATTCATCAGCCCCTCTCCCTTCGGTCCCAGCCATGTTCCCATCCGTCCGATCACTGCCAGAAAAACTGCCAAAAAAGCGGCTATTAAGAACAGCGCAACATAATTTTTCTTTCCGAAATTTAATTCCCGCAGGGCAATATCCCATTCCAGAAACCTCTGGCGAATTGCAGGACGAACAGCAGAGCTGCTCGTCCTTCCCCCTGCCGTTTTCCGGATGGTTTCCATGGGCGCAACTGCCAGTATCTTTCCCGTCCGCAGAATCAAGAATACAGCAGACAACAGAAGCAGAGCCACAAACAGCAGGAAACAGAGCACAAGCGGCAGTTTTACAGAAACAAGCATCCCCGTGGATATCACCAGCCCCTTTGCCAGAAAGCCTGCAATCCATTCCGCAAAGCATAGCCCAAAGAGCATCCCCGCCAGAATGACACCCCCATAAAACAGAAAATATACATTACGGATTTCCCCTCCAGGCATCCCCAGTGTCTTCAAGACTGCCATATCCTTTTTATCCTGCTCCACCACCGCGGATAAGCTGTGTCCCGTCACGATCAGACAGACTACAAATAAAACAAACGAAAAAGCAATCAGAAATCCGGAAAGAATATTCTGCAGCAAAAGCATATAATCCAAAACGGACTCCTGCCTGTAGCTAAATTCCGTAAAAAGGGATACATCCGTACCTTCCTGTATTGCCCTATGGAAGTCCAACACTGAAAGCGGGCTTTCCTGACTTTGAAAAACATGCAGCATGGCGCCTTCCCGTCCCAGCGCATCCACATCCGCAGCAGCATAGATAATTTCCTGCATGTCGGCATAGTCTTCCCTGCTGATCAGAAAGCTTTTCATGTCAATCATGGAACTGCCCATAAAACCGTCCGCAAAGAATCCCGCCACGGTCAGGCTGTAGATGCCATCCTTGCGGGATAATTCAAACTGTATGCTATCCCCGATCTCCACATCAAATGCAGACTTCATGGCCGGGGAAATATAGACGGTTCCCTGAGCAATTTCCGATGTATAATCTCCCGAATCTGACCTACCGGATGCCGATTGTCCCGAAATATAAACCTCAGAAATTCCCTGTTCATGGACAGGCAGCACATTTCCGCTTTCATCCGTCAAACGGTAAGGAACCGAGCCGTCAGGATAAAGGAGCTGCCCCTCATTATCAGAATAACTTCCGTTTACCTCATATCCGGAAAAAATAAGGGGCTGGTACGTCACCTGTTCCACATCCGGAATCGTTTCGATTTCCTCTGCCAGACCTTCCCCAACACCGCTTACCCATATGGTAAGACTGCCAAATCCCAGACGCTCCATCTCCGCCTTTACAGACTGCCTTCCGCTGACATACAGTGTCAGGGAAGAAAACAGGCACAGGGGCTTAATTCCAGCTCCCCCACAATGGCGCCGTCCTCCAGATACAGGATGCGGTTTCCCCGTAAGGCAGCCTCCCTGTCATGGGTCACAAGCAGAATGGACTGCCCCTGCGTATAAAGGGCTGTCAAAAGATCCAGCACTTCTTCTGTATTTGCCTTGTTCAAGGCTCCTGTCGGTTCGTCCGCAAACAAAATCCTTGGTTTTGTAACGACCGCCCTTGCCACGGCTGCCCGCTGTGCCTCCCCGCCGGAAACCTGTGCCGGAAATCTGTCTTTCGCCTTTTCTAAGCGCATTTGACGAATCAAGGCATCTGTTCTTTCCCGAATCTCCTTTTCAGACATGGAGCCGCAGATCAGCCCCGCCATACGTATATTTTCCTCCAGCGTCAGACTGCTGACTAAATGGGTACGCTGGAACACAAACCCAAAATCCTCTGCCCGCAGACGGGTCAGCTCCTTTTCCGAGGCATGGGCAATATCAAGCATTTCATCGGAAGATGTCTCCCCATCTGACTGTTTTCTCTGATAGAAAAGCTGTCCCCCGCTTAACCGGTCCATTCCGCTGATCACGTAAAGAAGGGTGGACTTACCGGAACCGGAAGAACCCATGATGACCGTAAAATCGCCTTTATACAGTTTCAGGCTGATTCCCTGCAGAACGGTTGTCTCCCCAAAAGTTTTTACCATATCTGTTCCCTGATAAATGATTTCTTTCATCTTTCTGTTACTGCCTCCTAGTACTTCATCCGGCTAGAAATTGAAGTCTGTGACTACCTGTTTCGCACCATTGCGTCGTTAAAATTTCTAGACGATGCCACCGCATCGCCGTCGAAATTTTGCCTAGCACTGGCACGAACCATGCAGCCCCATACTCCAATTTCTAACTGGATGGAGTACTAATTCATTCATTCCACCAACGCATTTTACTTTTCATTGGCATTTTCCACCTTTGCGATCATATAGTCCAGACAGGCAAGCTGTTCTTTTCCTTTTTTCAATTTTTCATTTTTTTCCCTGCGGAAACGGCAGATCAGCCCGCACTGTCCCTGTATGTTCCCTGTCTCCTGATAACGCCGGTACTGCTCCAGCATTGCCGGGTCAGCGCCTTCCTCTATTAATATCTGACAAACCGTTGTTTTTTCCTGCATACCTGATCCCCTCATTTTTTTATTGCAAAATCACAAAAAGCTATATAAAATATATTTAGATAGCGCGCCAGGCACCCGTCAGCGATAGCTGACATGTTTCCTTTGGGTGCCTGTGTGCATGTAAAGGAGCATCCCCTATGATCGAAACCCGCCTGCTGCAGTATTTTCTCGCCGTTGCCGAGGAACAGAGCATTACGAAAGCCGCTGAATATCTCCATATTTCACAGCCCACACTGTCCAAACAAATGATGGATTTAGAAGAAGCCCTGGGCAGACAGCTTCTTGTCCGCGGCCGGAAAAAAATTACTCTGACGGAAGAAGGGGCGTTTCTGCGCGGCCGTGCCCAGGAGATTATTTCCCTAATGGACAAGACCGAGAGTGCTTTCCGGGAAAATGAACAGAGCATTTCCGGCGATGTCTATATCGGCTGCGGTGAACACCGCTCTACTTTTACCATTATGCAGATCATCCGGACGATACAGGAAGAATATCCTGACATCCGGTTCCACTTTTTCAGCAGCAATGCGGATGCCATCATTGAGCGGCTGGACAAGGGGCTTCTGGATATGGGCTTCCTACTGGAGCCGGAAATCACTCCCCGCTACGATTATAAAAAGTTCCCGCTGCGTGAAGCATGGGGCATCCTTATGCGGAAGGATTCTCCCCTTGCGGACGTGGAAACAATCTCTTTTGCCATGCTCGCAGATCTTCCGTTGATCATGCCCAGCCAGACCTCCAACAGAGGACGTATGAAAGCATATTTTACAGAGGCAAATGTGAATCCCCATGTCGTTTCCACCTACAACCTGATCTATAATGCAGGGCTTATGGTGGAAGCCGGGATCGGTTATGCCCTGTGCATTGATGAACTGATCAACACCGCAGGCAGCCACCCCCTGACGTTCCGTCCCTTGTCTCCAGAACTATATTCAGATATATACCTTTTTACCAAGAAATATCAGGTTTTTTCCAAGGCTGCAAAACTGTTTTTAAGCCGTCTGGAGGCAAATATCGGCAGTCTGTAAGACATAACTCCCATCAGCAATCTGCTGCTTGCAGCCTCCTGTTTGATACCTTTGTTTCCATGCTGCCAGATACTTCCGCCTGACCTGTGGAATCAGACTCTGTGGAAAACCCTTGAGACTCTGTAGCAGCGATATTTTGTCGTGCATTTCCCTTTCGCATCCCGTCCATAACGCCATCCAGATACTCAATACAGGACTGGTCTTTGTGAATCCCATCCAGCAGTGCCTTCCGCTGCCGCTGAAGCAGCATAAGCCCTTTCTTCTTCTGTCCCTGCTTTAAGCAGTTCAGGACATCTGCAGCCATTTCCTCCTTACAGCCGGCATCTGCCATATTCTGAATCAGTTCTTCCTCTGTCTGGTAACCGCTTAACATCTTTCCTCTCATTCCGCCGCTTAAGCGGCAACTAAGCAATCTCTCTTTTCATTTCAGAGGCTTTATCTGCCTCTTTCTCCGTTTTCGTCCGGAGTATGACCTCTCCCGTACATTCCATTACGGCATCGCCACTGATAATCTCTCCTACGCTGTCCGCAATAATCCTGCCGGATCTGGGATTTTTCACGGAAAGGATATGGCCTTTTACATCCGCTTCCACATCCGAGTATTCAAAGGAGAGATCCGTATCCTCCATGGTACAGTTTACAAGCTTCAGGTTCTTGCAGTAGCACAGGGGCTGTGTTCCGATGATTTTGCAGTTGATCAATGTCAGGTTTTCGGAAAACCATCCCAGATATTCGCCTTTCACGATACTGTCCCTTACGGTGACATTTTTGCTGTGCCAGAAAGCATCTTTCGTATCCAGCTCGCAGTCGTCAATCTCAAGGTTCTCCATATACTGGAATGAATATTTCCCCTTCATCTTTACGCTGCGCAGCCTCACATCCCGGCTGTCCATGAATAAATACTCGGACACGATATCCGTATCAACAAGTGTAATGTCCTGCGACTTCCAGCCAAACTCCTGTGACTCCACCTGGCAGCGTTCCAGACGGATATGCGTACACTCCCGCACCGCCTTGATCCCTCCCAGCACACAGTCTGTAATATCGCCATTTTCCGCATACCAGATCGCCGCGCGGGTTTTGTCATCCATAGAGGATTCCGCCATGGCAAAACCCTTTACATGCCACAGGGGATAACGCAGGGAAAAACGGCAGTTTTTCAGTCCCACATCCTCAGACTCCTTCAGTACGGATTCCCCGTCCGCCTCTCCTGCAAATATGCAGTCTGTCACATCCGCATTCTGTAAATGGTACAGCGCCCGCTCCTCATCAAATTGCTTTCCGATAATGTTTGTCCTTGTCATTTTTCATGTCCTCCATTTCAAAATCTATAGTCTATGCGAACTCTATTCTCCATTGATCCGAAAAAAGTATGCTTTTCCATAATTTTCCCTGTGGTAATAAGCTGCGGTCAGAGCCGACTGGTCAAACACAATGCTCCACTCCGTAGATTCAAACTCACCAAAATTATCCTTGCTCACACTGTCCAGCGCATCCCTGACTTCCGCCTGAGTCATGGATGATTTTCCTGCAAGCGTTTCCGTCAATAGTTCAAACCTCTCATGGGACTGTCCTGTACCGATTCCCTGCTTTTCTCCTTCCGCCAGATAAAAGTTTGTCAGTACAGGAGTCTTTGTTACAATCATTTCATTATTGATGTATTCCACCGCCACACTGTTACCAGCCGAATCCGCAATGGCAAAATGAACCATATAATCCATAGAGGCATGGAGGTCATACTGTGAGAGCAGCTTAAGCGCTTCTTCCACCGTGGCCGCCTGATTTAACAGCAGGCGGATGGCTGTCGTAGTGGTAAGATCCGTTTTGCCTGTATCCTGCGAAATAGCTGCCCCGTCCTGAATCATATTGACAGATACACATAATCCCTTTTCATTCATGCCATCCAGAGGTGCATACAATGCCGCTATGGTCATCATCTCATCACTTAGCAGACTGTCGGCCATTCCCGCTCCCTGGCGGATGAAATCCAGATTTATCGTGGAAACAGAGGCATAACCGTCCTGCGGATAAGCTGTAACCACAAGGGCATCACAGGCATTCCAGTCAAAATTCCTGCCAAAGAAATAACCGCCCTCTGTATTCCGCACGGAAAGAGTGCTGCATCCAAAGCTCTGTGTTTTCATGGTAAAACCACTCTGGTTTCCCGCAAAAAAGCTGCCTGCCAAAAACTGCACGACTTCCCCATCCGTTTTTGCGCCTCCCCCGTCCAGGAATGCGCCAAACCCGTCTTCCCCTTCATACCGGACGGCTGATAGTCCTTTGTCCAGTTCCTCTATTTCAGAATCTGTCTGTACTGTTACCGTGTTATCCTCTAAAGCCTCCGTTTTCCCCGAATCTTTCATTCCATTCAAATTCCCTGCCTCTTCTGATCCGTCTTGCCCGCCCGGAGAATAACCCTCATCCGCATCTGAATCCTGCCTTCCACATCCTGCAAAGCTTATCAACAGAATAACTGCTGCTGCCATAGCCAATCTTTTTTTCATCCATGTTTCCCTCCCTGTAACTGCCTGGAACCTTTCTTCCAAAGCCGCGCCGATATTATCAGTGCCGGAATCGCCACAATCGGGATCAATAGAAACCCACATAAAATGTTTTCTGCTGCCATAATAAAAAATCCTAAAACCAACACTTATCCATTCTTATAGATCCGCTTGTTCCCTGCTTTTTAATATAGATCAAAAACAGTTTGATAGCAAATATCTATATTGAATGATGTTGTATCGGTTTTAGGAATAATAATGGTCAAATACTTACTGCTGTCTGTCATATCAGCATAGGCATCCTTGCTAAAATAACAGGAATGGGCATTTTCCCCATGAATCATCAGCACTGCACTGCGAATCTGGTTGACCTGTTTGTCCAGAGCATGGAGCTGGGCTGCGGCTGGTTTATGAATGTCACCGCCCGCACTGCCCTGAACCTTACTCCTCATGATGCCTCGGACTCCTTATATCTTCAAATCCAGATATGAGACTATCTCATTTGCGCGATCGCCCTGCTTTTCATCCGCCTGTCCTTCTTCATGTTCCCTTGCTGCTTCGATAATTTTCTGCATATCATCGTTATCAAGCAAGATTCTTCCGTCCTCTGCATTTTCCAGTTTTTCTGCCAGCAACCGTTCCGCTTTATCCTTATTGGTATCTGATCTGACAACAATAATGCCTGTCTTGTCCTGCTCTTTTTCTGCCTTTTTTGCTTCCTCTGCTCTTTCGGCTATATTCTCCGAAATCTGCTCTGCCTTTTTACGGGTATTTTCACGGGTTTTTTCAATCTGCTTTTCCACAATGACGCTGGTCCCATGTTACCACAGTATATACATCGACTCGTTCCTGCTTATCTATCTGCGTTTCTTTTCCTGCAATAATAAACGACCATCACAAATGCAAAGGAAATGATCTGTGCCGCCATGATCCGGACAATTTGCAGTTCGTCTGCACCCTTTAATGAAACGACATGCAGCATATTGGTAGCAACGGTATTATTGAATAGATGGTCGCCAAGCCCTACCCATATACTTCCTGTGATGCGGTAAAGAAGCCCCCATTTGATTCCCATAATCCCGGCAAGAACAATATAACCGATCCCCATCAGGACCATTGCCGCAAATGACATTTCGCCATTCACATAGCTTCTGATCGGCATTACAATGTGCCAGATACCAAATAAAAATGCTGCAATCAAATTCGCCTGCATAAATGGATTTGTTTCAGAGAGCGTTTTGAGAAACAGACCGCGAAAAACGCCTTCCTCCATCCATACATTGACAATATTGAACAGTATGCATAACAAAAAGAAAACGAGATCTGTATTTTTTATCTGCGAGCCAGTCAAAGAAAAGCTGCTGATGTATATTTCTAAATGTGCAGGACTGCCCTGCAAAATAAAAATCGCTAATTCCAGCCCATATGAAACAGCAAAGCAAACGCTTCCCAATAACAAACCTTTCAGAATACTGCCTGCAAAGCCGTTTTTTTGAAATCCGATATCGCCCCATGTAAGATTTATCTTTTTCAATACCAGCACCAATAAGATAATCCCAACAACTTTATGGAGCACATTTTCTCCAATAGCTGTTTTGTCTGTTTCAATTAGAAAGTATTCCACAAACCTTACAGACAGGCAAAGCATGAAGATGATCATGCATAAATTATTCGGTTTGCATTTTATGGTTCTTTTCATATACAGCCCTCCAGTCAGCATCCCTCCAAATTCGGATTTCTCTTTATATTTCTTCAGAAATTTCTTTATTGTAATCCTCCGCAAATTCTGTAACACTCTCAAAATGCTTTGGACAAATTCCCGCTTTTTCATATTCTGCAAGATACTTATTCAGAGCCTGATCGAAGACATCCACATTTTCCTCCGGATTTTGGGGGTTAAATTTATCCATAATTTCAAAGCCATCCACCGCTATACTTTCTGTGATCTCATCAAACATCCACTGTAAAGACAGTAAATTCATAAAAGAAGAATACACATCATCTCTGCCTGCCGCCTCGGCCATTTTGTTTTTCCAGTTAGAATACATTTCCTCATACGTTCCACGCAGATTTTCTGCAGAAGGGCGTTCCTTTTTCTTCGGAACCTGCAGGTACCCGTCTGTCAAAACAAATAACTCTGTCAACTTTTCCCGTATCTTTTCCACTGTTTCCGCCTGAATGACGGCAAGAATTCTGGTTTCAGGGTCAAATGGAAGCCCAAGCTGTTTCAGCTCATCCAAAGCCCTTTTTGTTCCTTTTCTGAAATACTGGCCCTTATACAGCATGACAGCATTTTCTATCAATTCAATCGCCGCTCCTGCGCAGCTTCTGACTTTTGACAAAGATCGCGCGAGATATACCTCTGCAAGCATCTTTTTTGCATTGCCATATGCCTGGTCTGCCTTCTCGTATCGTTTATCCGATGCAAGCAGTTCTGCCGCCTTTCTTCTGATCCCATCCAGCCTTTTCAATGCGCTTTTATCCTTGCAGTAGACAATCATCGAGTCGAACAGCCTGGATAAATGTGCGTGGTCACACTGCGCATCATTTTCAAGCATATCCCAGCTGGTACAGTAAAGGTCATATCCGATATCGACATCATCTATAATAAAACCATCAGCCAGAACCCATCCGTTTTCGTCATTGATCAGGATCATCAAATCAAGATCGGATTTTTCATACTCGTCTCCGGTAATGACCGAGCCATACACACCGATCAGCGCCAGGGAATCAGGGCACAGCGCTTCCGCCTTTTTTATGATAGCGTCTATCATCGTTCTATTCATTTCATTCATTCCAAATCCCTCCTCTATCCGCAGCATATTGGCAGCAACGGTATTAATAGAATATAATGTATTTCCCCTCTCCAACTCAATATAAAAAATTATCAGGAATACGGATATACGCGCGAATATGACTGTTCTTTTTACGTTCTAAAATGCGGGAGACATTATCAACATTTCCCTCCGCAGTTATAATATGATCATCATAATTTTCAAGCACAATCCCAATATGGTCGTGATCTGTGTTGTTGAATACCCTGTCAAAAAGAACAACATCCCCGGCCGCAGGATGAAAAGCCTTGTCGTTCCCACTATGGTACTCAATGCGGCTGTCTGCCTGCGCCCACTCTTCCCAGGCTGCACAACCTGCAAGGGAACAGGAAGATTCTTTCGGACGAACAGGGATCATGAATCCCGCTAATATCACGCAATGATATACAAACGCGGCACACCAAAGCCCATTCGCCTCTTCAGCAGACCATTGAGGGAATAGCGCAACGATATCCTGTATATTCGACGCGCAATTATCCGACTTCCCATTATATGGTTTTTCTGCTTCTTCTCTCGCTACAGCTGCCAGCTTACTCCTATCGCACATATTTTTGCCCTCCGTCTTTTTTAACTGTGAAAAGTAACGTGTTCATCCATTTGCTGTGGGCTGCTTTCTGGATGCTGCGGAATGAACAACAGCACATGGAGGACAAATACATTCTCCTGTGTCTCTATATTCATTGCGCCGTCATATTTTTCAACCACCTTTTTTATATTCGACAACCCCCTCCCCTTTTTGAATACGCCTTTCCCAGGGAAGCTGTTCTCGATTTCTATCATCAGTAAATCCCCCTGGATGCGCCCGGATACCCGGATATATTTTTCTATACTGTCATCCAGACCTTTTACCGCATGGATGGCATTGTCAAGCGCATTCGACAGGACAATACAGATATCAATATCTCTGATGCCGCATGGATACGGCAGAAGAAGGGAACAGTCCGCGTCGATCCCCATGCTTTTTGCGATCCCCAGCTTGTTTCCCACCAGAATATCCACAACCGGATTATTGGTGCTGCAGGGAAATGACATTTTTTCCGCCATATCGTCCATATCCTCCATATAGCTTACCGCTTCCTCCAGTTTTCCACTCTGCAGAAGATTTTTTACCACTGCGATATGGTTCCTGATATCATGGCGGAAGGACTTTGTCTCATCATAACGGGTTTTCGCTTCCTCCACATACTGGTTCAGGGAATGTTCCTGCTGCTCCAGCAGTGAGATCTCAGTGCTGAGGCGGAAAATCTGCTGCAGTTTCTTATAGGAAAACAGGATGCAGAACAGGCTGGCAAGTCCCAGAAAGTACATGGCAAGCATCTGCCCATGACTGAAAAAATGTCCCGCAGGCCCTTTGTCCTCCAGGATCTCAAACTGGAAATCATATTCAATCGCATTGATATAGTTACTCATAATAAATATCATCAGGATCGGAACAAAGATCAGAAACATCTGCTGCATTCCCATTGTGGTATCAGGAGCATCCGCAGGATAAAGATCATCCCGGGAAAAATAGCGGTATACGATATAATAGCAGCACCCACTCAGCAAAAAGGACGCCGCCTCGCAGATCAGCATGGCCGCAATATTGCCTGGCTCATGGAAAAAAGCAGGAAGCCATGGGTATGGAAGGCTCATCAGCGAGCTCACGATCCCGCTGCAGAGCATCATGATTTCCGTTGTCAGCGTCGCATACAGAATGGAATCCTTAAAATTCGCATGACAGACAAAAGCCCCACATATGAAGATCAATAAGACAAACACCACAAAGCCAACGATCGTGCCGCCTGGAACAAACTCACCCGCAATCACCACACCTGCTGCAAACAGGGCATAAAAAGGAGGCCCTATTCTCTTTTTCAGGATTTTTGACAGAAAATAAATCTGAAAAGACGTCTCGATCACGCCCACAATGTAGATATTGAAAAAATCTAGATATTCAGCCATGTTACCTGCCCCCATATGTAAAAACTCTTACATATTCTTCATATACTGCAAAACAACACCGGAAAACTCCCTGCTCCGCAGCCGTGATACAGGAACCTCTTTGCCGTTATCCATACAGGCAGTCCCGTTTTTATATCCTTTTAAATGCTTCAGGTTGATGAGATAACTCCTGTGGCACCGGAAAAAATGGCTGTCCAGCTTTGTTTCCAGATTTTCGATCCGCTCATAATAATCAACAACCTCGCCGGAAGCCAGGTTCAGATATATTTTCCGATCTATGACTTCGCAAAAAACGATCTCATCCTTTAGAATGATGCGCCCCTCATACCCCTTTTGCACCAGCAGGCTGTCCTCGCCGGTATTTTGCATGGAAACGTAAAGGCGCTCCATGGTCTTTTCAAACTGTTTTTCATCCACCGGCTTGACCAGATAATCGTAAGCCTGCACTTCAAAAGACTGGAAGACCATCTCTTTCAGTACCGTAATGAAGATCAGGAAGCCCCGGAACTGGTCCGCCCGCAGTTTTCTCGCCGTCTCCATACCGTCCATGCCCTTCATCTGGACATCCAGAAACAGGATGTCGATCTGTCCGTCATAGCTCAACAGATCCTCGCCGCTTAAAAATGTCCGAATGCTGATCTCCCTGTTCTTTTTACGGAAAAAATCAGAGACAAAAGCCTTTATATGATCGACCATATGCTTTTCATCATCACAGATCGCAATACGGATCAATGCGCCACCTCCTATTTAATCGACAGTTCCTTATTTTAACCTGCCCAAAATACCAAAACAATTTCATTGCTGTGAAATGTTTATCTGCTACCGTGAAATGCTGTGCAGAATCGTATCTACATGATCCATTATATTTTCTACGGCACTCATATACGTTATCTTTTCGTCAAGATCCTGAATCAAGCAGGTAAGAACCATCTCCCCCTACTCATGCGCCGGGCATCCGTCAGCTTCTGCTGACAATCTTCCTCTGGCCGCCCGGTCTGCCTCGTCCAGTGCCGCCTCCACGCCATCTGTAAGCCGGGAATACATGTCCAGGCTGAGGACCACCATAGCGCCATATCCGTTTTTTGTAAGGAATACCGGCTCCCCTTCATTCACAAGCCTTTCAATGTCCGGGAATTTATTTCTAAGGTCTGAAACAGGTCTGATCTGTATCATACATTGCTCCTCCTTATCTTAATCTTATCATAATTTTATCGTTTTTATTTTACCTGATTATACATCGAAATACAATAAAAACAGGATATTTTGTTTTGCCGCCTCACTTGTCAAGGACATATTCATCATTTTTTATCACTTTTAGCTCCAGTACCATCAAACATGTCCGGCTTCATCCATTTCTCCAGAACAAGTGTGTTTGTGATCTATATGACGAGACGATCGTAAGTCTTTACTGGGCAAGAGATATTAGGTGACTGCGTATCCGGGACAGACAGCGTAGAGTCGGAAATCGAAAAAAGCATATCGAAAGTACTGAAGTGCCAGTAGAACAGGAAACGGAATATCTGGGAATGCTGAACGTAAGGTATTTTTGTTCATCATCATATAACTTTAACAGAAAAGTATAGTATCACAATTACATGGAGATTAAAATGGGAGACACAAAACAGAATCTATGGAAAAATATTTTGGCATTTTATCTGCAATATTACTTTCCGGATGTGGCAAAGAAAGTGTGCCAGAGGGAGGATCACCTATACACATCGGCAGTGAAAAGATAATAGTGGAAAAAGACAGTATGCCCGAATCAATAAACTTTTTGGCTTTCTTTTTAATGATAATCTGATACAACAGAAGAAAAATTTGTTTATAGATTATTTATAAAGCGTGCGTTTACCGTGTGTGTCCTGTTGGATTTCTGACATATATTCTTTTGCCACGTCCTCCATACTTTCAAAGTTACGATAATAAGACTGTCTTGCCACGCCGGCTCATTTACCAGATCCGTCACTTTAATTTCTGAGAAAGATTTTTCTTTCAGTAAAGCAATCCATGCTTTGGCGATTGCTGTCCTTACCCGCTTATTTTCCAGCATTCTCTTATCCATTTGGCATCTCCTTGCTCCGTAATTTATTTTAATAGGATAAATCATAATTTTCCATCGGATATCTGTTACATTTTTATCTGTTTTGTAACAGTTTCCCGCATTGATTTGCAAATGATGATGTGATATATTTTGTAGCAGGTTTGTAATGACAGTATATCATGACCTGCTAATAATACGCAACATAGAAGGAGACAAATGTTTATGCCAAAGCAATATGCATTATCCATTAATCATGTATCAAAGACACTTGGCGGACAGAAGCGAATCAATGATATGTCTATTCACTGTGAATATGGACAGATTTACGGACTTATAGGTCCAAATGGTTCAGGAAAAACAACGTTACTGAAACTGATTACCGGTTTATATCAGCCAGATGAAGGTGAAATTCTTGCAGGTGGTCTGGACCCCATCAGGAATTATAAAAAGGTACGCCGTCAATTCGGGCTGCTTCCACAGGATACCGCACTTTATCCGGAACTGACCGCAAAGCAAAATCTCGAATTTCATGGAGCGCTTTATTTTCACAACATGAAAGAACTTGCTCAGCGGATTCAGGAGATTCTTACACTTATTGATCTGAAAGAACGTCAAAACGAACCTGTAAAAAGATTTTCAGGTGGTATGAAGCGCCGTCTTGGTATTGGACTTGCCTTACTGAATGATCCGCAGCTTATATTCTTCGATGAACCAACCCTTGGTGTGGATGTTCATAACTCCCACCGGATCTGGGAATATATCCGGACATTAAAAGCCCAGAATAAAACAGTCATTGTAACAACTAATGTTATGTCTGAGGCAGACCACTTATGCGATAAACTTTTTATCATTGATCATGGCGTAAAATCTGTGAAGGTACACCGGATGCGCTAAAAGAAAGTATCGGGGCAAAACCGGTCAATATTATTAAAAAACCAAGTCTGGATGATGTGTTTGTCTATTATACTGGCTGCATTTACTTTTATGTTATCCGATGGCGTTTCATTTCCGTTTAATATATCATCTTCGGATGAAGGGACAGCCTTTATCCAGTCGGCAGAAAATTTTGCTGCCCCTAACGGAATGCACAACATGGAATTAATCCCGGTTGATACCGATATCAGTCAGGAATCCAGCCATGATGCCATTACAGTCACAGAAGATCCTGCCTGCAAAGATCAGGTACTTTCCGGCAATATTACGCATTATATCAATGATGTAGATCAACCCACACTTAAAAATTCGAGAAATCGATTTGAG
>VSNO01000088.1 GCA_009774375.1 Lachnospiraceae bacterium
GTATGAGGATGAAAAGGCAGAACAGCTGCTGCGGGTCATACTGGAGCAGACGGCACAGGAATAAATGAAAGGGGTAATATAAAATCATGGAAAAAAGAAGAATACTGGCGGTAGATGACAACAGTATCAGCCTTGCCACGATCGAGCAGGAGCTGAAAAGGGAGTATGAAGTGATCCCTGTGAATTCTGGCGAACGCGCCCTGCAGTATCTGAGGAGGGAGCGGCCGGACCTGATCCTCATGGATATCCAGATGGCGCAGAAAAGCGGGATCGAGACGCTGCGGGAAATACGCGGTATGGAGAAATGTAAGGATATTCCGGTGATCATGATCACATCCAAACAAGACAAAGCAACAGTTGTGGAGAGTTCCAAGCTCGGAGTCGATGACTATGTGGTCAAGCCGTTTAAAGGGGATGACCTGCGCAGGCGCATAGGGCGTGTCATGGGGAGAGCGGCAGAATGACAACGAGGGAAGAGGCGCTCGATTACGGACTTACTTTTGGAGATACATATCAGGATGCTCCGTTTCATGACGCGAACTGGATCCTGGTGCGGTGCAGGAAGAATAAGAAGGCATTTCTGTGGACTTATGAGTACGAGGGGCAGATGCGCATCAATGTGAAGGTCGCGCCGGAATGGAGGGATTTCTGGAGAGATGCCTACGCGTCTGTGATCCCCGCCTACCATCAGAACAAGGAACACTGGAATACAGTCATTCTCGACGGAAGTGTGCCTGACGGGGATGTGAAGCGGATGATCGCGGAGAGCTATGATCTGGTGGCGGGACAGGGGAAGGGAAAGCGGATCGAAAAAGAATAAAAAAGTATTGCAATCAGAACAGATGTGTGATAAGATAAAAGCGAACAAGAATTTGGAAACTCTGTTCGCTTTTGCTTTGTCACATTTTGTTTTTATGGATCTTTATGGATCACTATGATTCATTCAGGGGAAAGAGTATGGACGATCTCATTCAAAGGGACACAATATGCGGTGGGGACGACATCATCGCTGGCTGCACGGACAGCCGCGCTGCCGGGAAACGGTCCGGTATCGAGCTGCGCACGGCGCAGACGCAGACGATCATGGAGAAGCTCTCCATATTGACGGACGCCGCAAAGTACGACGTGGCGTGTACCAGCTCCGGCGTGGACAGGAAGGGGAACGGGCGCGATATGGGCAGCTGTGTGGCGGCGGGGATCTGCCACAGCTTTTCAGCGGATGGCAGATGTATCTCGCTCTTAAAGATACTGATGTCAAACGAGTGCGTCTATGACTGCAAGTACTGCGTGAACCGCAGGAGCAACGATGTACCCCGGGCGACCTTCACGCCGGACGAGATCTGTGAGCTGACCATGAACTTTTACAGGCGCAACTATATCGAGGGTCTGTTTTTGAGCTCGGGGATCATCAACAATCCGAGCTACACGATGGAGCTCATCTATCAGACACTCTACAGGCTCCGGAATGTGTACCGTTTCCGCGGCTATGTGCATGTGAAGGGGATCCCGGGGACAGATCCGGTGCTGATCCAGAAGATCGGGTTTCTGACGGACCGCATGAGTGTCAACCTGGAGCTGCCCACAGCGGAGGGATTGGAAAAGCTTGCACCCAACAAGCACAGGAAAACGATCCTCACGCCGATGCGTCAGATCCAGAACGGTATCGAGCAGGGAAAGCAGGAGCTTGCGCTGTACCGCAGCGCGCCGTCGTTTGTTCCGGCAGGGCAGTCCACGCAGATGATCATCGGGGCGACGCCGGAGAGCGACTATCAGATCATGTCGGTCGCGGAGGGGCTGTATGACAAGTTTGGCATGAAGCGTGTATTTTATTCCGCCTATGTGGGGGTCAATGAGGACAAGGCGCTTCCGTCCGTGCAGACGGCGTCCCCGCTCCTGCGGGAACACCGGCTGTATCAGGCGGACTGGCTGCTGCGTTTTTATCAGTTCCGGGTGGAGGAGCTTCTGAACGAAAAACATCAGAATTTCAATGTTTTATTAGATCCGAAGTGTGACTGGGCGCTGCAGCATCTCGAGCAGTTTCCGGTCGAGATCAACAGGGCAGATTACCAGACGCTCCTGCGTGTGCCGGGGATCGGTGTGAAGAGCGCGCAGCGCATCTGCAAGGCGAGAAAGAGCGGGCCGCTTGATTTTGACAATCTCAAAAAGATCGGCGTGGTCTTAAAGCGCGCGCTGTATTTTATCACCTGCAGCGGGAAGATGATGTACCGCACGAAGATCGAGGAGGACTATATCACACGGAATCTCCTGGCGGAGCACGAGAGGCTTCCGTTTGACAAGGACGGCATGACGTACAGGCAGCTGTCGCTGTTTGACGACGCGCAGGAGAATGCGGAGCTGTTCGGGAAGATAAGTTGAAGATAAGCTGACAATACATGTTGCGGATGCATATGGTGTACGGAGCGTTTGGGACAGTCACGGGAACAGCGGGCAGCGACGGGATCCTGTAGTCGGACAGTGAGAGCGGAGGAATTGCATGCAGGAGTATGTTTTGATATGTGAGGACAGTACAGACGGGATCCTCACAGGGGTATATGAAGCATATCAATTTAAAAAGAAGATGGGGATCGAAAGCCATGCCTGTATTCATCTGGCGACAAAAGAGCCTGATATGCAGAGGCTTTTTACGGAGTACGATCACATACCGGCAGACCATACGAAGGCGGGGAAGGTGACAGACACTATCGCCGCACAGCTTGGAAGTGAGACCTGGTACAGACTCAGCATGGCGATGGTCTCCTGCCTTGAGGAGAAGGCGGACGCCGTGTACCACACGATCGTTCTGGGATTAAGAACACGTGACAGGCATGTGACAGACAGGCTGCAGGAGGACTGTGTACAGGGTGTTTTCCGGTGTGCGCGGGCATCAGACTATGAGTTGTGCCGCCTGAAGCAGTTCCTGCGGTTCTCAGAGCTGCAGAACGGAATGCTGTACGCAAAGATCGATGCCAAGCACCATATCCTTCCGTTTCTGATGCCGCATTTTGCGGACAGGCTGCCGGCGGATGATTTTGTGATCTACGATGAGAACACACAGACCTTTGGTCTGCATGCGCGTTTTAAGAAATGGTATCTCATGCAGGGGGCGGATTTTGACGAGCGTGCGCTTTTGTACTCTGAGGTTGAGGAGGAATACCAGAAGCTGTTCCGGCAATTCTGCGACAGCATCGCGATCGAGGCGCGCATTAATCCGAAGCTGCAGATGAGTATGCTGCCGCTGCGGTTCCGGCCGAACATGACGGAGTTTCAGGGAAAGGATTAACATTAGGTACTAAATCGTGAAAAAATTGTGATTGAAATGAGACGAAAGGGTATTTATACTAAATATATATAGTGAAGGGAGGTTGTTTCTGTGAAAGTACAGGTGAAAGAGTGGGGAGATAGCCAGGGAGTAAGGATTCCCGGGGAAATTCTTGAGGATGCCGGGATCTCGATGAATGAGATGTTGAATATTGCGGTGATTAATGGTGCGATCATATTATCGAAAACATTTCGGCATAAAACATTAGAAGAAAGAACGGCAGAGTTTGGAGAAGGACTGGATCTTGATGGAGAGTATGACTGGGGAGAACCTGTTGGGAGAGAGGTGTGGTGATGTTCGAAGCAGTACCTCAGGGAGACATATTAAGGGTTGAACGGATCAAGCATTCTGTGCTGGTAGTGAGTAAGGACTTCTTCAATCTGTCCGGGGAGATCATTGGATGTCCTATATATGATAATTCTTTAGAGAATCCGCTTCACATTCTGATTCAAACGGGACAAGCGCGGAAGTATGTTCAGTGTGAGAAACTGACATTGCTTGATCTGTCAGTGCGTGGATACAAAAAAATAGGTCAGGTTTCATTGGGGGAGAGAATCAATATTGCTGATGCAGTACAGGGAATATTCGATTATGTTTAATGTGCCATCGTCAAATGTTCTCCAGGATCCGTATATCTACAGCGGTGTAGTTATATTCTTTCTCAGGGAGCTCACCGGAGGTGAGGTACGCAAACAGGAGCTCGAGCGGCCTGGCGCCCTGGATGCGCGGCTGCTGGCAGATCACTGCGGACAGCGTACCCTGCTTCAGGAAGTGTTCTGTCGTGTCGGCCTTGTCAAAGGCGATCGCGCAAAGCTTGCCGGAGAGTCCCAGCGATGCGACCGCGCGGCAGCCGCCGTACACGCCGCCGGCAGCAAAAAAGAGCGCATTGATCTCAGGGTGCGCTTTCAGGAGGTGTGAGGTCTGCTCATAGCTCTCGATCTCATCATCCTGCGTCTCAACGACCGACACGATATGCATGCGCTCCCTGTCAGGTCTGAGCGTGTCAGTAAATCCGGCGATGCGCTCTGTATGGCAGAGGATGTCCGGGGAACCGGTGATGATCCCGATATGGACCGTGCCGTGCGTCATCAGTCTCATCAGACCGGCAGCAGTGGCGCCGCTTTTTGTGTAGTTGCTTCCGACGTAGGCGATCCGCCTGGCGTTTTCGATATCGGTATTTAATGTCACGACGGGGATGCCCTGTGCAGAAAGTTCGTTGATGCGGACACGGATGCGCTCGTCATTCTGGGGCGCAAGCGCGATCCCGTTCACGTCCTCACGGAGCAGCTCCTCGATGGCTCTCAGCTGGGCGTCCACATTGATGGGGATCTGTTTTACGAGGACGGTACAGTTATATCCGGCCAGATCTTCTGCCTTTTCGTTGACGCCTGTCAGGACATCGGCAAAAAAGGGGTTGTCCGTGGAAAACAGGATAACACCGAGTTTTAATTTCTTTTTCTGGGCGGCAAGCGCCAGACCTGCCTTGTTTGGTTTATAGTCGAGAGCTTTTGCGATCTCCCTGATCTTATCGGCAGTGGCGGGATTGACAGAACCCCTGTTGTTGAGTACCCGGTCAACGGTTCCGCGCGACACGCCAGCCAGCGCGGCGATCTCCTTTATGGTTGCCATATGATTCCTCCTGCGGTCGTTCCTGTTATCTGTACGCTTCTCTTTGCGCCATCCCTGTGTCTTCTGCGCTTGCTTCAGGCCGGTCATCTGTGAGATGATCGGATCTCTCACAGGTTGTCACGCGCATCTGACAGAAAGCATTTTCTACATATTTAAGTATAAGGAGAGTCGGCAGAAAAAGCAAGCGGAATGTTGCACGGGCACGCTAGGCATAAATCACAATACTTTTTATCTATTTTGACGAAAATCATTTATTGATAAATATCCTCTTGATTTTTTAAAGAACACACACTATTATGAAGTTAGCTGCCGGCGCGTGCCCGTGCACGCAAGGCACGAACGATACACGAACGCAACAGTTCTGCGGACGGTAAAATGGTGTGGCTGCGAGGTGTGGTTCCATCATGAGGACTGCGATATGGAACATTGCAGATGCATGCGAGGCAAAACTGTGTGACCAGGCAGTGGGAATACTGCCGTGTTAAATAAGGAGGATTTCAAAATGAACAATTTACCACAGGTAAAAGTAGGTATTGTGGCTGTGAGCCGTGACTGTTTTCCAGAGAGTCTGTCTGTGAACAGAAGAAAGGCGCTGGTCAAGGCGTATGCGGATAAGTATGGCATGGATGGCATCTATGAATGTCCGGTATGCATCGTGGAGAGCGAGATCCATATGGTACAGGCGCTTGAGGATATCAAGAAGGCGGGCTGCAATGCGCTCTGTGTATATCTTGGAAACTTTGGTCCTGAGATCTCAGAGACGCTTCTTGCTAAGCATTTTGATGGTCCTGCCATGTTTATCGCGGCGGCGGAGGAGACACAGAACGACCTTGTCGGCGGACGCGGCGATGCATACTGCGGCATGCTGAATGCAAGCTACAATCTGAAGCTCCGCAATATCAAGGCGTACATTCCTGAATATCCGGTGGGAACAGCGGAGGAATGTGCGGATATGATCAACGAGTTCCTGCCGGTCGCGAGGGCAATCGTCGGACTTTCCGATCTGAAGATCATTTCATTCGGTCCCAGACCGCTCAATTTCCTGGCATGCAATGCGCCGATCAAGCAGCTCTACAATATCGGTGTTGAGATCGAGGAGAACTCGGAGCTTGACTTGTTCGAGGCATTCAAGAAGCATGACGGGGACGAGAGGATCCCGGCGAAGGTGAAGGAGATGGAGGCAGAGCTCGGGGAGGGCAATATGAAGCCGGAAGTCCTGCCGAAGCTTGCGCAGTATGAGCTGACACTTCTCGACTGGGTTGAGGCGCACAGAGGATACCGCAAGTATGTTGCCATCGCTGGAAAGTGCTGGCCGGCATTCCAGACACAGTTTGGTTTCGTTCCCTGCTATGTGAACAGCCGTCTCACGGGTATGGGCATTCCTGTATCCTGCGAGGTTGATATCTATGGCTGTCTGAGTGAGTTTATCGGTACATGCGTGAGCCAGGATGCGGTGACGCTGCTCGACATCAATAACACAGTACCAGCCGACATGTACAGGGAGTCGATCAAAGATCAGTTCAACTATACACACAATGATACGTTCATGGGCTTCCACTGCGGAAATACCAACACCAGGAAACTCAGCTTCTGCAGCATGAAGCACCAGATGATCATGGCGAGGACACTTCCCGAGGAGGTTACGCAGGGTACGCTCGAGGGCGATATCGTTCCGGGCGACATCACATTCTACCGTTTACAGTCCACAGCAGACTGCAAGCTTCGCGCGTACATCGCACAGGGTGAGGTTCTTCCTGTGGCGACCAGGTCCTTCGGAAGCATCGGTGTGTTCGCGATTCCCGAGATGCAGCGCTTCTATCGCCATGTGCTGATCGAGAAGAACTATCCTCATCATGGCGCGGTTGCCTTTGGCCACTTTGGAAAGGCACTGTATGAAGTGTTTAAGTACATAGGGGTTCCGGTGGAAGACCTGAACTACAACCAGCCGAAGTCACTGCCGTATCCTACGGAGAATCCGTTCGCATAGACAGGGTGTACCTGAACGGTGGGATAAAAATAAGGGCGGAGGATTTCGCCCTTATTTTTATGCACACGGGCGTCCAGAGGAAAAAAGTGAAGAGAATTGTTATAATTTTATGTCACATTGTGAAAGATTTCTAGAGGGAAATATGTTATTATGGAAAAATAGTATGGCAGTGGCAGGAACTGCGTATGATTCATATATGGAGGTTTGGAAATGATTGACATGAAAGAGAGACTGCATACCGGAGAACTTTATTTCCCGGGAGATGAGGAGATCATGCGGGAGCAGATGGCTTACCAGGATCTGCTGTGCGAGTACAACCTGACGAAGCCGTCAGAGGGAGAGAAGCGGGCGGAAATGCTCAATAAGATGCTGGGTGACTGCGGTGAGGGCGTCTATATCGAAGCGCCGTTTTATTCTAATTTCGGCGGGCATCACTGTCATTTTGGCAGGATGGTGTATGCGAATTATCACTTGACATGTGTGGACGACACGCATATTTATATCGGCGATTACACGATGCTCGGACCGAATGTGACGATCGCAACGGCGGGGCATCCGATCCTGCCGGAGCTGCGCGAGCAGGGACTTCAATATAACATGCCGGTTCATATCGGGCGTAACTGCTGGATCGGCGCGGGCGCCATCATCATGCCGGGTGTGACCATCGGTGACAATGTGGTGATCGGCGCGGGGAGTATCGTGACCAGGGATATTCCGTCCAATGTGGTCGCTGTCGGAAATCCCTGCCGGGTGATGCGCGAGATCGGTGAGCGTGACCGCAAGTATTATTTTAAGGACAGGGAGATCGATCTGGACGAATGGAATGGCAGATCATGAGAAAAGGACATACTAAACATAAAAAAATAAACCCGGGATATCTCATATGTTTTTTGCTGCTTTGGACGGTGCAGATGGCAGTTTCCTTCTTCTTTTGCACGCAGAAAACAGGCTTTCATGAGGATGAATATTATACCTATTATTCCACGGCACGCACGAATGGATTCTATGTGAATGATGGCCAATGGATGGACAGGGAAGTTTATGGCAATGAGTTTGTTGTCCTTCCGGAACAGCGTTTTCAGTATGGACTCGTAAAGCAAGTGCAGTCGTGGGATGTGCATCCGCCGATGTATTACTGGGTGTTTCACACAGTGGCATCGCTTGTTCCGGGTGTGTTTTCCAAATGGATCGGTCTGACGGTAAATCTTTTTTTTCACGGGATCAATATGATCCTGTTGTCATATCTGTCCTTCCTGATCGGCGTTGGTGATAGAAAGCTTGCACTTTCCGTCACGTTGTTTTATGGCTTGAGTCCGGCGGCCATGAGCGGTGTAGTGTTTATCAGGATGTATGAGATGCTGACAACTTTTGTGCTGCTTTGTGCGGTTCTGCATATCAGGGCGGTGAAGGAAAGGGCGGCAGTCCGGTATCCAAGTGGTGAGCGGGGAGATGCGGCGCTGCCAGTGCGTGGTTTCCTCATTCCTGTGATGCTGGTAACATATACAGGTTTTCTGACGCATTATTATTATTTCATTTTCCTGTTTTATCTGGCAGTGATTTTTAACATATGGCTATTATGGCGTGACAGGCATATCTGGAACTGTGTCAGATATGCTGTCAGTCAGGGGATTGCACTTGGACTGGCTGTTCTCACATATCCGTCATGCCTGGGGCAGATGTTTCGGGGACAGCGCGGGGCGCAGGCGACAGCGAATTTTTTTGATGTGTCCAATACTATTGGAAGAGTCCGTTTTTTTGTTGATCTGATGGATCGGTATGTGTTCGGACGACTGTTTTGGGGATTGCTGTCAGTGATTCTGCTTTCGGCGATCATAGCGGGGTGGAGGATCAGGAAGGCATCGTATGTGACAGGCCGCAGGGATGATGGAAGGCGGCTGGGAGCTGAATATTTTATCCTGCTTTTTGCGATAATAGGATATTTCCTCACGGTTTCGAAGACAGCGTTACTGTTGGGGGAGACGTCTAACCGCTATCAGCTTCCTGTCTATGGGATCATTGTTCTGCTCGCTTTTGCTGCAGTCAGGGAATTGTGGTGTCAGATGTCAGGAATGGCTGAAAATCCGCAGAGTGCCTGGCCGGTTTTGCGCGATAACTGCAGAAAAAATGTGGGAATATGTGTGGCGCTGATCTGTATGCTTGCGGGCTTATTGAGCGCCTGGCGCGAAGAGGTGATATTTCTCTATCCGGAGGACAGTGAACAGACCGCGTTCGCGCAGGAATGTGCCGGAAAAGGAATTCCTGTTATTTATTTCTATCAAACTGGGGATGAGTGGTGTATCTGGTCTGTTGCAAATGAACTGTTTGCTTATCCGCAGGTCTATTTTGCAGCTGCTGGCAGTGAGGGCGTGATCTCTGAGGAGAAGATTCAAAATGCCGATGCTCTGGTAGTGTATCTTGCGGCTGGAGCAGATGAAAAAAAGAATCTGCAGAGGGTCTGGGATGGCGCTCCGACAGCGTCAGCGTATCAGTGGGAATGTGTATTTGAAGAGAAGTATTGCAATGTGTACTATCTGCACAGGGACAAGACAAATGGAACATAGTGGATTGAATGGAGGATCATATGGAACTGAACGAAAACAAGGATAAATTAAGAGCGTACCGCGAGCGGGCTAAGGCGCTGGTCGCACAGATGACACTGGAGGAGAAAGTCGAGCAGACGTTATACAATTCCCCGGCGGTAGAGCGGCTTGGCATCAAAGCATACAACTGGTGGAATGAGGCGCTCCACGGCGTGGCGAGGGCAGGCACGGCGACAGTATTTCCGCAGGCGATCGGAATGGCGGCTACATTTGACGAGGATCTGCTCGAGCAGGTCGGCGATGCGGTATCGACGGAGGCGCGCGCCAAATTTAACATGCAGCAGCGCGGAAAGGACACCGATATCTATAAGGGGCTCACATTCTGGGCGCCGAATGTCAATATTTTCAGGGATCCGAGATGGGGCAGGGGGCATGAGACCTTCGGCGAGGATCCTTATCTGACAAGTCGTCTGGGCGTGCGTTACGTGCAGGGACTGCAGGGTCATGATGAGAATTATCTCAAAGCCGCGGCGTGCGCGAAGCACTTTGCAGTGCACAGCGGACCGGAAGCGCTGCGCCATGAATTTGACGCCGTGGCGACGAAACAGGACATGAGGGAGACCTATTTTCCGGCATTCCGGGCATGTGTGCAGGAGGGACATGTGGAGGCCGTTATGGGAGCGTACAACAGGACCAACGGCGTGCCCTGCTGCGGCAGTCATGAACTGCTGATCGATATCCTGAGAGACGAATGGGGATTTGAGGGGCATGTGACCTCGGACTGCTGGGCGATCAGGGATTTTTATGAGGGACACAAGGTCACTTCCAACGCGCAGGAGTCTGTTGCGATGGCGATGACAAACGGCTGTGACCTGAACTGTGGGACATTGTATTCTTATCTGGTGCAGGCGGTAAAAGAGGGACTTGTGGAGGAGTCGCGCATTGACGAGGCGGTCACGAACCTGTTTACGTCCCGCATGAAGCTCGGCGTGTTCGACCAGAAAGCGGATAACCCGTTTGACAGGATCCCGTATTCTGTTGTGGACTCTAAGGAAATGAGGGCGCTGAACCGCGAAGTTTCCACGAGATCCATCGTCCTGTTAAAGAATGAGAACAATATACTGCCGCTCGACAGGAAGAGGTTAAAGACGGTCGGCGTGATCGGGCCAAACGCGGACAGCAGGAGTGCGCTGGTCGGAAACTATGAGGGAACTGCGTCGCGGTATGTGACAGTGCTCGAGGGAATACAGGATTATCTCGGTGATGATGTGCGGGTGATGTACTCCCTGGGCTGTCATCTGTACAAGGACCGCACGACAGGACTTGCGGAGGCAAATGACAGAAGCTCGGAGGTGCGCGGGATCTGTGCGGAGAGCGATGTGATCATCGCAGTCATGGGTATGGACGCCACGCTGGAGGGAGAGCAGGGCGATACCGGCAATGAGTACGGCTGTGGGGACAAGCCCGATCTCAGGCTTCCGGGGATCCAGCATGATATCCTTAGGATCGCAAAGGAATCCGGAAAACCCGTTATCCTGGTGGTGCTCTGCGGCAGTGCAACGGCGCTCACGTGGGAGCAGGAGCATCTCGATGCCATCGTGCAGGGCTGGTATCCGGGTGCGCAGGGCGGAATGGCGATCGCGGACATTCTGTTCGGGGAGGCAAACCCGCAGGGAAAACTGCCGGTCACATTTTACAGGACGACGGAGGAACTGCCCGACTTTGAGGACTATTCCATGAAGGGGCGCACGTACCGCTACATGACGCAGGAGGCGCTCTACCCGTTTGGGTACGGCCTGTCCTATACAACGTATGACTACAGCAATGTTGGGTTTGCGGGGACACCGGATATCAGGCAGGGAGTGGAGATCCATTTTACGGTAAAGAATACAGGAGCCATGGACGGCACAGAGACGGTACAGGCATATGTGAAGGCAAAACGGGAGGATGCGCCGAACGCCCAGCTCAAAGGGATCAGAAAGGTGACGCTGAGGGCGGGGGAGGAAAAGACACTGACGATCAGACTGTCCCCGGAGGCGTTCCAGCTCTTTAATGAAGGCGGAATCGCGGAATATGCCGCAGAGGGGTATGAGATCAGCATCGGCGGCTCACAGCCCGATGCGAGGAGCTGTGCGCTGACAGGAACAAAGACGCACCTGCTGCAGATTGTATAAAGATCGGAAAAGGCTATGGGCAAAGATACATAGCCTTTTTCTGATACACGGGTTAACAGAAATAAGCCAATATATGACAGAATAAGGACAAAGTAACAAAAATATGCAATAAGAAATGGAAATCAGAGGACAGTGAAACGAAGTGTATGAAAAGAGGAATGATGGGGATGTTACAAGGAAAGGGTCACACAGAGAAGCAGCTATTATGTGTATATCTGCTTCTGATCATGCTGTTGTGCACTGCCTGCGGCAGCAAAAAAGAAAGGTACAGCTGTCAGAACATACCGGTCGGCGACGGAAAACTGAGCTGGGGAATGAATGCCGATGAGATCAAGGCGGTTCTGGGAAGTCCGTTATCGGAGGAGGATTATGCGAGTGGAAATGGTACGTGCATGACATATGAATATAGCACGCCTGTGGACAGCAGGCTTGGTAAATGCTCCAGAGTGGTCTTGTACGTTGCACAGGAGAAGGCCGGAATCGGCGGACTTGCATCGATCGAAATAACGATTGATGAGACGACGAAAGGATCTGTTGTGGGGAAACTGGAGGATTTTTATGGAGAATTGTCTCCTGACAGTGGAAGCACACAGATGGAATTCGATTTCAAAAAGGTGAATCCGGATTATTTCAATGAAGCATACTGGTGTGATGCATGGATGCTCGAAACACTGGCGGATGAAGAATTTGACAGGATGGCAGATGTATACAGCGCCGTGACAGAGGACAGTTACGCGTCGCTGAAAAAGGATGCACTGCTCATGGATGTCAACATATCCGGCACTCGGTCCGAGGACAGGTATAGCTGTATCATACGATTGTATGGAAGTAAAATATGTCTCTTTGAGAATCTGGAACTGTAGGGTGCGGAAGTCTAAACTATTTTTAGGATATATAAATAAACCAGAACGTATACACAATATTTCCATATTTCATAAATTGACATATCCTGTGCTAAAATAGTACTGATATTTGCTAAAATGCAGAATAAGGATAAAAATCGACAAAAAGAGGACAATAAGCCATTTTTGTCGATTTTTTAGTGTATGCTTTGATTTAAATCTGATACAATTGAGAAGAAAATATATTAGGTGTCAAAGAGGTGATACGGGTGTTTGGTCTAAGCGTTGATGATCTGGCGTATTTGATCGCAATTGTTGATGACGAAAAGGAGGAAGGTGAACGAATAAAAGGGTTAGTGCAAAAATATTTTGAGGGATATCCCGACAAAACATACGAAGTCAGCCTTTATCAGGACGGAGGGCAGTTGATGGCGGAACTGGCACAGCAACGTTATTTTGACCTGTATTTTCTGGATGTGGAGATGGTAAGGCAGGAAAACGGGATCGAGCTGGCGCACAGGATCCGCAGCCTTTATCAGGAGCCGGTGATCGTGTATGTCACGAATCATCTCGAATGTGCGCCGGAGGCATTTGAGGTCAATGCATACCGTTTTATTCCAAAGCGGATGCTGACAGAAAAACTTTCAGATGTGCTGGATCATGCACTGTCTGTGATCGACCAGATTGACCAGCGCGCCTATGTAGTCGATGCGGCGGGCAGTGTGGAGCGGATATTGTATAAAAACATCATCTGCATTCAAAAGGATGGGAAATACATCAATCTCCGCCACAGAAACGGAACATGCAGGGAGAGAAAAACGCTCACTGAGGTTATGAATGCACTCGCATCTGCCGAATTTATATATGTGGATAAAAGTTATATCGTGAATCTCAGGCAGATAGAATCCATCAAGAAAGACCAGCTGGTATTAAGAGATGGCAGTATGGTCAGGATAAGCCGTCCGAGGTACAGGAAAGTCCGGGAACAGTTGATCGCTTATTGGCGGAGAGAAGTATGATCATAAAAATTGCGTGTGGTGTGTTGGAGACGTTCATGGAGTTGGCATTCAGCGTGGGGATGTTTGTAGAACTTTGCGGGAGAGAAAAACTTAGAGGGGGATTAGCAAAGGCACTGGCGGGAGTGGTATTACTGGTGTATATCGTATTAGCACTTCATACGAATATCATTTTGCTGCAATGTCTGCCAGATGTATTATATTTTTTGATGCCATTATTATGTCTGAGTCTTTGTATATTGATACAGGAAGAATGGCGACGGGCGATAGTATGGAGCGTTTTTGTAAGTGGCGCAATATTAATGGTGCGTTTGCCAACAGTATTGATCTGTGCAGTAATATATCATTTGAGCTACAATGACAGCGTGATAAATAATCATCAATGGACAAGTGTCTGCATTTTGTGTATGGAAGCTGTTGCGTTTATCGGGTGTCTATATAAAAAAACATCATCAGCACATGGATTAATAAGATATCGTTTCAAAGGCTGTTTCTGTTTTTTGTTGGTTTCATAGAAATTGCTATTGTAGTCTATGTGATCAATGTTGACTGGGAGAGAGGTTACGATATCAATTCATTGATATTGTTGGGAGCGCTTATTGTATTACTGCTGCTTGCTGTTATTAGTCTGTTGCTGGTGTGGGAGTATCATGCTGTTATCAGAACGAATCATATATTGAAGGCAAATGAAAGCAGGATGAAAGTATACTATGATCTGCTGAGAGAGGAAATACACCAGAAACTGAAAAAGGATCATGACAGAAGGTATGAGGATGAGTATGTATACAATTGTCTGATTCGGGAGGAATATGAGAAATGCCTGAGTTATTTTCAAAATAAGTATATTAAGGACAATGTGCAGGCGGAGATCACCTGTACAGGTTATGATATGGCGGATTATCTAATCGGGAGGATTGTGAAGCAGTGTGCAGAAAGCGATATTAAGGTTACTGTGGAGGTTGAGATGCGCAGATCCCCGATCGAGGAGAATGAATTCTTTGTTCTCCTCGCGAACCTGCTCGATAATGCGGTGGAGGCGGCATCAAAATGCAGGATGGATCGGTTTATTGAGATCAGGATTCAGGAAATGAGCAGCATGTTTCGGTTGTACATAGTAAACAGCTATGCTGAGGAGCCCATGAAGGACGGCGGGAGACTGATATCGGGGAAAAACGATGGCGGCAATCATGGCTGGGGGCTGGAAAGTGTGAAGGATACCGTGAAAAAATATGACGGAATGATTGATATTTTGTATGAAAACAAAAGGTTTGTGGTAGATATTGTGTTTATGGGCTAGGAGGAAGGTTATGCAGGAAAATATGGTATATGCAGGGAATATTTTGATTGAAATAGAGCGTGCGCAATTATTAGAAAAAGAGGTTGATAATGAAATCAAGACATTGTGGGCGGAATGTGGTAACCTAACATTTAAAACCTGTATCGGATACATAGGAGAATAATCGAGTTGCGTTGGTTATTTTTACAGATCCGAAGCAATAGAAAAATAGGATTAGATTGAGAAAGCATGGTAAAATTGGTATAAGCTTATTTTGCGTGCTGTTTAGTAAATTTATGGCGAATAAATGTAAATTGGGGCAATAAGAGAAAAATGCAGGAAAAAATGAAAAGAATCCTCGTGGACAATCAAGATTTTTGGATAAAACTATTAGGCAGTGAGCTATACGGCAGTTTATCAAGAGACATATGCAGTAATGTGATCACAGCCCACGTAGATTGCATTGAGGAGACAGAGCGATATATTCAAAGCCTGGGACATCACACGACAGAGAGGGCGCAGGAATCAGATCATTGGTTTTCAGACGTTCTTTTTGCACCGTTTTATCAGATTATAGTTGAGTCCTATCTGCAGTATTCTGCGATCAGTGTCGATACATTTTCCATATTAAAAAATAAAGAAAGCGTGTTAAGACAGCTCATATATGACAGTATAGGGAGGATTCCGAGAAGAGTCCTCATTTATGACATGCATCTTTGTAAAAGTGATGGCAAACTGATTGGGGCGGACAGCTCAGAGGAGTATCAGCATTACTGTCAGAATATGTTAGCTGATGTGAGTTATGTGCACAAATTATGCAGCGATTATTTTGAGATGACACGTCTGCTGGTCGCCCGTATGACATATACAATAAAATATTTAGAAGAAATGCTGCGTAATATAGAAAGCAGTCATATGGAGATAACACAACAGCTTTGTGCGGGTGAGGAATTTCATTATATAACATCGTTAAAGATCACAGGAACCGATCGTCATCAGAAAGGGAGAAAGGCAGCAGAATGCACACTTGATACAGGAAAGAAAATCGTGTATAAGCCTCATGCGATGCAAAAGGAAATCGTGTATCAGGTGCTATACACATACTTTTGTGAACATACAGGAAACAGGACTGTTTCTTATCCGGTGATCGATTGCAGGAATTATGGAATAGCAGGTTATATACCTGCCTTTTCATGTGAAAACGAGCAGCAGGTGCAGGAATATTTCAAAGGCATGGGAATTCATTTATTTTTGTGTTATCTTCTCCATGCCGGGGATATGCATCAGGAAAATATCGTTGCATCAGGAATGCCGGTGCTGGTAGATGTAGAGACCATTCCGGGAATACAGCGACGGTCTCCAGTCAGAAATGCAGAGGATCAGGTCAATGAGCGATTGGGCTGGAATGTCCTACGCACAGGAATATTGCCGTTTCCTGTGTGGAGAGACAGGAAAAAAGGTGTGACGATCAGTGCCCTGCACATGGTAAATGAAGTGTATTCACCGATGAAACTGCCAGTTGTCAGGAATGAGAAAACATCTGATATGTATGTGGATTATGACTATATAAAGATAGCCGGCAGAAACAGTATTCCGACATATCAGGGCAGGCAAATCGGTGCCGGGCAGTATATACAGGAGGTATGTGAAGGGTTTACATCGGCATACAGGTTTTATATGGATAACAGAGTACAGATAGAAGAACTGATAGAGCCGTTATGGCATCTTGATACGAGATATTTAGTCCGGCATACACAGCAGTATGCGATGTATTTGTCAAGTTCGCTTCACCCAATGTTTATGAGAACGACGGAGGAGCATATGCTGATGCTGCAGGTGATTCAAAAGAAAAAATGTGATATGCATGTCATGAAGAAGGAACTGTCATCGCTCTTGAATATGGACACACCGTTGTTGTCTTGCAGGGCAGATGAATATGTGGAACGCTATCAGAATTCTGCATATGAGACACACAGATATCTGATCGATCGGTTTGGACCGGATGACATGAAGGAACAGCTTGATCTGATCAGGCTGTCCTTAAATATGATGGATATGGATAGACTGCAAAACATATATTATGACAGTAAGGGAAGCTTCGATGGTGCAGGATCAGGTCTGGACAGGATAAAGTTGGAGCAGGCAACGCAAAGGATATTGGATCTGGTTGTGAAAAAAGCGATGGTATATGCAGACGATATTTGCTGGGACGGCTTAAAATTAGAGGGGGAGAACCTGTGGAGCATTCAGCCTGTAGGAATGAGCTTTTATGACGGGATCTCGGGTATTGCGGTGTTTTTGTCTTTTATGCATCGTCTTGGATATCTGCAGAAAACCGATATTGATGCGATCCTTGTGGACAAGGTGTGCAGATATGTGGATACACCAGCATTTCAATTGGAAACAAAAACAGGGCTTTATGTGGGAATCGGTGCGTTGATCCACACATATTTATTGCTGTATGATATTCAACAGGACGAAAAATGCCTGATCTGTGCCCGGAAAGCAGCGAAAAGAATTTCTGAAATATATGCTCACGATCAGATATATGATTTGTTTGCCGGCAATGCCGGAGTGATCTGTGCACTTGTAAAGTTGTATGAGGTGGCACATGACAGTGAGGATCTGGGGCTGGCGGTAGCGATCGGGGACTGTCTGGCAAAGGAAATATTTGATTCCAAATTTGGGAAGTGCAGGATTATTCTGGGGGGAATGGCACATGGAGACAGCGGTTTTATGATGGCATATGCGCAGCTTCTAAAGCATGTAAATGACAACAAATATTGCCAGATGATAGATATACTTTTGGAACACGAAAATCTGTCATATTCAGAACAAAAGGGCAACTGGAAAGATCTTCGAAATACCGGGAATGAAGTGTATGCAAACGCATGGTGTCATGGTGCAGCCGGAATCCTGTTATCCCGATTAGGTCTGACCGGACTTGCAGAATATAAGGATAGTGATCTCGTAAAGCGGGATATCGATCGGGCTGCAACAATATTATTTGGACAGTCACTTCGGCGCGGTTTATGTCTGTGTCATGGAATGGCAGGAAACTACATGATCATGAATGCATATCAAAAACAGTTCAATCTGACTGCGGAGCAGGAGTGTAACAGGAAAAGGATACGCAGTGAGATTGTCAATGTCATACTGGAAGATAAAATGCTCCCACAGGACAGATATGGTATGGGACTCATGACCGGATTGCCTGGAATCGGGATATGTCTGGGGAAAATGCTCAGTGAGGATAACAATATAAGCCACTATATGACAGAATAGGGACAATTTGACAAAAAATCTCCAATTGATGGTATAATGTCAATGTAACAATATGTATTTCTAAAGTTTAGATATGTTCAATTTGCGTTGCAAAATGGAGGGGGATAGTAGTGTGAGAAGAACTTCTAATCACTCGCATCAAAGGCTGCTTCGTGAAGAAGTTCTAAATCTCACACAAGAGAATGCCCAAAGTACGGGCATTCTCCGCATTGATTTGAGATTCCGCAGAGCGGAATCATGGAGGTTGGTATGAAAAAAACATTCATTTTATGTTCTGCAGTTGTACTCGTGATAACTTTGAATCTCTATGGCATTGAAGGCATGGCGCTAAGTGCGCAGACAAATACAAAAGTACAGCAAATTTTCACAGGCACAGAAGAGCTTGGCAACAATAATATAGATACAAAAGCTATGATACAAAATTCTGCAATTGTATTGGATCAATTTGGATATAAATATTCTTCACAAGTTAACGGTATAGGAACAGTTGAAACAATAGATTGTGATGCGGCAACAATGCAAGAAAAGAGAACAGGAATAAAAGGAGAGGAGAGCGATAGATCAGAGACCATTTTGCCGTTCGATGCCGTTCAGGGATATATAGAAGAAAAAAATTATACTGGTTAAATAACGACTATTTAAATTCTTGTGTGGAGGATGTTTTTGTCAATATATCAGATGAGTCGACACTGATATAAGAATATAAAACGGATGCGGTGCGGGGAAAAATTTATGTTTG
>VSNO01000089.1 GCA_009774375.1 Lachnospiraceae bacterium
AGCTTCAGTTATGCAATTACAGAACCTGAACCAAATGATGAAAGATCAGTTCAGTACTTATCCAGTAAGTTCTGTTATGGTTTTGGGGATTGCGGGTGGGAATGGCTTGGAACACATTGATAATAATAAATTTGAAAAAGTATATGGTGTTGATATTAACAGAGAATATCTGGCAGCGGTTACAAGAAGATATTCAGATATTTCAAATATATTGGAATGTATACAATTAAATCTCATTGAAGAAGCAGATAAGCTTCCAAAAGCAGAATTATTGATTGCCAATTTGTTAATTGAATATATCGGATATGATTGTTTCCAAAAAACAGTCAAACAAGTGCAGCCCCAATATATCTCCTGTATTATTCAGATAAATATAAATGACAAATGGGTGTCCGATTCACCATATATTCATGTATTTGATGGTCTTGATGAAGTTCATCATCAAGTGGAAGAAGATTTATTGATTCAGACTTTGTACAATATTGGATATAAAAAAAATGCACAAATAGAAAGTTCGTTACCAAACGGAAAGAAGCTAGTCCAAATAGATTTTGCAGGGATGTAATGGAGCAGGAAATTGAAAGGGATAAAACAAAAAATTTACTGATCAGATAACAGCACCTGTGTCGCTTATACATGGGTGCTGTTTGCTATGATGCAGAACCGATGACTGGATATGCAGGGGAGATAGGAAAAAGTCGCAACTTTGACACATCTATTTGCTATAATAAATATATTGGAGGTTTTGGGATGAAAGTTTTGATTGTTGAAGATGAAGAAGCGATTGCAAATTTAATAAAGATAAATCTGACGGCGGAAGGATATCACTGTACCTGTGCTTATGATGGAAAAGCAGGGGCGGATTATTTGGAAAAAGAAGCTTTTGATTTGATTCTGCTGGACATCATGCTGCCAGAGATTGATGGGTATGAATTGCTGGAATATATCAAACCTTTTGGGACACCTGTGATTTTCATGACAGCAAAAGGTGCAGTAAATGACCGTATCCATGGACTCAAGCTGGGGGCGGATGACTATATCGTAAAACCATTCCAGATAGGGGAATTGCTCGCCCGTGTAGAGGCGCTGCTTCGGAGGTATGGGAAGATCAATAAAAAGCTGTCCTTTGAAGATGTGGAGATCGACATGGTATCGAGGACGGTTACGAAATCAGGGGAAATGGTGGAACTGACATTCAAGGAATTTGATTTGCTGGTGGAGCTGGTGCAGAACAAAGGAGCTGCCCTATACCGTGACAGACTGTATGAAAAAATATGGGGAGAGGTGTTCATGGGGGATACCCGTACACTGGATTCCCATATCCAGCAGCTTCGGAGGAAGCTGAACTGGGAGAAACAGATCAAGACTGTATTCCGTGTGGGATACCGGCTGGAGGAAAGTTCATGAAATTATTCCATAAGATTTTCCTTTGTTTTGTACTGCTCTTTGGGATTGCATTTCAGACCGCAGGGTTTTTGCTGGTAAACTATGCTTATGGTAATGCCATAGAGCAGGAGAAAAAATATGCCTTTCAGGAATTCCAGCAGAACAAGTATATCTTACAGTCAATCCTGTATCTGGAGCCGGAACTGCTCGGAAACGGTGCAGGTAGCCTGCCCAATATGGCAGGGAGGTTTACTGTTCCCGTTGCCCTTTTTAGCGATGATGGGGTGTGTATCTTTTCCAATACAGGTATGCAGCCTGATTTTTTTGTTTTTAATGGTGAGGATGATGACCAGATAGCTTTCCGGATATTCCGGGAAGGGGAGGAAAGCGATATCTTTGTATATGGCTGCATAGAGCAGGGAGATAGGAAAGTTTCCCTGGTCACAGAGACAGACATCAGTTCCGTGGTGGATGCCCAAAAAAGTATGATTGCCTATTTCCAAAATATATATATAGCCATCCTGTGTATCAGTTCCCCTGTAATCTTCCTGCTGACAAAGGTACTGACAGGTTCGATTAAAAAGGTGGGAAAAGCGGCAGGGCGGATTGCAAAGGGAAATTATTCCGAAAGGATTGGCATAGAGGGGAAAGATGAGATCAGTGAGCTGGCTTCTGACTTTAACCAGATGGCCCAGCAGATAGAGGAAAAAGTCGCAGAGTTATCTGATGTGGCAAGACAGAAGGAAGACTTTGCAGCAAACTTTGCCCATGAACTGAAAACCCCACTGACGTCAGTGATCGGCTACGCAGATATGCTGTACCGTCGGGAACTGCCTAAGGAAGAAGTAAAGAGTGCAGCCGAGTATATTCTGAGTGAAGGTATGAGGCTGGAATCCTTGTCCTTAAAGCTGATGGATCTGTTTGTGCTGGATAAACAGGATTTTCTTTTGGAAAGGATGTCTGTAAAGGAAATGTTTGAAAACCTTGTGCAGGGCATAGAGCCTGTATGCAGGAAGCATGGGGCAGCGCTGCATATGGAAATAGAAGATAGCATGATAGAAGTGGACTATGACCTGTTTAAGACCATGATCTTAAACCTTGTTGACAACGCAGTCAAGGCAGACTGCAGGGATGTATGGGTTAACGGAACTCAGGGAAGAAATATCTACCAGATCAGGATCAGCGATAATGGAAAAGGGATTCCGCCAAAAGAGCTGGGGCGTATAACAGAGGCTTTTTATATGGTGGATAAGTCCCGTTCCAGGAAACAGCATGGGGCAGGGCTGGGGATGGCCCTGGTATCAAAAATTGTGAGGATACACAGGGCGGAGATGGAGATAGAAAGCGATGGGAAGATGGGTACCGCGATCAGCATTGGATTCCCGCTGTATGAAGGAGGCGTAGATGAAGAAAACATATAAATATACGTTTCTCACCATGTTCCTTGCATTGGCCTTTATCTTTGGCAGTATGGCAGCCATGAACTTTATACTATATATAAGGGAAGGCCAGCTTTTGTCGGAAAGTGGAATGGCGGTGGTAGAATCGCCGGTCCGCCCATGGCAGGGGTGGGGAGATGAACCGGATGAAAAGGATGATGGAAAAAGATATTCTCTTACAGCAGTTCAGGTGAGGGATGCTATGGAAAGATGGAATAAGAGACTGGGGGAGACACTTCACGATCCAGTAGAAGGGCAGATTTCTATGGAAGAAGCGGTACAGGAAGGGGAGGAATGGCTGATATCAATGGGGATAGGGGAAGGGGAGGCCCAGGGAGCAGATGATGGATTGAAATTTGTAAAAGCAGCGCTGGGCGTTGGTATACAAAAGGGTTCTTCAAAGGTTCAGTTAGAGCCATATTACAGTTTTTGGACAGTGCATTTTTCAGGTTCCTATACAGATGCAGTTTTATATCTTAATGCAGTCACCGGCAGGGTATGGAGAGCGGAGGTGACCTTGTATGATAATCTTCCAGAGGAACTGCCCTGTGAAAAACTGGAGTGTTTTGTGGAGATGGCAGGCCTGAAGGTAACGGATGACGCTGCAGAGATAAATGAAGAAAAAACACAGGCGATCCTTGTGGTGGAAGACGGTCTGCTGTATGCGGGGCTTGATTATCAAAATGTAGTCCTTGGGGATAATGCCGTGGTAGAGTATACCAACAGGGAGCTGTTACATGACAGGTATGTGGTGATTACCTATGAAATATTGACAGATTAAAATATTTTACAATAATAACACATCCATAACGAAAAAATAACACAACACCTGTTTAGGATAGTATATGTCCTGAACGGGTGTTTTTGTGTGGGCAGGACATATATCAGAAACAGGAGGCAATGGGATGGAATCAAATATGGAATTGCAAGTGGAGCATCTATGCAAATCTTACAGGAAAAAAGAAGCATTGCAGGATGTCAGCTTTACACTCCGAAGAGGGATTTACGGACTGTTGGGAGAAAACGGTGCGGGAAAAAGTACCCTTATGCGGATGATGGCTACGGTGGACTTCCCCACAAAAGGAAACATCCGGTATGGCGGGAAGGATATTTTTGGCATGGATGAAGGATACCGTGGCCTGATTGGGTATATGCCACAGGATTATAATGTTTATCCCGGATTTACAGCAAAAGATTTTCTGGAATATATGGGTGTCCTGAAAGGCATACCGGAAGCAAAGCTGAAGGACAGGATCATGGAAGTCCTTGAATTTGTGAACCTGTCAGAAGTTGCAGACAAGAAAGTGAAAACTTTTTCGGGCGGCATGAAGCGGAGGATAGGGATTGCACAGGCGATTATCAATGAACCGAAGATACTGATACTGGACGAACCCACAGCAGGACTTGATCCGAAAGAGCGCATTCGTTTTTCCAATATTATCAGTGATATGGGCAAGGATAAGATCGTGCTGCTGTCTACCCATATTGTGTCGGATATTGAAGCAATCGCCACGGAGCTTGTGGTAGTAAAGAAAGGGAAGGTTCTGGAGACCGGGAACGTGGATGAACTGGTTCGGAAAGTTGAGGGACAAGTCTGGGAAACAGTAGTCAGCCAGGAGGTATACCAGAAACTCAGGAAAGAACGCTCTGTCATCCATTTAAAGCAGATGGGAAGGGAAGTGCAGGTGCGTTTCGTTGGGGAGGAATATCCGGACGCAGAAGGCAGCCGGGCAGAGCCGACACTGGAAGATTACTATGTTTTTGCAGGCGGAATCATGGAAGAAAATTCTTGATAGAAAGAGAGGAACAGGAAATGAAGAATAAGAAATTGTTTACGGCAATGGTGGTATTTGTAATGGTCACAGGTCTGGCAGGATGTGCAAAGGAAAGTGGGAATGAACCGGATGCGCCGATACAGATAGAATCATCTGCCATAGAAGATGAAAGGGAAAGTAAAGAGGATGCTGATGTATCTGATACACAGAAACAGGGGGAATCTCAGGTACAGACACCGATCCCGGAGAATGATAAGGGTAGTGTGGATGAACAGACAGATGCACAGCTGGATGAGGAACTGAAAAATTACCGTCAGGAGCGGGAGGATATGATCCAGGAGGCTAACGGCCTGGTGGAAGGAGGTTCACCGGATGAGGACAATTATTCCTTTGATATGTCCGGATCATTTTACACAAGCAGGTTTGATACACGGGAAACTACGGAAGCCTATGCTGCCGCACGGATTTATGTGACAGATACACTCGGACTCAAACCAAGTACAAAGATGGTGACTTATATGTGTATCGATCCGAGAATACTGGCGATTTATGATGACGAGGATAAAGGTGTTGCAGCAGGGTATGACAGCAGTAATATTTTTGTCTGCGAATACTGTAATGGGGATGGTGTGTGGCAGTACCTGATCCTTGTCCGTGACGGTAAGGGCGGCGCATGGAGCGTGATCCATGATGGAAGCAGCTATAAGGAATAGGGGAACCGGAGGTTAAATCTATGAGGACGTTGGTTAAGTTTGAATACAGGAAACTCTGGAACCGGGTATCCATTGTTGCTGTCATGGCAATGTGCATCCTCTCTACCCTTCATACCTTTATCTATCTGAACATGAATTCGCAGTGGAGGGCTATTGATAAAAATGGAGAGGTTGTAAGCGGTCTTGCATCTTACCGGGCTTTAAAGGAGGCATCAAAGGAAATCGAGGGCATAGTGGATGGTGAATATCTGCTGGATCTGAAAAAACAGTATGAGGCCAGCGCAGATAAGCAGTATCTGGATGAACACAGGGGATTTTTAGGCACTGGAGGAATGACAAAATATATGTATCCAAATTATTTCATAAATTATGCCTACTATTCCTATTATATGTCGAATGGAAATAACAAGATGGGGCTGGATTATGACTTTCTGGATTCGGAGGAGGCATTTTACCAGAAGTACCGGGAAGCAGTAAAAGAACAACTCATGTATGAGAACCAGTATGCCGGCCTGGTGAAATTTACAGATTCCCAGATTGAAGTGCTGGATCAGAAAATCGCCGGGATCGATACCCCCGTCCGCATCGCATACTGTCAGGGGATCTCTAATTTTATGAACTGGTATGACCTGGAGTATCCGGTATTCTTTATTGTGGTTGCTTTTGCCCTTGCCTGCACATATGCAAAAGACAGTCTGAGCGGTATCAATGAGTTGACATTATCAGCGGCAAAGGGAAGAAAAAAAGACTTCCAGGCAAGATGGATAGCAGGAAATCTGTTTACAGCTTCTGTCTATATGATTTTTATCGGGGTGCTGCTCATAGAGCATGGTGCGGTTGCTACTTTTGGAGGTTTTGGGGCATCAGCACAGACTTATTGGTTCAACTGTATTTTTAATATAAATATTGGTACAGGCATGCTCTTTAAGATTGCTGGCGGTTTATTTGGCACTTTGGTATTTGCAAACTTTACGATGCTATTGTCCTGCCTGTCCAAGAACCTGAAGATAACTTCCGTAGCTTCGGTGCTGGCAGTTGCAGTCCTGACAAGGCTGTCCAACACTTACAGCCAGATTAAATTGTTTTATCCGCTTCAGTTCAGCAGTGACGCAGTAGTAGAAGATTTTTTCTTCTGTGGGAAAATACTGGTGCCATATATGGCCGTTGTTCTGATTCTGACAGTGATCTATATAGGAATGTTCGCTTTTTGGCTGGGGAGAAGGGATAAGAAATATTATTTGAATTAGGTGGTGAAGACTGTGAGATCTATTGTAAAGGTAGAAAGCAAGAGAATACTGAAAACAGAATTGCTTATTGTCTTTTTTGCTCTTGTCTTTATATTGTCGGTGAGCAGCAGCTACCAGGCGGTAAAGAGCTATGAATTGTGGGACAGGGATGGGTTTGTGGCTAGTGGATGGGAAAATTTGAAGCATGGGAAAGAAAATGCGGGTAACAGAAGTATTGAGGAAGCAATCGTGATGCTCAAAAATACTCAGAAGGCGGTTTATGTGGATGAAACGAATATAGAAAAACTGGTATCCCTGAATTATTCGGACAGGGAGGCAAGGGACTTATCAGATGGGGAAATCAATTCATTTTTTGAAAACCGCTTAAGGACGATAAAACGGAGGCTGGATGAAAACAGTAATTTTAATTATTCGGAAACCGAAAAAGAGATGTTTATGGAGAGAGCAGAGGAACTTACCGGATTAAGGGTAGGCTTTGCAGAAGGATGGAAGATCCTGAACCGTGACATGGGCAGCTTTATACCTCTTAGCCTGATCATGATATCCATCATCATAATGCCGCTCTTTGCCGACGATGCACAGACTAAGATGAAGGAACTTTGCCAGTCCACAAAAAATGGGAAAAGGAAGCTCGATCTGGCGAGGATTACCACGGCTTTCGGAGTGGGGAGCGTATTATATTTTGTGGCAGTCATTTTATATTTTTTTGCGAAAATGATTCCGTTTGGATTTTCTGGAGGTGGTGAGTATATACAGAGTAATGAAGATACCTTTTTTTCTGTATTCCATATCACATATGCAAAGCAGTTTGTCTGGAACTGCAGCCGTGGCTATATAGCGCTTATTTTTGTGATTTCCATGACAATCCTGATTTCAGTTCTGATGGAGAGGATAATCAATGGAAGGAACAGTGAACCTGGCTACAGTATGCCTGAACTTGTATGAAGATATAGAAGGGAAACATTGGGATAGCCAGCACCGGATCAAGCCGTTACCGAGGGACAATGCCTTTGTTAAGGAAGTGGTTCTGAAGAAGTACATATACCATGCGCTATACACTGCGATATGTGAACTGATTGGAAATTATTATAATGATAGTGAGCAGGTAGTGGTATCAACGTATCAAACAGGGATTTTGGTCCTTGGGTTAGATGTTTCATTTGGTGAACTGCTGGAAGTGTGCAGAGAAGAAAGCGATAAACTGCAGATACAGAAATCACGGCTTGGCCTTGCGCTGGCATTTCTTAGACTGGAGCAGGTAAAGATAGAGCAACTTTATGAAGGAGATGGGGAAGGGATTGGCTTTGCCCTGTTAAATCGGGAACTGTAGGGATTTATATACGGATGGTATTTCATGCCGTGATGTAACAGATAAGTGTGTGATCTTTGCAAAGTGGAGGAGGACAGTTATGAGCAGAAATGAAAAAAGAAGAATGGGTATCTATGTGGTGACAGGGATCGTTCTGGTTGCGGTGGTGGCAGTCCTGTCGGTGGCTGTTCTTACGAAAAGAGATTCTAAAAATGCCCAGGCCCAGGCAGCAAATCCGTCTTATATGGATGAAAACGGAGGGGAGTATATTGCTGCGTTCCTGAAAGGCATGACAGATAGTACCATAACAGTAGACATAGCCGAGTTCATTACGGATGATGACACGGAGCGGATAAAGGAGCTGAACCTTTCGGAAGAGGACATGCCGGACGGCTATTATATATACAATCCGGATGAGGAAACTGTTACATGGAAGCTGGACGGGCAGACCATATATACTTTTATTGACTGGAACGGTGATTTTACTGGTTCTGATTACCCGGAGGAGTACACCACAACGGATGCGGCGGAGTTTCAGAAGTATATTGGAACATATGAAGATTCGCAGCCGGGGATGCCGCTTTTCTTCCAGATAGAGGATGGAACAGTAAAGATTATTCTGGAGAAGCAGATTGCATAAGGGCAGGATAGTCCCAGAAAGATATAGGCTTGTTAGTGAAAGTAGTTCATACCTGTATTTCAGAGAAAAAACCTGTAAGTCGGGAAATGACAATAACAGAAAATCAAAAAGTTATTATAATGAAGTGATGGCAACCGTTGATGTTAAAAATCAAATTGTCAAAAATACAATAGAAGGAGACAATTATGGAAAGATGGATATTGATATTATGCCATGACCGACCACAGTTGGCTGGCCTTCAGGGAGAATGGCAGAAAAAAGGCATGTCCGCCCGCATCGTATCAGGTGCGGGGGAAGCAGCCAGCGAACTGTCAGGGAACACGGAGTACCTGCTGGTTATTATATTTTCAGACGGGCAGCAATATGTACCGCCGTTAAAGATTATAAGGGGACTGACAAAAGCCCCGATCCTGGTTTTAGACCGGCAGTATGACAGTACAGAAAAAACGGCTGCGATTAAAGCAGGGGCGGATGAATATATAAAGTGGTCAGACAGTTATCTGGAAGAAACCGTTGCAAGCGGTCTTGCACTGATTCGCCGCTATACGGAACTGAACCAGATAAAGCAGCAGCCATCCAGCATCATTTCAAGGGGGAACCTGTTTATCAACGTGGATTACCACGAAGTTATCATCAATTCACAGGAAACGGAATTTCCCCGGTATGAGTTTAACCTGCTCTGCCTGCTTGCATCCAGCCCAGGGCGGGTATTTACAAATGAACAGCTTTACCGTGACGTATGGGGTGAAGACTACCTGCGGGATGCTGACAATGGGCTCCACTCCTGCCTGAACAGGATACGCAGGAAGCTGGAGGATGCAGGCTGTACCTTCTGCCGTATTGAAAACATACGCGGCGTGGGCTACCGGTTTATCCAGGATACTATGTAAGACACAAAAATGGTATAACCTTTGCGGTTATGCTGTTTTTTTGTCGCAACTTGCGTTATCTGCTTATCTTCTGACAACCCGGCGATTATCTGTTGACAATATCATCCTTTATAATTCCTTTTATTACAAATAAGCAGGGAAATCAGCGAAAACTTTAGGAACTCATATTATTTCCCGTCGGTAAGGGGAATATATTGGGAAGTCCGGGGAAAGAAACAGAAACGAAACAGTTACATAGAAGCACCGCAGTCCTTACGGGGATTGCGGTGCTTCTGTTATCGACAGAAAATCCCCCGTATCTTTTTGAAATTCCAATAAAATACAAAAAAATCCCGCCGTGCCTGGTATCTTCCGGGCGCGGCTTTTTTTATGTCTTTTTTTGCCGCATGGTGTCGCTTTCACACGGTGCCGTTCCCCGCCTCCGAAATTCCGGAACCTATTCATTTTCAGAATTTCGGAGGGAAAACATGCAGGAAAAAGATTTTTATTTATACATAGACGGGCAGCCCGTGCAGGTGAGCGGGGAGGTATACCGGGAATATTACCGCGCCGAGGACAAGGAACGTTATTTTATGGGGAAGCTGAAAAAAGGGCATACAAAAGTCAACCCGGAAACACAGGAAATACAATACATCCCCAGCCGGGAACTGTCCTATGAGCAGCTTGCGGAGCAGGACTGGCAGTTTACCGCATCCGGCGATTCCGTGGAGGACAGGGTGGTCAGGGCCACAATGATGGAGAAATTGCAGGCTGTATTGCACAGCCTTTCCGCAGAGGAACTGGCTTTGCTTAACGAACTGTTCTATCTGGAAAAGACGGAGCGGGAAGTGGCTGGGCTGTATGCTGTCTCACAGAATACCATCCATTACCGGAAAAACAGGCTTTTGGACAAGTTGAGAAAAATGATGGAAAAATAATCAAATTTTTTTCTATCAGGATGCGGTTTTAGTCCCTTACATTATGAGGGGGTTTGGCTCCCTCTTACGGACATTGGAAAATAACAGGGTGAACCTCTGTTCATAACCAGTATTCAAGTTTCTCCTGCTGTGCGGGGCTGTAAAGCAAGCGGCCCAGGCACGGGCGCGATGACTGCCTGCGGGCGCGGGGCGGATAAGGGAGGGAAGCTGTTTTTCCCTTTCCTGCCTGGCCTGCCCCGTCAAACAAGATGACTTCAAAGGCACGAGCGGCAACCCGGAGGGCCTGTGACCGGCGTGTGGCAGCGCCGGGATCGCCATGAGCCGCCAGTTTAAGGAGAACCAGCATTTTCCCGTACCGCAGGGTGAAAGGGGGATACTGAGGGCATGGCCTGGGCAGCTTAGTCACCTGCCGCCACCTGCTGTCGGTATCATGGCGCTTATGGAGCCGTAGGCGGCTTGGATATTCCCGTGCCGGGGGTGAGCAGTAGGGCAGTCCGGCTGCCTGACAATACGGCACAAGGCAGGATTTTTTTGATTTTTATGGGAACCGGCACCGGACAGAGAGGATATAACGTGTCTGTCCGGGCGGTTTTCCCTTTCCTATCTCCGGCAGGTGTGAAAAAGCATCTGCCGGATTTCTTACGGGATGTAAGACCTGACGCCGCAAGCCTTTTTTCGCTGCGTTCTGATGAATGGGCGGCGTTTGCGGCGCAAGGTGTTCCATCCCGCTGGTAATCAGGGAAAAATATTATGAGGGAGGTGTGCCATATGCAGGTCCCCATAGGGAAAATACAGATAAAAGAAGGCAGGAGAAGCCTGGATGCCGGCCATGTAAAAGAACTGGCTGACAGCATACGGGAACTGGGGCTTTTAAACCCCCTCACCATAGACCGGGATTATGTACTGATCGCAGGGCTTCACCGTCTGGAAGCGGTGAAAGCGCTTGGGTGGGAGGATGTGGAATGCACAGTCAGCAGCCTGGAAGGGCTGGCGGCGGAACTGGCAGAGATTGACGAGAACATTGTGCGCAGTGACATATCCACCCTGGAATATGGGGAGATACTCCTGCGCCGGAAAGAGATTTATGAAACGCTCCATCCGGAAACGAAGGAAGGGATTGCCCAGGCCATATCCATGAACCGGACATTGGGGAACAACGTGAGCGACAAAATGTCGGTCACGTCAAAATCTTTTGTACAGGACACCGCGGAGAAGCTGGGCGTTGTTCCCCGCACCATAGAAAGGCAGATACAGACGGCTAAAAACCTGATGCCGGAAACAAAGGAAATTATAAAAAAATCAGACCAGAAAATTTCAAAGGAAGCGGCTTTGAAACTTTCCCGCCTGGGGCCGGAACAGCAGAAAGAGGCCGCTGCACTCCTGGCGGCAAAAGAAATCCGGACAGTGGATGAATATACCGCAAAGGTAAAAGGCGCACAGGAAGCTGAAATTCCGGCACAGAGTAATCTGCCTGACAGATTGCCAGAGCCGCAGTACATAGAACCCGTGGCAGACAAGCCGGTGGAAGCTGAGCCTCCAGCCCCTGCCGGCGATTGCCCCTTACAGACAGGACATGCCGCCAGTTTAAAGGATGTTGTGGCGGAACTGAAAGACCCGGATAAAGATTGCAGCGGCACCCCGGACAGCTTCCTGGCTGAATATGAGGCGTTTACCCGGAAATTCCATAAGGAGATCGGCTGGTACAACGACCCCTATTATGACACTGTATTTCCTTCTGTCAGCCCGGAGCAGCTTGCCAGCCTCCGGGAACTGACCGATTCCATCTGCCTGGCCGCTGAAGAATTATTTCATAAAGTAGAAAGGACAATGAAAAAATGAGCAGTTACAGAAAAAAACATAACCCCCAGAAACCAGTTAAGCCCAAACCGGCGGTACAGCCTGACCCGGAATACAGCAACCCTGGCGTTGAGCGTTCCATCCACACAGACCGCCTGACTTCCGGCCTGCCCTACCAGCGCCCCGTGAACCCCAAAGAGGTTGACCGCCTGATAAGGGAATGGGATGAGCGCCTGCTTGACCCTGTCACGGTCAGTTTCCGTGATGGGAAGTTTTATGTGGTGGACGGCCAGCACCGTATCTCCGCCATGAGGAAAATGAACGGCGGCAGGGGGATCATGGTAGACTGCAAGGTCTATAATGGCCTGACTTATGAGCAGGAAGCTGACCTTTGTTATAAGCTGGATAAGGCGAAAAAACGCCTGAGCCTGTCACAGTCTACAAACGTGCTGGCGGAATCCGGTGTGGACGCAGAAATTACAGAAGTCAAACGGCTTGTTGAGAACTGCGGTTTTATATGGGCGTTGGGAAAAAGCCATGGGAAAACCGGTGAGATCGTGTCTACCCGCGCACTGGTAAACGCATACCGGCTGTTGGGCGGGGCATCTTTCACCCGCATGTTACAGCTTCTGTGGGATACATGGAAAGGCGACCCGCGATCCCTGACCGCCGCCCTCCTGACAGGCATGGCGCTCTTTGTAAAGACTTATGACACGGAACTGAATGACCGCACTTTTATCTCACGGCTTTCCCAGGCTGACCCGGACGAGATTAACCGCCGGGGGCGGGCAGACTTCTCCACAAGCAACAATGCGTTGCGCTTTGCCCGCGTCATCCTGGAAAAATATAACGGGCAGCGCGGGGGCCGGAAACTCCCTTACCGTTTCCGTGGGTAAGCCAGTAACAGGAAAGAAAATGTTTTTGTGATAGGACAGCCATAACAGGAAATAAAATATAGAAAGGCGGCCAGGGGGCAGGATATGGAACTGACAAGGGAAAAGTTACAGGAGATGGCGGCTGTGGATATACGGGGCGTGGATATTAACAGCCTGACGGATTTAAGGGATATTGTGGTTGACACGAAAAAGCCTGTCGCCCAGAAGCTGGCTTCTTTTGCGGCGCAGACGAATAACGTATACGTCCACCGGATCGGGGACTATATCGTGAAAGTGCGCTTTATGGAAGAAGGGCCGACTATTGACGATAAGATGGAGGAATATTTGAGGCGGCTTGCGGAGATACACATTTGAAGCAGATTCCCCTTGAAAGAACGGAAAAGTTATGTTAATCTAAAGTCAGGACTTGATTCAGTGGAAGCCCTGGCTTTTAGATATGAACGGGATAACGGCTATCCTTGTTAGCTAATAAAAAGTCAGGGGTGATACAGTTGAAAGAAAAACAATTCTATGCGGCCATGTACCTCCGTCTTTCAAAGGATGACGAGGACAGGGGCAGCTTCAATAAGTCCGAGAGCAACAGCATCGGAAACCAGAGGGAACTTATCAAATCATTCTTAAGGGAGCAGCCGGACATAGAGCTTTATGACATCTATGTGGACGACGGCTTTTCAGGGAGCAATTTCGACAGGCCAGAATTTAAGAGGATGATCGGCGACATTGAGGCAGGCAGGGTGAACTGCGTGGTAGTAAAAGACCTGTCCCGCTTCGGGCGCGATTACATTGAATCCGGGAGGTACATACAAAAGACTTTCCCGGCTCTTGGTGTGCGCTTCATTGCGCTTACCGACCATTTTGACAGTGTATCGGCGGATACGGGGGAAAGCTCTATTGTCCTGCCGGTCAAGAATTTCATAAACGATTCCTACTGCCGGGATATTTCCACAAAGGTAAAGAGCCAGCTTGCGGTAAAGTATAAAAATGGGGAATGTATTGCCGCTTTTGCCGCCTACGGGTACAGAAAAAGTGATACGGATAAAAACAGGCTTGTTATTGATGAATATGCGGCGGAGAATGTGCGGCGGATTTTCGCATGGAAGATCGAAGGGCTGGCGATGTCCGCGATTGCGGAAAAACTGAACAGCCTCGGCATCCTCTCCCCGAAGGAATATAAAAAGTCTATGGGGCTTTCCTATCATGGCGGCTTTTCCGGAACCGGCAGAAGCGGATGGGGAAGCACAACCATAAAGCGGATATTGACCAATGAGGTCTATCTGGGCCATATGGTCCAGGGGAAAACGGAGAAGGTTAATTATAAGGTAAAGAAGCATACCGTGAAACCGAAAGGGGAATGGGTAAAGGTGGAGAATACCCATGAGGCAATCGTTTCCGCTGATGATTTTGGGGTAGTACAGCACCTGCTCAAAGCAGACGGACGGAGAAGCCCGGATTCGGGAACGCCCAGCCCTTTCATGGGGATACTGTTCTGTGGCGACTGCGGCCAGCAGATGGTAAGGCGGGTGATACGTTATAAGGATACGGCAAAAGTTTATTACATCTGCTCCACAAAGAACCGCGGGGAAGGGTGCAGCAGGCACAGCATAGAGGAAAGCGCACTGAAAGAGATCGTCTGTGAGAGCGCCCGGAAGTTTGCAAATTCCTTCCTGAAAGAAAAGGAACTTTTTGACCGTGCCATGCAGTATGAGACTAACTTTGAGGCGGTTGCCCGATATGACAGGGAGATCGGGCGGCTGAAAAAAGAGCAGGATAAATATTACTCCCTCTGCTCCGGCTTATATGAGGATTTGAGGGAGGGCGTTGTTACAAAGGAGGAATTTGAACGCCTGCACAGCGGCTTTACGCAGAAAGGGAAGGAACTGGAAGCGGCCATGCAGAAGCAGGAGCAGCTCATTAAAGATATGTTCAAGAAAGGGGCGCTTTCTGCGGGGAGGCTGAAAACTTTTCAGGATTGTGTGGAACTGAGGGAGATAGACCGGCATACGCTGAGCAGCCTTGTAAGGCGGATTGATGTTTATGAGAATCGGCAGGTCGTGATCGATTTTTACTTTATGGATACGTTTGCTGTCATGGCAGGGATTGGCCGGAAGGTTTTGACGGACAGGGCGGCGAAAGCACAGACAGCGGAAAGGAGCGCATAGCATGGGGAGAGTGTCAAAGAGGACTGCCGCCCCTGCTGTGGCGGACAAAAAAACGAGAACATGTTATAAAGCAGGCATTTATGCAAGGCTCTCATCAGACCAGGACAGGAAAAAGAATGAATCCGTGGAAGTGCAGGTAAAGATCGCGGAAAAGCATATCGAAGAACTGAACCGGGAAGGGACAGAGCGGATAGAGATCATAGACCGTTATACAGACCTGGGGAAGACGGGGAGTAATTTTGAACGTGACGAGTTTCAGAGGCTTATGCAGGATATACGGCTGGGTGACATTGACTGCGTGGTGGTCAAAGACCTTTCCCGGTTTGGCCGGAACTATCTGGAAGCGGGGAATTATATTGAGAAAATCTTCCCATTCCTGGGTGTCCGCTTCATAGCGGTTGCAGACGGGCTTGATACGGGGCACAGGGGAAGCAATACAAAGCAGATGGCAACGGAGATAAAAAACCTTGTCAACGATATGTATGCAAAGGACTTTTCCGTAAAGGCAAAGCAGCATTTAAAACTAAGGCGGCAGGAAGGCTCCTATGTGGGAGGGCCGCCGCCCTACGGCTATAAAGCCGGATGGGATAAGAAAATACGGAAGCTGGTGCCGGATGAAAATACTGCGGGGATTGTAAAGCATATTTTCGGGCTGTTTATTGAAACGGGAAGCTATGCGGCGGTGGCAGATGACCTGAACAGGAAAAAGTGCAACCCGCCGTCTATGTATAAAAAAACCGGAAACGTCTTTTTTGACCCGGAACAGGGGGAATACAAAGGCTGGGATAAAGGCTCTGTGGAGCGTATCGTGAAAAGTGAGACATACACCGGAAAACTGGTGCAGGGACGGACTTCCATCACTGCAAGGGACGAGAAAAACCGTATCCACAAAGCGGAGGAAGAATGGGTAGTAAAAGAAAACGCCCACGAACCTGTTATTGATGCGGCGGTGTTTGCAGAAGCGGCAAAAGTGCGGGAAAGGCTTCAGGAAAGGATGAAATCCCATGCCCATCCGACAGAAGGATGTCCGATCGGGGAGAATATTTTTGACAGTGTGCTTTACTGCGGCGTATGTGGCAGGAAAATGACACGGCATAGTTATGTCAAAACTTATGCGGACAGGAGCAAGACAAGGCTGGACGGATATTTCTGCATAAACGGCGGGCAGACAAAAGTGGAGAGCTGCCCTGCATCAAACCGTATTTCAAAGGCGGAACTGGTGGATATCCTGTTGCCGCTCCTTAAAACAGAGTTTTCCGTCTATCTGGGGAAACCGAAAAAATACATGGAAATTGTGAAAGAACAGCTTCGGGCGGCAGGGACGGAGATTGATGCAAAAATCAGGAAAACAGAAAGGGATATTGCCGCCGCAAAAGAGGATGAACGGACAAAATATGTGGAATACCGGGAGGCTATTATCCCCCAGAGTGAGTATGTTGCTTATAAGATGCGGCAGGAGGGCAGGCTTAATGACTTAAACCGGCAGAAGGAGGAACTGGAAGCTGGCAGGAAGAACCTGGATACTGTATCAGGGAAATACCTCGCGGCGGCCCGTGCCCTGCTCCGGTTAAAAAGCGGCAGGGAACTGACAAAGGAAATGGTAGAATCCCTGATCCGCAGGATTTATGTCTATCCGGGAAAACGGATAGAAGTACAGTTTGCCTATACAAATGAACTGCTTGAGGGGGTGCTTGCAAATGGATAAACTTGCAATTTACCTGCGGCTTTCCCTGGAAGATGCAGCCATCGGAGATGGTTTGGATAAGGACGAAAGCAACAGTATCAGCAGCCAGAGGGCCATGCTCCATGCTTACATACGCAGTGACGGGGAACTGAGGGAAAAAGAGGTTTTAGAGTTTTGTGATGACGGCTATTCCGGTACAAGCATGGAAAGGCCGGGAGTGCAGAGGCTCTTAAAAGAGGTAAAGGACAATCAGATCGGATGCGTGATCGTCAAGGATATGTCCCGTTTTTCAAGGGACTATATCGAACTTGGAACCTATATGAACCAGATATTCCCCTTTATGGGAGTGCGGTTTATCGCGGTAAATGACCATTACGACAGCCGCGGCCATGCAGGAAGCACGACACCTATTGACACGGCTTTCCAGACACTTTTGTATGACTTATACAGCAAGGACATATCCGTAAAGGTCAAGGCTTCGGTTGAAAATAAATGCGCGGGTGGGGAATATGTTTTCGGACAGGTTCCCTTCGGGTATGAAAAAAGCCGGGAACTGAAAAATACGGTTGTAGTGAATGAAAAGGAAGCGGAGATTGTGCGCTGCATCTTTGCCCTTGCCCTTGACGGGAACGGCAGCACACAGATCGCAAGGATTCTCAATGAAAAGGGGATACCCACCAAAACACAGATGCGCCACCCTGAGAGGGCAGGGAAAGAGGGCAGGAGGCAGGCATGGGATAACGTCTCTGTCCGGGCTGTCCTGAATAACCGCTTTTACTTAGGTGAGATGGCCTATGGGAAATCAAAGCGGAAATATGTGGGCAGTAAAGGCAGTATCGCTGTGCCGGTGGAGGACTGGAAAGTGATACCAGGCCACCATGAGCCGCTTGTTTCGCCGGAAGATTATGAAAAGGTATGCCTTTTCCGTAAAGGGGCTGACACTGCCAGAAAAGGGGAGAAAAACCCGCTTGTGGGGAAGTTATTCTGCGGCGGATGCGGCTATTCCATGACTTACAAGCCCATACGGGGGAAGAATAAATACCGCAGGTTTGAGTGCCGGAAACACGCTGTTTTGCAGATACCGGAGTGTTGTACCTATTTCCCTGCCGATCTGCTGGAAGAAACCGTGCTGACTATGTTAAGCAGGGAACTGATGTTGCGCGGGGATGCCGCAAAGGAAAACCGGAACCTTGTTTCTTTCCAGAAGTCTTGTATTACAAGGCTGGAAAAGAAGATAACAGAGGGCCGGAGCAGGAAAAAGCAGCTTCAGGCGGAGGCGGATGCCCTGTATGAAAGCTATGCGCTTGGCACCGTCCAGGCCGCATCATACAGGCAGAAAGCGGACGGCATAAAAGAGCAGGTTGCTTTACTGGCGGCAGAGGAAGAAACATATGGGAAAGAACTGGAACGGCTCCGGGAGGAATACCGCAGGGCAGAGGAAGATATGAAGCAGGTCATACGGTATTCCCATTTAGAAGCGCTGACACAGGAAGTGGTTGATATATTTATTAAGAAAATATACGTTTACAAAGACAAAAGAGTTGAAATTGTGTGGAATTTCCGCGACGATGGAAAGGAGACAGAATGAAAGCAGTAATATACATGAGGGTGGGCAATCCGGATCAGGTGACAGCCCAGCATCGGAAAGAGAAACTGCCGGGGCAGATTCAGGGTACGGTTGGAGACAGTTCAAAGAGAGATGGCTTTGTTGGTAATAATATTCCCAGCCTACAAGAGTTTTTACAGGAAATCAGGGGATATGGCAGGCACTTCAACTTGACACTAATTCACCGTCAATTTTGCCCTGACTTAGCATTAGCGAACCATACGCCCCACGAAGT
>VSNO01000009.1 GCA_009774375.1 Lachnospiraceae bacterium
GCATATGGGTGCTCAAAAGAAACAGGTCAGCAAGAGCTGACGGGTGTCCGGCATATGAATAGCGAGAAGTCATTTCCCTGCTTGACAAATATTGTGACCGGTAAAGAAAATTAACTGATTTTATTGCAATTCTCTGGTTTACATGCTGTGATCAGGGTGATAGAATGAAGATATTACGAAGATTGTAACGTGCAGCGCAATGGATATGCTGGAAGAAATCATTTATCAGGGAAAAAGTGTGCCGTTCAGCCTGCAGGTAAAGCTGATCAGTCTCGGGCTGATGTTTGGCTTCTTAAAGGAAGATGCCGGGCGTGTCGCTATAGCGAACAGGATATTTGAGATGGTATTGCATGGGCAGCGCTCTTATAAAGAACAGGAAGAGGGAACAGCAATGAAGAGGATCATATATACCCAGCGGGTAGAAGTCATAGAAAGTTATCAGGAGCGCAGGGACTGCGCGGATGTGGAGATCGCGAAGCTGATATGGGAGTGCGGTTTTCTGCCGATCCCGGTCAACAATATTCCTGGACAAGTACAGACATTTCTGGCACAGGTCAGACCGGACGGGGTGATCCTCACAGGAGGAAACGATCTGTCAAAATACGGAGGAAACGCCCCGGAACGCGATGAGACCGAAAAAAGGATCATCGATCACGCTGTCAGGAACCAGATTCCTGTATATGGTTTCTGCAGGGGGATGCAGATGATCGCTGATTATTTTGGAGCAGGGCTGGCGAGGGTGGAGCATCATGTGGCCGTGCGGCACCGGCTGGAAGGATCGGTTCCGTGGAATGGAAGGACCGTGAACAGTTTTCACAATATGGCAGTGAGAGCGGCGGCGGATGATCTGGTCGTTGAGGCAAGGTCGGAGGATGGTGTGATAGAGGCGGTCCGGGTCAGGGACAGGAAGATCTATGGTACGATGTGGCATCCCGAGCGGGAGAGGCCGTATGAGGCAGAGGACATCCGATTTATAAAACAAATATTTGCAAAAGAGGGAGAATAGGCTATGAAAGCGATTATTTTAGCGGCAGGACAGGGGACAAGGTTAAAAAAGTATACGGAAAATCTTCCAAAGGGTATGCTGGAGTTTGGCGGAAGAACGATCATAGAGAGGCAGATCGGGATATACCGCAGGTGCGGGATCACGGATATCATCGTGGTCAGGGGTTTTGCGGCGGACAAGATCACCTATTCCGGTGTGAAATATTATGACAACACAGATTTCGCTGACACAAATATGGTCGAGTCCTTGCTGGCGGCGAAGCGGGAGTTTGATGAGGACACCATCGTCAGTTATTCTGACATCCTTTTTGAGGAAGGCATGCTCAGGGGAATGATGGATCGGGAGGAAGACTTTGTTGTCGCGGTGGATGAGAACTGGCAGGAATACTGGCAGGCAAGATACGGAAAGGTCGATTTTGACACGGAAAGCCTGTCGCTTGACGGGGATGACAATATTGTCGAGCTTGGTCTGGAGGCGCCGAAGCTGGAAGACATCGATGCCCGGTATATCGGTCTGCTGAAGTTCTCAAAAAAGGCGCTTGAAAAGATTGTGGAGATCCATGACAGGGATTACGAGGCGTATCAGGACAGGCCGTGGAAGCAGTCCGGTAAGACCATACGGAAAGCTTATATGACTGATCTGCTGCAGGCAGTGATCGAGTCTGGAAACCACGTCAAGGCGGCCAGATTCAGGAATGGATGGATAGAATTTGACACCAATGAAGATTATGAGACAGCGGTCGAATGGGTGGAAAACGGCGCGCTGGATCGGTTTATCAGACTGTGAATGGATTGGGAACTGTATAGGTTATTTCTGTACAGTTCCTTACTATGCCTGATTGGGATGTGGATCCGGCTGGCGGCGGCCGGGGACACTGATGGAGAGCGGCTGGCACAGGAGCGGGGGATTTGATGTTGGGATGAAGCGGATGGACTGCGATCTGACGCAGGGAGATATCATGAAAAAGCTGTTAAGGTTTGCATTTCCGATCATGGTCGGGAATGTCCTTCAACAGCTGTACAATGTGGTGGATACGCTGATCGTCGGGCGTTTTCTTGGCAGGAACGCGCTGGCGGCAGTGGGATCCTCCTACACACTGATGGTCTTTGTGACCTCGATCATTTTAGGGCTCTGCATGGGCAGCAGCGCCTTTTTTTCCATGCAGTTTGGCAGGCGTGACCGCGACAGGCTGGAGAAGGGGATCTATATGGCATTTCTGATGATCGGTTCTGTCACTGTCACCTTGAATGTCCTTGTGTATGCGGGGATTCACGGGATCCTCGCATTTCTTCGCGTGCCGGACGAGGTGGCGCCGTTGATGAAAGAATACCTGCTGTGGATCTTTGCGGGGATCGTGGCGACTTTTCTGTACAACTTTGTGGCAAACTTCATGCGCGCACTGGGCAATTCGATGATACCGCTCTGCTTTCTGGGTGTATCGGCTGTATTAAATATTTTTCTGGATTTATATTTTATCCGTGTGCTGGGGTGGGGCGTCGGCGGAGCGGCGGCAGCGACAGTGATCTCGCAGTATGCTGCGGGGATCGGCATTCTGGTCTACTGTGTGAAGAAATATCCCGAAGTACATATTAAAAAGGAAAACAGGCGTTGGAACCAGGACATTTTAAGAGAACTGCTCGGATTGTCGTCGCTGACCTGTCTGCAGCAGTCTGTCATGAATTTCGGGATACTGATGGTGCAAGGGCTTGTCAACAGCTTCGGATCTGTGGTGATGGCGGCATTTGCGGCGGCAGTCAAGATCGATTCATTTGCCTATTCACCAGTACAGGATTTTGGCAATGCTTTTTCGACGTATGTGGCGCAGAACCACGGTGCGGGAAAAAGCGACAGGATCCGCAGGGGAATGCGGGATGCGGTGTTCAGTGCGTTTGTATTCTGCTCTGTGATCTCTGTCCTGGTGGTTGGTTCTGCAAAGCCGCTCATGTCGCTCTTTCTCGATGAAAGCAGTGCAGAGGCAGTGACGGTGGGTGTCGGATATCTGCGTATTGAGGCATCGTTCTACTTTGGAATCGGACTGTTATTTTTGTTTTACGGGTATTTCCGCGCAGTCAACAGGCCCGGTGTTTCGGTCGTTCTCACCGTGATATCGCTCGGAATGCGTGTGCTGCTGGCATATACATTGTCATCCATCGAAAGGATCGGTGTGACTGGCATCTGGATGTCCGTGCCGATCGGCTGGTTTCTGGCAGACGCAGTGGGAGTCATGTTTTATTTGATGAATAATAGGAGAGTTCTGCCTTCCCGTTGATATCAGAAGACAGCTTTCTGGCTATGTAGACCGCCGGGGTGTCCAGCAGGCTTGTGAAGATAAAGATCACATAGCTTGAAAGTACAATGTTCATCAGGGTCTTGAACTCATATACGCCCCAGAATGCGGCAAAAGTGTACAACAGCGTATTAAAAAACTGTGAGACGAGTGTGGATCCGTTGTTTCTCAGCCACAGAAATCTCATGGAATCATTGCACCATTTTGTCGTGTGTGCCCAGATCGCGTGGTACGCAAAGACATCGAATGCCTGTACGATCGCGTAGACGATAATACTGCTGAGCATCAGCCGCGGGGTGTTGGAAAAGACGGACGCGATCGCAGGGGAAGCCCAGTCGCTGGCGTTTGGCGTGTAGAGCAGCCACGACTGCGAGATCAGGATAAACACGCCGGAAGTGAGGATCCCGATCAGGACTGCCTTGTCTGCGGCGCGTTTTCCCTCCGTCTCGCTCAGGATGTCCGTGACCAGAAAGGTCGACGCAAACAGAACATTGCCGAGTGTCTGTTCCATGCCAAAGGCATCGACAACGATCAGGACTTCGATATTTGCCGCGATCGTTGCGAGCACTGTCCAGCAGTACAGGCCGGATCTTCCCAGGAAACGGTAAAAAAGCACCACACAGGTGTAGATCAGTACCAGACTGAGGATCAATAAAATTTCGTTGTTCATAATAAATCCCTCCATATATAAAAAATTTCATCCAACGCCAAAGTCCGTATTGTTGAGCAGGATATCCACACGCTCATTATCTTTATAAACCGGGTACAGCTTTTTCATAAAGGTCTCAATGACAGGCGGGCTGGGTTTTATCCTGGCAGTATTTTCGACCATGATGTTGATGCAGACGCGCTCAAAGTACGTCAGACCGGTCTCGATATCATGCCGCATCGAGTCTTCTGTCTGGCCGTCCAGACCAAAGAGCAGGCAGACTTCATCGAAACAGGCGGCGATCTTTGCAGGAGACGTCTCATCGATACCCTTGAGAAGAACCTGTTCGCGGTACCGATCATCGAATGTCTCCACGCCGATCTTGATCTTGGTCTGTATTCCATGTGACGCAAAAGTCTTTCGGAGTGCAGGCACTGCGTCCCGGTGGATCCAGTGGCACTCAAAATGGATCTCAGTGATCTTTTTTTCGATGCAGATGTCGAGGATCCGCTTCATCGTCCTGTCGTCCAGATCTACAAAGCTTCCCGAATTGATGACCTCGAGCCTGCCGTATTTCCCGGTTACCTGTCCGAGGACTTCCTGGTTCAGCGCAAAATTGCTCGTTTCATCAGGACTGAAATCAAGGTGATAGTCACAGAAAGTACAGCGGCGCCACTTGCAGCCCGAGCCGCGCAGCAGCACAATCTCACGCCTGTTTTTTTCGGTGATCTCAGAATATCTGGTCAGCGGGGCATTTTCCATTTATCGATCTCTCCTTTTCTCGTGTGCATAAAAAAGGGAATCTGCAGACCTGCAAATTCCCATCAAAACAAAAGGAGCACAAAGCTCCGAATTTTATAATAGTACACAGACAGGAAATCTGTCTGGTTTAAAATCCATAGTTTTGTTTATAGACAGGATGGTTTCGAACTGTCTGTATCCGATTTTTCATTGGCAGAGCCATTATAGCATGTTATCTGAAAAAAGTCCACTATTATTTTTGCTGATCGTCTTTCGCTTTTTCTTCCTGTTCAGGATGTTCGGGAAATAGTTCCGCTATGGTATGTCTGTGCTGCATGCGGCTGATGCAGAACAGCAGAAGCCATGCCAGTATAGGAATTGCTATGATACAGAACAAAAGTGACATAAAGCGGTCTCCGGATGAGCCGGGAGAGGCGGTAAGCGCGGATACTGCAAATGCAATGATCAGGATGATGATCGCGGCCAGTGCGGTGAATGCAATGATCCGGCGTGTATTTTTCTTCATAGGATCCCCATACCTTTCTGTTTCCTTCGAGTAAGTGTGACCACAACCGTTGCGGCAGTGTTGTCATTTCAGTATAGCACACATGATATCGGTCCGCAATAAAATTGTGCACGATCAGCCGACAATCCCTTTGACTTTCTGAGGAGTTTAGTATATACTGTTACTGTCTGTATGATACGGTATGGACGGCATTTATTGCGAAGGATACACCGCAGGGGATCGACTGCGGCGCCAAAATATGTGATAAAGACGAAAGGATGTAAAGATCATGGCAGAAGAAAAGACATTATTAGACCAGTGGAGAGGGATGGCTTACAACGAGCAGACCGATAAGAACACACTGCAGAAGCTCTGGATCGACTATTTCCAGAAAGAAAAGGAGATCTATCAGCAGCTTCTGACAAATCCGGATGAGGAAGTGAGGGGGACGGTAAAAGGACTGGCTGAGAAATACGGCGTGGATATCATGACGATGACGGGTTTCCTTGACGGTATCAATGACAGCTTAAAGACAGCGAACCCGATTGAGGAAATGGATGGGGACACTGAGGTAAGTCTTGGATTTGACAAGGAGCTGCTCTACAAGAACATGGTGGCGGCAGAAGCGGAGTGGCTGTATAATCTTGAGGAGTGGAATGCGATATTTGACGAGGATAAGAAGAAGGAGCTGTACAAGGAGCAGAAATCTTCGACAACGATCGTCAAGGAGGCAAAGATCTATCCGAACGATCCCTGTCCGTGTGGGAGCGGTAAGAAATACAAAAAGTGCTGTGGAAAAAATAAATAAATTTTGTGAAATTCTCTTTACAATCTGTGAATTAGGGAATAATATACTAATAAGTGAATGAACAAACACGTTGATGAGACGAGTAGGATATTGCAATGTATCAGAGAGGAGCGCCTATGTGCTGAAAGCGCTCTTACAGGAGATATCTGAAGACTACCTCGGAGTGGCCCCGATCCGGTCCGGTGATCCCGTTATAATCTATGAGTGGTCTGCATTGTTTTTGGTGCAGGTAAGCAGGGTGGAACCGCGTTGATAACGTCCCATGCATTACAGGAATGTAGTGTGTGGGTTTTTTTATGCACACGGGCACCAGAGGAAATATGTCAGTAGAATCTAAAATTTTTAAGATAAAGGAGAGTGTCATTATGGAAGAAATGAAAATGGAAGAGATCAGGACAAAGTATGGAGCGTATCTGCTGCCGGCGTTGTGCTTTGTGATAGGGATCCTGATCGGATTTCTGCTGTCGCCGGTAAAGAGCGGAAGACTGGCAGTGCTGAGCAACAACACGATCGGTTCCAAGAACGGATGCGGAAACAAAGCTGACGACATGATGATCGGCGCGCAGAAAAGCGGTGCTTCGCCGGCGCACAAATAACAGGGCAGGGTAAAGGAGATACGACAATGAAGATTACATTAAAGGACGGCTCCGTGAAGGAGTACAGTGAGGCGAGATCGATCATCGATATCGCTAAGGATATCAGTGAAGGGCTTGCGCGCGTGGCCTGCGCGGGCGAGATCAATGGGGAGATGGCAGATCTAAGGACTGTGATCGGGGAGGACTGTGAGCTCAATATCATCACGGCGACAGATTCCAAAGCGCTGCATGTGATCCGGCACACGGCGTCACATGTGCTTGCAGAGGCGGTAAAGCGCCTGTTCCCGGAGGCAAAGGTGACGATCGGGCCGGCGATCGACGACGGTTTTTACTATGATTTTGACGCGGACCCGTTTTCGAGGGAGGATCTGGACAGAATCGAGGCGGAGATGAAAAAGATCGTCAAAGCGGGTCATGAGATCACACGTTTCACGCTTCCCAGGGCAGAGGCGGTCAGGTTGATGGAGGAGAAGGGCGAGCCGTTTAAAGTGGAACTGATACAGGATCTGCCGGAGGATGCAGAGATCAGTTTCTACGACCAGGGCGGCTTTGTGGATCTGTGCGCGGGACCGCATCTGATGAGTACAAAGGGCGTCAAGGCGTTCAAGTTGACCTCCTCCTCCATGGCTTACTGGAGAGGCGATTCCAACAAGGCGCGCCTGCAGCGTATCTACGGCACGGCATACAACAAAAAAGAAGAGCTTGCAGAGCATCTGGAGCGCATGGAGGACGCAAAGCGCCGCGACCACAACAAGCTGGGGCGGGAGATGGATCTGTTCACGACAGTGGATGTGATCGGGCAGGGACTTCCGCTGTTCACGCCCAAGGGAACAAGGATGATCATGAAACTCCAGCGATGGATCGAGGATCTGGAGGACAATGAGTGGGGATACATGCGCACGAGGACGCCCCTGATGGCAAAGTCGGATCTCTATAAGATTTCCGGACACTGGGATCACTACAAGGAGGGCATGTTTGTGTTTGGGGATGAAGAGAAGGACAAGGAAGTGTTTGCACTCCGTCCGATGACCTGTCCGTTCCAGTACTATGTATATAAAAACTCGCAGAAATCCTATCGCGATCTGCCGTGCAGGTACAGCGAGACTTCTACGCTCTTTCGGAACGAGGATTCCGGCGAGATGCACGGACTGACCAGGGTGCGCCAGTTTACGATCTCTGAGGGGCATCTGATCGTCAGACCCGACCAGATGGTGGAGGAGTTCAAGGGGTGTCTCGCGCTTGCCAAGTACTGTCTTGAGACGCTCGGCGTCAATGAGGACGTAACCTATCACTTGTCGAAGTGGGATCCTGAGAACAAAGAAAAGTATATCGGTGAACCGGAAGTGTGGAATGAGACCGAGCAGCATATCAGGGAGATCCTGACCGAGCTTGGCATCCCGTTTGTGGAAGATGTCGGGGAGGCGGCGTTCTATGGACCCAAGGTGGATATCAACGCCAGGAATGTCTATGGCAAGGAAGACACGATGATCACCATCCAGTGGGACGCGCTGCTCGCAGAACAGTTTGACATGTACTATATTGACCAGAATGGTGAAAAAGTCCGCCCGTATATCATTCACAGGACATCCATGGGCTGCTATGAGCGCACGCTCGCGTGGCTGATCGAGAAATATGCCGGAAAATTCCCGACATGGCTCTGCGCGGAGCAGGTGCGCGTGCTTCCGATCTCAGACAAGTATGAGGACTATGCACAAGGTGTCTGCAGGGAACTGAAAAAAGCTGGGATCGACGCCACGGTGGACAGCCGCTCGGAAAAGATCGGTTTCAAGATCCGCGAGGCGAGGCTGGATAAGCTTCCGTACATGCTCGTGGTAGGGCAGCAGGAGGAGGCGGATCATACGGTGTCCGTCAGAAGCCGTTTTGCCGGCGACGAGGGTGCGAAGACGCTGGAGCGCTTCATCGCAGATATCACGGAGGAGATCCGGAACAAGACGATCCGCGAGGAGCTTCCGGCAGAGGAAAAATAAATCCTTATAAAAATGATCATCAATAAGAATAGCGCAGGGGGATATCAGGCATACTGAGTATGAGTTCTTTTACAGAAACTCATCTGGAACTGCCGCGGAGGTATTTTGTGACAGTTCCTTACTGCTGTGAAAATATGTGTAGTATTTTAGGAGGTAACGAGTATGTCTGAATTAACCTGTGGAGTGAGCAATTGTACCTACAACAAAGACCGCTGCTGCTGCAAGGGCGATATCATGGTGGGCGGAAAGCATTCCTGCGACTGTGAGGATACCTGCTGTGAGAGTTTTCATAAGAGGAGCGGCGACAGCTTTACAAGTGCGGTTTCACATCCGAGCCAGCATATCAGTATTGACTGCGAGGCGGTGAAGTGTGTATACAATACGGATTACCGTTGCAGCGCGGAGCATGTTGACATCAAGGGAAACCGCGCAGGCACGAGCGCTGAAACGCTCTGCGCGACTTTTCGTGAAAAATGATCATTTAAACCAAAAAATGGTTGACAGGGAACGGATACTGTGATAAAGTATTGATGTTTGAGGAAAGCAGAGTATCCACTCTCACCCTATGGCGAACGGGCTTATAGGTGTTCATGATTTTGGTTTTATACGATTATGTCTTTTATGTGCATAGATTCGGCAAAGCGGAAAATGAAGTGGATAGCCCTGCGGTTATCCACTTTTTGAGTGTCACGGCACTCGACATATTTTCTTATGATTTATTTTATGGAGGTGTAAGGTTATTAGCGATTTAATGATTAACGAACAAATTAGGGACAGAGAGGTGCGCGTGATCGGCGTGGATGGTGAGCAGCTTGGCGTCATGTCGTCCAGAGAGGCCATGAGACTGGCGGAGGAGGCAGGAGTCGATCTTGTGAAGATAGCGCCCACAGCAAAGCCGCCTGTGTGTAAGATAGTTGATTATGGGAAGTTCAAGTATGAACAGACAAGAAAAGAGAAGGAAGCCAGGAAAAAGCAGAAGATAATCGACGTAAAAGAGATTCGTCTGTCTCCCAACATTGACACTAATGACTTGAACACGAAGGTAAATGCTGCCCGCAAATTTCTTTCCAAAGGTGACAAAGTGAAGGTCACACTGCGTTTCAGGGGGCGAGAGATGGCTCATATGCAGAACAGCAGGCATATTCTGGTAGAGTTCGGCGAGAGTCTGAGCGATATCGCGGTAGTGGAGAAGGAGCCTAAAGTAGAGGGCAGAAGTATGACAATGTTTTTAGCTGAGAAGCGATGAGCCGTTTATTCGGGCAGCTTGGGACAGTTAAAAGATAAAAGAATTATGAGTTTAGGAGGAATCAGTTATGCCAAAAATGAAAACCAGCAGAGCAGCTGCGAAGCGCTTTAAAGTGACAGGGACAGGTAAGTTAAAGAGAGCAAAAGCCTATAAGAGCCATATCTTGACAAAGAAAACCGCAAAGAGAAAGAGAAATCTCAGGAAGGCTGCGATCACGGATGCAACCAATGTTAAGAATATGAAGAAGATCTTACCGTATTTATAAGATCAGGACGGTAGAGGAGATTATTTGTTAGGAGGATTAGAAAATGGCAAGAATTAAGGGCGGTTTAAACGCAAAGAAGAAACATAACAGGGTATTGAAGCTTGCAAAAGGCTACAGGGGAGCAAGGTCAAAACAGTACAGGGTGGCAAAGCAGTCCGTCATGAGGGCGCTGGCTTCTTCATATGCTGGCAGAAAAGAGAGAAAGCGTCAGTTCAGAAGACTCTGGATCGCGCGTATCAATGCTGCGGCAAGGATGAACGGCCTGTCATACAGCAAGATGATGCATGGATTAAAGGTTGCCGGGATCGATATCAACCGGAAAATGCTCGCGGAGATGGCAGTCAATGATGCAGAGGGCTTTAAGACACTCGCAGAGCTTGCAAAGAAGAGCGCATAATGCGTTTTATATGAAGAGAATGATACCATAAGGAGGGATATCATCATGGAAGAGAGGTTTCATGATGATATCCCTTATTGTTTTATGGATTAAAAATTTTATAAACTTTGGGAATCTGCAGTGAAAACTTTGTGAAGATTATGTCAGGCACATTTACCATTCCGGGATTGTCTGTTATATTAAAGAAGAATGAATAATCCATGGATCAGACATATTATAAAGGTATGGAAGGGATCTATGAGATGGAAATGAGGTAAAAAGATGAAGGTATTAGAGAATTTGGAACCAAGGAAAGTATTTCATTACTTTGAGGAAATATGCAATATACCGCACGGTTCCGGAAACCTTGACGGAATCAGCAGTTATCTGGCGCAGTTTGCCAGGGACAGGGGATTATTCCATGTCAGGGATGCGCACAACAATGTCATCATAGTCAAGGAGGCTGCCGCAGGATATGAGTCTGTTTCGCCCATGATCCTGCAGGGACACATGGACATGGTCGCGGTGAAGAAGAATGACTGTGATATCGATCTGGAAAGGGACCCGCTCAGGCTTAGGGTGGATGGTGATCTTATCTCCGCCGAGGGAACGAGTCTCGGAGGCGATGACGGCATCGCAGTGGCCTATATTCTCGCGATCCTTGATTCCGAGGATATCGCGCATCCGCGCATTGAGGCGGTCATTACGACAGACGAGGAAGTCGGGATGGAGGGCGCCACGGTGATCGATCTGTCCATGCTGCAGGCAAAGAGGATGCTGAACATCGACTCGGAGGAAGAGGGGATCCTTCTGACCAGCTGTGCGGGCGGCATGAGGACGGACTGCCACATTCCGGTCACAAAGCAGGCGGACCAGGACGGAATGTTCCTGAAGATTTCTGTGAGCGGACTTTTGGGCGGTCATTCCGGTACTGAAATAAACAAGGAGCATGCGAACGCCATCAAACTGCTGGGAATCACATTGCAGCAGATCCGAAAGACGATTCCTTTCCGATTGGCTGAGATCAGCGGTGGAGAGAAGGATAATGCGATCCCGCGGGAGGCGGCTGCCGTGATCTGCATCGCGGCGGACAGAAAAGAAAGCCTGATGGCAGAGCTGGACAGGATCGAGACAGAGGAGAAAAACGAGAAGAGATCGAAGGAAAAGAACCTGAGTATCAGGGCGGAGGAGGTAGCGAAGGGTGCAGCGCTGGTATTTGACGATGCCAGTACGGACCGGGTGCTGACTTTTCTGGTGCTGCTCCCCAACGGTGTGATGGCTATGAGCGCGGACATCGACGGTCTGGTCGAGACATCACTGAATGTCGGCATACTCAAAACCTGTGACAGCGAAGTGGTCGCAGGGAGTGCCATCAGGAGTGCGATCGGAACGGCAAAGCACAAAGTCAACTTACAGCTGGAGACATTGACAGATGTCCTTGGCGGATACACAGAAACACATGGAGAGTACCCTGGCTGGCAGTTTGATCCGGACTCCAGGCTGAGGGCGGATATGGTCAGGATATACAGGGAAATGTTTGGCAGGGATGTGCAGGTGGAGGCGCTTCACGCCGGTCTCGAATGCGGTATCATGATATCCAAGATCCCGGGTCTGGACTGTGTGTCTTTCGGTCCGGATATCTTTGACATCCACACCACGGAAGAGAGACTGAGCATCTCCTCGACAGCGAGGATGTGGGACTATCTGCTTGAGATCCTGAAGCAGAAATAAGGATACGGGAAGAGAGCAAGAGTACAAAATAGGAGAAAATAAAATGGCAGAAAACTTTAGGGAGTTTCATCCCGGAAATAACCCGGATGACGGGCGGGAGACACAGGGACAGGGCCGGAACAGGTCTTTTGGCAGACTGGCGGCAGGCATTGTCATTCTGATCGTGCTTGCTGTGCTGGGACTGGAGTCAGTCTATTCGATCGGAGAGCAGGAGCAGGGTGTGGTGACGACTTTTGGCCATGCAGGCAATGTGGTGACATCAGGACTGCATTTCAAAGTTCCGTTTGTGCAGAAGGTGACCAAGGTAAACACTACGATCCTGGGATTTCCGATCGGGTACAGGTCGGGAAGCGACGACAGCGCCACCCAGGAACAGATCGACGACGAATCGCTGATGATCACTTCGGATTTCAATTTTGTCAATGTGGATTTCTATGTGGAATACAAGGTGTCTGATCCTGTGAAATATCTGTACAATTCCAGGCAGCCAGGGGAGATCCTCAAGAACATCGCGCAGTCCTGTATCAGAAATATCATCAGCAATTACGTTGTGGATGACGTGATCACCACGGGAAAGAGCAAGATTCAGGCGGAGATCAAGGAGATGATCATAGAGAAGCTTGAAGAGCAGGATATAGGCCTGATGCTCGTCAATATTTCCATGCAGGATGCAGAGCCGCCCACGGAGGATGTCATAGAGGCGTTCAAGGCGGTCGAGACGGCAAAGCAGGGCAAGGAGACGGCGATCAACAATGCCAACAAATACAGGAATGAGAAACTTCCCGAGGCGAGTGCAAAGGCGGATCAGATCACGCAGGATGCGGAGGCGGCAAAGCAGGAGCGGGTGAATGAAGGTATCGCGCAGGCAGCCAGGTTCAACGAGATGTATGCGGAGTATGAGAAGAATCCGCTCCTGACCAAGCAGAGAATGTTCTACGAAACGATGGAGGAGGTTCTTCCGGGTGTGAAGCTGATCATAGACGATGGAAGCGGTGAGCTGAATAAGACCTTATATCTCGATGAGCTGCAGCTGGAGGACATCACAGGCGGCAGACCGGCAGCTTCTTCGGAGGACACCGATACACAGGAGGAAGAATGAGCATGAAGAAAAAAGTTAGCGGCGCATTTGGCGTGATCGTTCTGGCAGTGGCGCTTGTAGTGCTGGCAAACTCAGCGTTTATCATCAGGGAGAACCAGTATGGACTGGTCCGTCAATTTGGAAGGATCGAACGGGTGATATCGGATTCCGGATTATATTTTAAGGTGCCGTTCATACAGGAAAAGGACACCGTTTCGAAGGAGCTTCTGCTGTATGATATCGCCAAGTCTGATGTCATCACGCAGGATAAAAAATCGATGATCGTGGACAGCTTTGTTTTGTGGCGCGTCACGGATCCGAAGATCTTTGCACAGACCCTGAATACCTCCAGCCAGAATGCCGAGGGCAGGATCAATGTGGCAGTTTATAATTCGATCAAGAATGTGATCAGCAGTATGACACAGTCGGATATCATAGCGGCAAGAGGACAGAAGCTTACCAGCCTAATCATGGAGAATGTCACCGGCATCAATCAGTATGGGATCGAGATCACTACGGTGGAGATCAAGCTGCTCGACCTGCCGGAGGACAACAAGAACGCAGTTTTCGAGCGGATGATCTCGGAGCGCGAGAACATCGCAGCCACATACACGGCGGAGGGAAATTCAGATGCGCAGAAGATCCGCAACATGACGGACAAGGAGACCGCGCTGATGATCTCGGAGGCAGACAAGAATGCTGAGATCCTGAAGGCGGAAGGCGAAGCGGAATACATGAGAGAGATCGCTGATGCATATGATGGGGATATGAAGGCGGACTTTTACAGTTTTACCAGAAGTCTGGACGCATTGAAAAAATCCATAAAAGGCGGGAATAAGACTGTGATCCTGGATAAGGACTCACCGATCACGCAGATATTTTATAACAGATAAACAATATCATGCCTGCGGAAACAGATCTTCTGCCGCAGGCATGATATAACAATGACCAGTACCGGTGCCTTATGCCTGTGATGCGGAGTCGCCAAGCCTCATATAGAAGCAGATCAGATAGAGACCGCATACACCTACGAGTGCATAGATGATTCTGGAGAACCAGGTCATGCTGCCGAAGATGACAGCGACAAGATTAAAGTCGAAGAAGCCGATCAGTCCCCAGTTTACAGCGCCGATGATCGCAATGGTCAATGCGATGCCGTCAATTATTTTGTTACCCATATTTTTCGCCTCCTCCAACATTAGGGTTGCCATATGTGACGGAGATTATACAGGGATTGTGATCTTTTATCTGTCATTTTCTGTCGATCCAGGATGTTGAAAAAAGAGTTTTTAAAAATAATTCATAAAATTTGTGTAAATAAATTGAAATATGTGATGGAATGTGGTATCATATTAATGCATGTAATTTTGCATCATTTCGAAGCCTGTATTTGTACCGGCAGATCTGCGCAGGAACTATTTTTGCAAAGAGTATGCATAAAAAGCCGGTGCTGATAATAAATACAGGTGTAAGAGGAGGAGTGCATTATGAAAGTCACTGGTAGTTCAAAACCAAAAAACGTTTCCAAGGCGAAGGATGGTTCCGCATCGAAAAAGAATGCAGAATTCCCGGATATGGTTTTGGGACAAATAAAATTAGAAGATTTAGATCAGGAGAGGTTAGAAGTGAGAAAAGCAGTAGAAAAGAAATCAACGGCAAAGAAAACGGCAGAGAAGAAGACCGTCAGCGCAGCCAAGGCAGCAGCTGATACAAAAGCAGAGGTAAAAGCAGCTGAGACAGCAGCGGCTGAGGAGCCGAAGCCGGAGGTGCAGGAGACTGAGGCAGCGGCTGAGGAGCCTGCAGTGAAGAAAGAGGAGAAAGCAGAGGAGCCGAAGGCAAAGAGGACGAGAGCTTCCAAGAAGGAAGATACAAAGCCTGCTGCAAAAACAGCTGCCAGCAAGGAAACAAAAACGGCAGAGCCGAAAACAAAGACAAGAACAACTGCAAAAGCGGCAGCATCAGAGAAGGTAGTTCTGCAGGTCGGCGGCAGAGAGGATCTGATCATGAACAGCCTGATCGACAGAGTAAAGGCGGCATATGTTGCAGAGGGACATAAGGCAGATACGATCAAGAACATTGAAGTATATATCAAAGTCGATGAGAGCATGGCATACTATGTGATCGACGGATATGCTTCCGGCATCAGCCTGTACTGATAAGATGGTATTTCTGTTCAGTCCTGTCTGGCATGGGGCAGATACCGAACGGATCATTAGATTTGTACATACAAAATCTCAGAGTTATACATTTTGATGTGAGCTCTGAGATTTTATATACATAAAACAAAAACTGTTGCAGCTATGATGTCTTGCAACGATAGGGAGTCTTTGCCAGAACGGGCGGTATGCTCTAGTCGTCCGTATCCTGTGGGAAAAGGATGTTCAGACTTTCGAGTTCTTCGTCCGTTATATTGGTAAATTGATTCAGGATAGTGGAAATATTGCTTTTTTTGGCATTGCATAGAAAGTAGATGATATCTGTAAGTTGTGCGATAATATCTTTCATACGCATGGTGTCAATTTTGGCGCGTTTCGTACTTTGAGGTGATTTCATGTTATCAACTCCATCTTGGTGTATTCTTATGATCTAAAACGCTAAATGAAAAATGGGGCACTAATTCAGGACAGTTGTTATACAGTTTACGAATCTTTCACATTTTTTCAGTACACTATAACTCTAAAAGATCTCATCTGCAATCATTCCTTTTTCGTATCACAGAATGTATTTTATATGTTTTGGGAACTTTAAAGAAACAGTATTGTTAAGACAAAGAAAATAGTTACAATACTTTATACATATAAAATAGCACATAAATTCTAAATTATCAATAAGGAATCACGATAAAATCCAAAAATAACAGGGATACTTGTAAACAAGCTCTTGACTTTAAATACCAATGTCGGTAGGATTATTTTATAATGATATTTGAGACTGGGCTATGACTGTCCGCTCGTCTATCAGCATGATCAAGAAAGGAATATGAGAAGATGGATAATTTGGAATTGACAAGGCGTCCTGTGTATATCGTGGGGCACAAAAATCCTGATACGGACTCAATATGTTCTGCCATCGCATATGCGTATCTGAAGAACAAATGCGACGGTACACGCGAGTATGTGCCGGCGAGGGCAGGACAGATCAATCAGGAAACGCAGTATGTGTTGAATGCCTTTCATGCAGATCCGCCGGTCTACCTCCATGATGTCATGACGGATGCCAGGGATATCGATATGAATGACGTGGAGGGGGTGACAGAGGATGTATCGCTCAAAAAAGCATGGCACCTCATGAGGGATCGGGGAGATGTCACGGTTCCTGTTATAGATAAGGATAAACTGACAGGCATTATTTCCCTCGGGGACATCGCAAATGCATATATGGATGTGTATGATAACGGGATCCTGTCGCGCGCTAAGACTTCATATAAGAATATACTGGAAACGATCGATGCGGAGATCATCGTGGGAGATGCAGACGGTTATTTTGAGAGCGGCGAGGTGGTCATCGCGACGGCAAATCCGGATGTGCTTGAGGATTACATACATCCTGGCGACATGGTACTGCTGGGAAACCGTTATGAGACACAGCTGTGCGCGATCGAGATGGGGGCGGCCTGTGTCGTGGTTACGATGGGGGCAAAGATCTCCAAGACGATACAGATATTTGCGAAGGAACACGACTGTATCCTGCTCAGCACGCCGTACGATACGGCGACTGTCGCAAGGCTGATCAACCAGAGTATGCCGATTGGGTATTTCATGAGACGCGAGAAGCTCACGACGTTTAAGGTCACAGATAAGACGGAGAGCATCCGGGCGATCATGAAGAAGAAACGGTACCATGATTTTCCGGTGCTCGATGAGGAGGAGCGTTATGTCGGCATGATATCGCGGCGGACATTGCTGAACCTGCGCAAGAAGCAGCTGATCCTGGTCGATCACAATGAGCTTTCGCAGACAGTTGACGGGATAGAGGCTGCCGAGATCCTGGAGATCGTGGATCATCACCGGATCGGCACACTGGAGACGGTCTCACCGGTCTTCTTCAGAAACCAGCCGCTTGGATGTACGGCGACGATCATTTACCAGATGTATCAGGAGAAGGGGATCGAGATCCCGAAAAATATAGCGGGTCTCATGATGGCGGCTATCATCTCCGATACGCTGATGTTTCATTCACCGACTGTCACGGAGGTGGATAAGGCGGCGGCGGCGAAGCTCTCTGAGATCTGCGGCGTGGAGATCGAGGAGTTTGCGATCGATATGTTTGGCGCGGGAAGCAGTCTGAGTGACAAGACAGCGGATGAGATCTTCAATCAGGATTATAAGAATTTCGCGGTAAACGGTTTTGAATTCAGCGTGGGACAGATCAATTCGATGAACAGTATCGAGCTGGAGGAGATCAGGGAGAAGCTCGAGCCTTATATCAGTGAGAAAATGCCGGAACTTCCTGTTGAGATGTGCTTTTTCATGCTGACCAATATTGTGTATGAGAAGACCGAACTGCTGTGCTTTGGCGACAGGGCGAGGGAGCTGGTAAGAACGGCGTTCAAGCTGCCAAAGACGCAGAAGAAGTTTGAGCTGAAAAATCTTGTGTCGAGAAAGAAGCAGCTGATCCCGGCATTTGTGTCGGTGCTGCAGCAGTGGGAGAAGTAGCGTGCACGGATAAAGAATCATTCATGGTAAAAGTGGATGGTTCTTTTTTTGTATCTGTTTGATTTCGTTTGAAAATAGATTGACAGCGGTACAGGGATATTGTATACTTAACTGTGTTAAGTGTATTAATACAGTTAAAGGAGGGATGGCAATGATCCTGATAGATCACAAGGACAGACGTCCGATATATGAGCAGATCATTGAGCGGTTTCAACAGATGATACTGTGCGGCGCATTGCAGCCTGATACGCCCATGCCTTCTGTCCGGGGTCTTGCGATGGAATTGTCATTAAATCCAAATACCATACAGCGCGCCTACCAGGAGCTGGAGCGCGCAGGGTATATCTATACCATAAAGGGGAAAGGCAGTTTTGTGAGTGAGACCGCGACGGCTGCCGCGAACAAACGCCGGCAGCTGCAGAGGGAACTGCAGGCGTTTGCGGATAAAGCGCTGCTGGCGGGCATATCGGCGCAGGAACTGTATGAGATGCTCGGTATCTGTGTGCAGAATAGCAGTGTAATGGTAAACAGGATGGGGGAGGAAGAATATGATAACGGCGGCCAATGTTAAAAAACATTTTGGTGAGATCGCGGCGGTGAATGATGTCACCGTGACGATCAGAAATGGGGAAGTTTTTGGTCTGATCGGTACAAACGGAGCAGGGAAGAGCACTTTCCTGCGTATGGTGAGCGGCGTGCTGAAGCCGGACAGCGGGACGATTCTTGTGGACGAGAGGCCGGTCTATGAGAACCCGAAGGTCAAGGCTGATATTTTCTATATATCAGACGACCAGTATTTTTTGCCCAATGCCACGCCAAAGGACATGGCAGGTTTTTACAGGGACTATTATGTATCCTTTGACATGGTCCGGTTTGAGGATATGCTTGGAAGTTTTCAGTTAGAGCCGGACAGAAAGATCAATACTTTTTCAAAAGGAATGAAAAAACAGCTCTCCGTGCTTCTGGGTATCTGCGCAAACACGAGGTATCTGTTCTGTGATGAGACCTTTGACGGGCTTGATCCTGTCATGCGCCAGGCAGTGAAGAGCGTTTTTGCGGGGGAGCTTGCCGGACGGGACTTCACGCCGGTGATCGCGTCCCACAATCTGAGGGAGCTTGAGGACATCTGCGATTGTGTCGGGATCCTGCATCAGGGAGGCGTGCTGATGCAGAAGGATCTGGAAGAGATGAAACTGAACATTCACAATATACAGTGTGTATTCCAAAACACGCAGGAGGAGCAGGCGGCTCTGGGGCTCCTGGAGATCGTCAAGGCAGAGAGGAGAGGGACCCTGAACATCATTACAGCCCGCGGTTCGGAAAGGGAGATCATGGGGAAGATCAATTCTTTCTCGCCGGTATTTGCGGAGATCCTGCCGCTCACCCTCGAGGAGATCTTCATCAGTGAAACGGAGGTGGTCGGATATGACATCAAGAAACTTATTTTTTAAGATGGTCAGGCAGGATATCAGGAGAAGAATGTGGTGTCCGGTCCTGATCGCTATCGCATATTTTCTGTGTCTGGAAGTGCGTCTGCTCATGGAAATAGACAGATATGGCAAGGAGGCGGGCCGGTATTTCTACGATAGGGGTTTTTATGACATTGCCGTGTTTGTGAGAGAGTATTTCTTTGGCAGGGATGCGGCGATGATGTCCATTGTCACCTGCGCGGCTGCATTCCTGTGCGGGATCAGTGGATATGCGTATCTGCATTCGAGGACACAGCTTGACACTTATCACAGTCTGCCAGTCAGCAGGAAACAGATATTCTGGTCAAGATACGTCTCCGGAATTTTGCAGTTTTTCCTTCCTTTTGTCATACATATGCTGATCTGTGCAGGAATTGCTGCAGGCAGGGATGCTTTTTTCATAGAGACTGTTCCGGTCTTGGTGTCCTATATTGTGCTGCATCTGTTGATATTTGCAGTCTCTTATGCCGTGACGGTGTCAGCGGTGGTGCTGACGGGGAATATCATCGTCAGCATTTTGGGAGCGGCAGTGCTGCTTGCATACAGCACGGTGGTCGATGTGCTCGCCAACCTTCTGTCCGACCGTTTTTTCGATACCTATATTGTCTATGGGAACCGGACCTATGCGGGGATCAGTGAGAAGATCTGGTGTTTTTCACCGCTTTCCATGCTGCTGAAGCTGTTTTCCAGACCGAACAGCCTGACGATGGAAGAGGCAAAAGAGTTCTATAAATATGATGCATCTTATATGTGGGTCCTGGCAGCGGCGGCTGTCGCGTACAGTCTGGCGGCGTATTTCCTTTATCTGAAAAGGGCGACGGAGGCGGCGGGAAGACCCATCGCGTTTGGCGCGGCGGAGCCCGTGATCAAGACCATGATCGTCATACCGGTCTCTTTTCTGGCAGCAGTCTTTCTGGGGATGATCTCGCCGGAATCCGCTTCGGGCAGCTGGTTTTTGTTCGGGCTGGCGTTCAGCTTTGTCGTACTCTGTATTTTAATGGAGATCATCTTTCGCCTGGATATCCGCGGTATATTCATGCATAAGAAGCAGTTCCTGTTCAATGCGGCCTGTACGGCGCTGATCTATATCGTGTTCAGATATGATGTGCTCGGCTACGATCTCTATGTGCCTGCGGATCAACAGCTTCAGAGCTGCGCTGTGTCCATCCATGATCTGATGCCGCTGCCACAGCGTGCAGATGTGAGTGAGTTTGGATCTCACTATCTGGGGGAGGGCGAGTACCGCATGGCACATATGGAGATGCAGGGGAATCCCAGTGTCATGGAGCTTGCAAGAAAAGCGGCAAAGGAGCAGCTGACCTACCGCTATTTTGATCATTATGAGGGGATCGAGACCGTGCCGGAGTACATCGAAACGATGAACAGACAGAAGTATTACGAACCTGTTTCTTTTGGGTATAAGCTTCAGAACGGAAAGACGGTCTACCGCAAATATATCATTGACATAGCTGATCCTGAAACAATACGGCTTCTCGCGGATATTTTCGAGGATCCTGAATACAAGCTCGGTTCCACGCCATTGTTCGATGCGGACTGGGATATCGCTTTTGACTGTGTGAGGTGCGAAAATAATTTTAAGGCGGCAAAGATCGATCTGACTCCCGAGATGCAGGCGGAGCTGGTGGAGACGTATCGGAAAGAGTATATGGAACTTACGCTGGATACAGTTATGCACAAAATTCCTGTCGGCACGATCGATTTCAGGACAGAAAGAGACCATGTGAGCTCAAGTTATTCTGATGAGATGATCGTGTATCCGCAGTTTACCGGGACGATCGCACTGCTGCGGGAGTACGGATTTGACATGGAAGAAAAACTGACAGCAGAGGATGTGGGGTCAGTCATCCTGCGCACACATGCAAGCCATGCATCCGAAGGGGAGAACGATGCTGTAGAATATACAGACAAGGAGCAGATCCAGCAGATCCTGGACAGCATCGTCAGCGATGGGCTTGTAAATCCGGTCATCCGTTTTACCGACCTTTATGACGAACGGTATGATATCGATGTTCAATACAATGCCGAGAACGGCATAAAATACTATTATCGTTTTCTCAGATCGAAGCTGCCTGATTTTGTACCTGCATTTTGATTTTTAAAAATATCTGCAAAAAGTATTTAACAAATAGCATCTCATGTGATAAGATATTTATATATATTTTTAGTTAATGAAAATTTTATATAAAGGTGTAATCAGGAGGAGAACAGAATGGCAGGAAAGAAATGTGTGGCATATGTATCAACCTATACAATGGGTGATAAACATGGTATCAGGATTTACGATGTGGATATGGAGCATGGACGTTTGTGCGAGAAGGGTTCAGTGCATATCACTAATTCTTCATATGTTACGATCTCACACAACAGAAAATATCTCTACGCGATCACTGATACAGGTGTTTCGAGTTATCGGATCTTGCCGGATGGAAATCTGGAATTTGTCAACACGGCTTCAACGAACAGCATGAGAGGATGCTATCTCTCCACGGATTACGAGGACAAGTTCCTGTTTTGTGCAGGTTATCACGATGGAAAGATCACAGTGCTGCACCTGGATTCCAGCACGGGGGCGGTGGATGCCATCACAGATGAGGTATTTCACAAGGGACTCGGAAGTATTGCAGAGAGAAGTTACAGACCGCATATCAGCTGTGTCAAGATGACGAGGGATAACAAGTACCTGTGCGCGGCAGATCTCGGTATTGACTATGTCAATATCTACCGACTTGACCACGACAGGGGGATCCTGCGGCAGGTGGACATCATCCGATGTGACATTGATTCCGCTCCGAGGCATCTCAAGTTCTCGGAGGATGGGCAGTTTTTATACATCGTCAGCGAGATGAAGAACTGTATTGATGTATACAGATACTATGAGGAGGGCAATGTGCCCTACTTCGATCTGGTACAGACGATACCGACTTCGGACAAATTTGAAGTGAAAGGCGTCGCGGCGAGCGCACTCAACATCTCCGATGACGGCAGGTATATCCTGACGTCTACCGCGGGAGACAACTGTGTCTCTCTGTTCCAGATCAATCAGGAAAATGGGGAATTGACGCGGCTGTTTTATTTGCCCGTGAGCGGTGAATATCCCAAGGATGCGGCGCTGTTTCCGGACAACAAACATCTGGTAAGCCTGAATCACGAGTCCAACACGATGACGTTCTTCCGCGTGGATTATGAGCATAATTACATGGTGATGAATGGCAAGGAACTGGAGATCAATCAGGCAAACTGCATAATATTCCATGAACTTCCATCGGCGTAGGCAATTAAAAAAGTGGCATCAGCCACTTTTTTAATTGTCACTATAAAATTCTTTGATCCTGTCTACCTGGGAAGTCATATTCTGCAGAAGCAGGTCGAGTATGGTGATGGCTGTCATGGATTCCACGACGACGACTGCTCTCGGGACGATGACCGGATCATGGCGTCCTTTGATCTGAACGGTTATATCTTCTCCGTTTTTGTTCACCGTGTCCTGTTTCTGGAAAATGGACGGCGTGGGTTTGAAATGTGCGCGCAGTACGATCTCGGAGCCGTCACTGATGCCGCCGAGGATGCCGCCTGCATGGTTTGTTGCTTTTGTCACTTTGTTGTCCCGCATGCGGAAGCTGTCGTTGTTCGCGGATCCGTTTGCGGAGGATGCTTTGACGCCGTCGCCGATCTCGAATGCCTTGACCGCGCCGATCGACAGGACTGCCCTGGCAAGGTCTGCATCTAGTTTATCGAACACTGGTTCACCAATCCCGGCGGGCATGTTGGAGATCCGGCAGGCGACGATCCCGCCGGCGGAATCGAGGTTTTCCATGCATAGTTTCAGATAGGCCTCGGCTTTCAGGGAAGTCGCCCTGTCGGGCATACCGGTCGGATTGCTTCTCGATTCCTCGATGTCCAGCTTTTCCAGCGGGCGCTCTGCATCGGGGATCTCGATGCCGCCGATCGCCTGTGTGTAGGCGGTGACTGTGATTCCCAGCTCAGCCAGGAGCCTGGAGGCGATCGCACCGGCGGCGACGCGCCCGATCGTCTCGCGTCCGGAGGAGCGCCCGCCACCGCGGTAATCCCTGAAACCGTATTTTTGGTCAAAGGTGTAGTCCGCGTGACCGGGGCGGTAGTAGGAAGCGATATCGCTGTAGTCGGAAGACCTCTGAGAGGTATTGCGCACGAGCATGGATATGGGAGTGCCGGTAGTCCTGCCCTCAAAGAGCCCGGACAGGATCTCCACGCTGTCGGATTCCTTCCGCTGTGTCGCATAGCGTGAGGCGCCGGGCTTTCTCCTGTCGAGAAATGCCTGGACATCCGCCTCGTCCAGCCTGAGACCGGCAGGGCAGCCGTCCACGACGACACCGACGCCAGGACCGTGGGATTCTCCCCAGGTGGTTATCTTAAATATATTTCCGAATGTTGAACCTGACATGATTTTTTTCCTTTCGTTGGCAATATCCACACACGATACATTTATATCCGGTGTGGAAAATTTTTGATTAAATTTTTGTAAACTTTTTTGAAATAAAGGTTGCATTTGGGAGGTATAACGTATATATTATAATTGTAAACAGCATCAAAATCAAGATATTGTGTTTTTTATTTGTTTTTTGCAAAATATAGATGCAAAATATAGAGCAGTGTGTTATGATAAAATGCGTATGGGATTGTGCAGCAGATAACAATTCCAGAGAAATAATCATGAAAAGCATTATAACGTATTATGAAGAAAGACAAATTGAGGAAGAGGCATCATGAAAAGAACGTGGAAGGACAACCTTACGGCAAAAATGCGGCAGCAGATCAAAGAGCATAGACGGCTGAAACTGCCTATCATGGCGGCAATGCTGCTGGTCACGCTGCTGTACAATACTGTTTTTTATTTTGTGCACAACACAAAACGTCTGGCGAGTGTTTTGGTTATCCTGATCTTTTTCTTTGTCAGCAGCAGCTTTTCATTTCTGACAGAAGCGGATATCATGAAAATGGCATATGAATCCGAATGGGCAGAGATCCAGGAGAGCTATGAATACGTTCCCACGACTTTTCACATCCGCGAGGAAAAAGTGCTGGACGACGATGATGTCTTAGAGGGCTATGACAATGAGGAGCTCAATGTGTCTGCCGATGAGATCGACCAGTATTCGCTGGATGATATCCTGGAGGCAAATGAGGTCAGCAAAGAGATGAACAATACATATTCACCAACTGCCTCGAAGCTGTCAAAAGACGACTGGCAGCTGGTCCTTGTCAACAAACAGCATCCTGTTCCGGAGGATTACACGATCACGCTCGGCAAGATCAAGGGTTCCATGAAGTGCGATGTCCGCATTCTGGATGATCTCACGGATATGATGCAGGCGGCAAAGGCGGACGGGATCCATCTGGTCGTATGTTCTCCATACAGGGATTACAACAGGCAGACGGTCCTGTTTGACCGCAAGATCGATTATTATATGGAAGAGGGACATTCTTATATGGAAGCTTACAAGCTTGCTTCCATGACAGTGACCGTTCCAGGCGCGAGCGAGCACCAGATCGGACTGGCTCTGGATATCGTGAGTACGACTTACTCGTGGCTCGAGATTGATTTTGGTGAGACTGCTGCGGGCAGATGGTTGAGAGAGCACTGTGATGAGTATGGGTTCATCCTGCGATATCCCCAGGGGAAAGAGTACATAACAGGCATCCAGTACGAACCGTGGCATTTCCGCTATGTCGGAAAGGAAGCCGCAGCACAGATCATGGAACGGGATATCACACTTGAGGAATTTATTGAGGAATTAGAATAGATAACAGGGAAACATCGTCTCCGGCAGGCATTCTGCGCATGCCGGAGCGTTATTTTGTGATTTTTTGTATGAAAGGAAAACAGATGTATAAGGTATTAAAGCAGGAGGGGCGTGCCAAGCGTGCGGAGGTCACAACTGTCCACGGAACGATACAGACGCCGGTATTTATGAATGTCGGCACTGTTGCAGCGATCAAAGGAGCCGTGTCCACGGCTGACCTGGAGGAGATCGGCACACAGGTAGAACTCTCCAACACGTATCATCTCCATGTCAGGACAGGTGACGAGACGATCAAAAGACTGGGCGGACTCCACAGATTTATGTCGTGGGACAAGCCGATCCTGACGGATTCTGGCGGATTTCAGGTCTTTTCTCTGGCAGGTCTTCGAAAGATCAAGGAGGAGGGGGTATATTTCAATTCCCACATAGACGGCAGAAAGATCTTTATGGGACCGGAGGAGAGCATGCGGATCCAGTCGAATCTTGCCTCAACGATCGCCATGGCATTTGACGAGTGTGCACCCAGCAAGGCGGACAGGCAGTATGTCGCGCATTCTGTGGAGCGTACGACGCGCTGGCTTGCGCGGTGCAAAACTGAAATGAAACGGCTCAATTCCCTCGAGGATACCATCAATAAGGACCAGATGCTGTTTGGGATCAACCAGGGGGCTGTCTATGCGGATATCCGTATCGAACATGCAAAGCGGATCACGGAGATGGATCTGGACGGCTACGCGGTCGGCGGGTTGGCGGTGGGAGAGACGCATGAGGAGATGTATCACATCCTGGAGGAGACGGTGCCCTATCTGCCGAAAGACAAGCCGACATACCTGATGGGGGTCGGTACGCCTGCCAATATACTCGAGGGCGTGGAGCGCGGCATCGACTTTTTTGACTGCGTGTATCCGACCAGAAACGGGCGTCACGGACATCTTTATACCAATCAGGGCAGGCTCAACCTCTTCAATGCCAGATATGAACTTGACGACCGGCCGATCGAGGAAGGATGCGGCTGTCCGGCATGCCGGAGATACTCCAGAGCTTATATACGCCATCTCCTGAAGGCGAAGGAGATGCTTGGCCTGCGGTTCTGTGTCCTCCACAATCTCTATTTCTACAATACGATGATGACGGAGATCAGGGATGCGCTCGACGCCGGTGAATTTGCCGCTTACAAGAAACGCAAATTGGAAAGTATGGCAGGATCGTGAATTTATAAATATTTTACTTGAAGAATTGGAAAATCTTGTGTATGATATATACTATGTGTTTCATTTAACATCATTTTTGAAAGATCTCAAATTCGATAGGAGGAATGATAGAATATGAATTTATTGTTGGCAGAAGCAGATCCGGCAGCAGCAGGACAAGGCGCTGCAAGTATGATATCGCTTGTGGTGATGTTGGTATTTTGGTTCGGTATCATGTATTTTCTGATGATCCGCCCCCAGAGAAAGGAACAGAAGAAGAAAGCCGCGCTCGTCAATTCGGTAGAGGTTGGTGACAGTATTCTGACGACCAGCGGATTTTACGGCATTGTGATCGATGTCACTGACGAAGATGTTATCGTAGAATTTGGCAACAACAAAAACTGTCGCATTCCGATGAAAAAAGGAGCGATCGAGCAGGTTGAGAAGCCGGACAGTGAATAAAATCATCTCCTGAAGAGTCTCCCCTATGTATATTTGGGAGATTTTTTCATTCGGACAAAAGAAAAATGGAGGAAGTACAAATGATCTATATAGACGGACAGATCCTGCTCTTTATCCAGGAACATCTGCGCAATCCGGTGTGTGATCTGTTTTTTAAATGCATCACGCATCTGGGCGACGCCGGTATCTTCTGGATCCTGCTGACGGTCGTTCTGCTGTGTTTCCGGCAGACGAGGAGGGCCGGTATCTATTCTGCATGCGCCCTGATCGGATCGCTGGTGGTCAACAATCTGATCCTGAAGAATCTGGCAGGCAGGATCAGGCCTTACGAGGTAGTGGAGGGTCTTCAATGTATTGTTGCACCTGCAGTGGATGCTTCTTTTCCTTCCGGCCATACCGGCGCCAGTTTTGCCTCTGCGGTTTCTATATTCAGACAGCTGCCGGGGAAGTACGCGGTCTTTTTAATCGTGCTGGCGTCGCTTATTGCTTTTTCCAGACTGTATGTCGGGATCCATTATCCGACAGATGTGCTGGGCGGGCTTGTGACAGGGATCGGGATCGGACTGCTCGTCAATGTGATCGGAGCAAAATTCTGTGATCTGGAACAGAGCTCGTCATGAGCTGGCAATAGGTGCCAGATAAAGATTTTTTTATGTAATCTGTTGAAATTTTCTGTCGAATGTAATATGATTGAATATGTGTATATTTATTCACTGGCTGGATTTTCAGTCAAAGAAAAGGAGATAGCAAGAATGAATTCTAGAATGAATCTGAATATTGTGTGTATACCCGGCGACGGGATCGGACCGGAGATCGTTGCGGAAGCAAAAAAAGTGCTTGATAAGGTTGCTGTGAAGTTCGGTCACAGCATTTCGTATAAAGATATCCTGATGGGAGGCGCTTCCATCGATGCGTGCGGTGAACCGCTCACGGACGAGGCGATCGCCGCAGCCAAGGCTGCGGACGCTGTTCTGATGGGCTCCATCGGCGGGAATACTTCCACCTCGCCGTGGTATCAGCTGCCGCCGCATCTGAGACCGGAAGCAGGACTTCTGAAGCTGAGAAAGGAACTGAATCTGTTTGCAAATCTGAGACCGGCATATCTGTATAATGAACTGAGGGAAGCGTGTCCGCTGAGAGAGGATATCATCGGCGGCGGATTTGACATGATGATCATGCGCGAGCTCACAGGCGGCCTGTATTTTGGAGAGCGCAGTACGAAAAAGGTGAACGGTGTCGTCACCGCGGTCGATACACTTACATATACGGAGAATGAGATCAGGCGTATCGCGGTCAAGGGCTTCGACATCGCGATGAAACGCAGGAAAAAGGTGACAAGCGTAGACAAGGCAAATGTGCTCGATTCCTCCAGGCTGTGGAGAAAAGTAGTCGAGGAGGTGGCGCTGGATTATCCGGAGGTCACATTGGAGCATATGCTTGTGGATAACTGTGCGATGCAGCTTGTAAAGGATCCCAAACAGTTTGACGTGATCCTGACTGAAAATATGTTTGGAGATATTCTCTCCGATGAGGCGAGCATGGTCACAGGATCGATCGGCATGCTTTCGTCAGCCAGCCTGAACGACACGAAATTCGGACTATATGAGCCGAGCGGCGGATCGGCGCCGGATATAGCAGGGAAAGGGATCGCCAATCCGATCGCCACGATCCTGAGTGCCGCTATGATGCTCCGCTATTCTTTTGATCTGGACAGGGAAGCCGACGCGGTGGAGGCTGCTGTCAGAAAGGTTCTCGAGGATGGTTTCCGCACGATTGACATCATGCCGCAGGAGGAGAGCAGGCGTGCGGGTGTTGAACAGGTCGGCACGGCGATGATGGGGGACTTGATCTCTGACAGGATATAAACGATGAGATGATGATGAGATGATATGGAGGATAGATATTTATGAGAAGTGATAACGTAAAAAAGGGAATGCAGCAGGCTCCGCACAGAAGTCTGTTCAATGCATTGGGCTTTACAGAGGAAGAAATGCGCAAACCTATGGTCGGGATCGTCAGTTCCTACAATGAGATCGTGCCCGGCCACATGAATCTGGATAAGATCGTCGACGCGGTAAAACTCGGCGTTGCAGAGGCTGGCGGCGTGCCTGTGGTATTTCCGGCGATCGCAGTCTGTGACGGTATCGCGATGGGGCATATCGGCATGAAATATTCTCTTGTCACGAGGGATCTGATCGCGGATTCCACAGAATGTATGGCGCTGGCACATCAGTTTGACGCACTGGTCATGGTGCCGAACTGTGACAAGAATGTTCCCGGTCTGCTCATGGCGGCAGCGCGCATCAATGTGCCTACAGTGTTTGTGTCGGGCGGGCCGATGCTCGCTGGCCATGTCAAGGGACAGAAGCGCAGTCTTTCGTCCATGTTTGAGGCGGTTGGCTCCTACGCGGCAGGTACGATGAGCGAGGAGGATGTGTGTGAATTTGAGAACAAGGCATGTCCCACATGCGGTTCCTGCTCTGGAATGTATACGGCGAATTCCATGAACTGCCTCACAGAGGCGCTTGGCATGGGATTGCAGGGAAATGGTACGATCCCGGCAGTGTACTCTGAGCGGATCAAGCTTGCCAAGCACGCGGGCATGGCAGTGATGGAACTGCTCCGGAATAATATCTGCCCGCGCGATATCATGACGAAGGAATCCGTGATCAACGCGCTCACGGTCGATATGGCTTTGGGCTGTTCGACAAACTCCATGCTGCATCTGCCGGCGATCGCCCATGAGATCGGGTTTGATTTTGATATTTCCTACGCCAATGAGATCAGCGCAAAGACGCCGAACCTCTGTCATCTGGCACCGGCCGGACCTACCTATATGGAAGACCTGAACGAGGCGGGCGGCGTGTACGCGGTGATGAATGAACTGTCAGAACTCGGGCTGTTGAACGAGGATTGTATGACGGTGACAGGAAAGACGATCGGTGAAAATATAAAGGGTGTTCAGAATAAGAATCCCGAGGTGATACGGCCGCTTGACAATCCGTACAGCAGGACAGGCGGACTTGCTGTATTGAAAGGAAATCTCGCTCCGGACGGAAGTGTAGTAAAGCGCTCTGCTGTGGCTGAGGAGATGCTTGTCCACGAGGGACCGGCACGCGTGTTTGAGTGCGAGGAGGATGCGATCGATGCGATCAAGGGCGGCAGGATCGTCGCAGGTGATGTTGTGGTGATCCGCTATGAAGGCCCGAAAGGCGGCCCCGGCATGCGCGAGATGCTCAATCCCACATCGGCGATCGCCGGGATGGGGCTTGGCTCTACAGTCGCATTGATCACGGACGGACGCTTCTCAGGTGCATCGCGCGGCGCCTCGATCGGCCATGTGTCGCCGGAGGCAGCTGTGGGCGGACCCATCGCGCTGGTCGAAGAGGGTGATATCATCTCTATCAATATTACGGAGTGCACATTGAATGTCAAAGTATCTGAGGAGGAGCTGGCAAGGCGCCGTGCAGAATGGAAGCTGAGGGAGCCGAAGATCACGACAGGTTATCTTGCAAGATACCGCGAACTTGTCACAAGCGGGAACAGGGGAGCGATCCTGGAGATCCCCAGGAATTGAGAGGGCATGAAACGATAGAAATTATGACCAAAGGAGAATATTAGTATGCAGTTGACTGGTTCACAAATTGTTATTGAATGTCTGAAGGAGCAGGGAGTCGACACTGTATTTGGCTATCCGGGCGGCTCTATATTGAATATTTACGACGAGTTATATAAGCACAGCGATGAGATCAGGCATATCCTGACTTCTCATGAGCAGGGCGCTTCCCACGCTGCAGACGGTTACGCGCGTGCGACGGGCAAGGTGGGCGTCTGTCTCGCGACCAGCGGTCCTGGTGCGACCAATCTGGTCACAGGCATCGCCACGGCGTATATGGATTCTGTGCCAATGGTTGCGATCACGGCAAATGTTACCCTGCCGCTTCTCGGGAAGGACTCTTTTCAGGAGGTCGATATCGCGGGCGTGACGATGCCGATCACAAAGCATGGCTATATTGTAAAGGATGTAACGACACTTGCCGATACGATCAGAAAAGCTTTTAAGATCGCAAAGTCCGGCAGACCGGGCCCGGTATTGGTGGACATCACAAAGGACGCCACGGCGAACAAGTGCGAGTTTGTTCCGGAGAAGCCGGAGCCGCCCGTTATCACGAACTCTTATACAGAGAAGGATATTGATGCTGCCCTTGAGATGATCCGGAATGCCAGGAAACCCTATATCTATCTGGGCGGCGGCGCGATCATATCGGATGCTTCGCGGGAGGTTAAAGAATTTGCAGAGAAGATACAGGCTCCGGTGTGCGATACCCTTATGGCGAAGGGGGCTTTTGACGGAAAGAGCGCGCTGTATACAGGCATGATCGGAATGCACGGCACAAAAACCTCCAATTATGGTGTCAGCCAGTGTGATCTGCTGATCGCCCTGGGGGCGCGGTTTTCAGACAGGGTTGTGGGAAATCCCAGGAAGTTTGCGGAGAATGCCAAAATCTTACATATCGATATCGATGCGGCGGAGATCAATAAAAATATCAGGACGGATGCCTCGATCATCGGTGATCTGAAGACGGTTCTGAAGGAGCTCAACAGCAAACTCGAGCAGCAGGAGCACGATGAATGGATCGGGCAGATCAGGGAATTTAAGGCAAAGTATCCACTCAGATATGAATCAGACAAACTGACTTGTCCGTACGTGATCGAGGAGCTCGACCGTGTGACAGAAGGAAAGGCGATCGTCACCACAGATGTCGGACAGCATCAGATGTGGGCGGCGCAGTATTATCAGTACACGGAACCGCGCACGTTCCTCTCGTCCGGAGGACTTGGCACGATGGGATACGGACTCGGCGCCTGCATCGGCGCAAAGGTGGGCATGCCCGATAAGATCTGCGTGAATATCGCCGGTGACGGGTGCTTCCGCATGAATCTGAACGAGCTGGCGACAGCCAGCCGTTACAATATTCCGATCATACAGATCGTTATCAACAATCATGTGCTCGGCATGGTGAGGCAGTGGCAGACACTGTTCTATGGCAAGAGATATTCACAGACTGTTCTGGCGGACAAGGTTGATTTTGTGAAGGTCTCTGAGGGACTTGGCTGTGAGGCGATCCGGGTCACAAAGCGCGAGGAAGTGGGTTCTGCGATCGAGAGGGCGGTATCCCTGCAGAGACCAGTTGTGATCGAGTGCATCATTGAGGAGGATGACAAGGTATTTCCTATGGTGCCTGCAGGAGCAGCGATCAGTGAAGCTTTTGATGCACAGGATCTGGAACAGCGCGAGCAGTGCGAAGCGTAAATGTTATAAAGCTGTATGAAAAAAATTTTGTTTGGTTTCCTGCGTATCATTGGTGTGATGACAGTGCTCTGTATCGGTGCTGTCATCGCACTGGATCAGTATTATCTCCAGAACGGCGTGTTTCCGTTCGGTACAGTGATCAATGGCGTGTACTGTACCGGCATGACTGCCGGGGAGGCGGCATCCCTTCTGGAGGCGGCCTATGATCTTCATGCCGATACGGTCACAGTGCGCACGCTTGATGGCAGAGATCACGAACTGCCGCTTGACGAATATGGCGTCTCGATCTCCTATCAACCGGCTGTCTCCAGACGCATGGAGCGGTATGCGCAGCATCCTTTTCAATGGCTGGCGGATGTGTTCTTCCCGACATCGGGGGAGGATCTCGCAGTAATGTATCCTTCGTATGATTGTGATACGGCCGCGATGGCCGCTAAGCTGGAGGAAGCGGACTGGCTCAACGAAAATCTGTACGATACGGAGAATACGGTCTCGATCGTCAGAAGTGCTGCAGCCGGATATATTCTCATCGATGAGACCAGGGATCTGCTTTTGAGAGATCGCGCGGTAGAAGTGATCTGTGATAAGATTGTTGATCAATTAACAAACACTGCTGACTGTCAGTTTGAGGAGTCTTTGATCGATCTGTCAGCAGGGACGGACCGGGAGCTGTGCTATCAGACGATCCCTTACACAGCCGAGATGAAAGATACGCTCGCGAAGTGGAAGGGGATCAGTGAGTTTCAGGATTTTCACATGACCTATCTGTTTGGAGACCGCGAAGAGATCATCGATGAAAGTGTCGTCGCAGACTGGATGGCATTGGATGAAAATGGCAATATCCTGTTTGATGAAAATAATGTTCCGTTACTTGACGAGACGATCATAGAAGAATATGTTGCATATTTATCGGCAGCTTACAATACAGTTGGAATAGAGCGTGAGTTTCATGCCACGCGGGGTGATGTCGTAAAAGTGGCCGGCGGCAGTTATGGTAACAAGATCGATGAACAGGCAGAGTATGAATTTCTGCTGAACGCTTTTTCTGACAGGGAAAGCGGTACGCGGATCCCCCAATATACATCCGAGGCGTGGGAAAAAGGTGCGGATGATATCGGCGATACCTATATCGAGGTGGATATGGGCAGTCAGCATATGTATTATTATGCAGATGGTGAGATCGTGATCGATACACCGATCGTCACTGGAAACATAGCGCGGAAGTGGAATACGCCTGCCAAGGTCTGCTTTGTGTATTTCAAACAGAAAAACAGGGTGCTGCGCGGTGCAAACTATGCGACACCTGTAAAGTACTGGATGGCAGTGGACGGCCATATTGGTATCCATGACGCCACATGGCGCAAGGAGTTTGGAGGAGATATCTACATGACGAACGGTTCCCATGGCTGTATCAATACCCCTCTTGAGATCATGACAGAGCTGTATGATATGGTTGAGCTTGGAACGCCGGTCATCATGTTTTATTGACAGATATTATAAAATATTCAACATTATCCTTATCAAAATGTTGTCTATATAAATTTGTGTAGTGAGCACGTAAATAAAAGAAGATCAGGAGGAGTTAGAAAGTGTCCAGAGTGTACAACTTTTCAGCAGGTCCCGCAGTTTTACCTGAAGAAGTCCTTAAAGAAGCTGCAGATGAGATGTTAGATTATAAAGGTACTGGTATGTCGGTGATGGAGATGAGCCACCGCTCGAAAGCTTACGATACGATCATCAAGGAAGCGGAAGCGGATCTGAGGGATCTTATGAACATACCGGACAACTACAAAGTCCTGTTTTTGCAGGGCGGTGCGAGCCAGCAGTTTGCCATGATTCCCATGAATCTGATGAAAAATGGTGTCGCTGACTATATCGTTACGGGGCAGTGGGCCAAGAAAGCATATCAGGAAGCATGCCTGTTTGGTAAGGCGAACAAGATCGCGTCCAGTGAGGATCAGACGTTTTCTTATATACCGGACTGCTCAGATCTGCCAATCTCCGAGGATGCAGACTATGTATACATTTGTGAGAACAATACGATATATGGTACCAAGTTCAAGACTTTGCCAAACACCAAAGGAAAGACCCTTGTGGCTGACGTATCCTCGTGTTTCCTGTCAGAGCCTGTGGATGTCACGAAGTACGGCGTGATCTACGGCGGCGTTCAGAAAAATATCGGACCGGCGGGAGTTGTCATCGTGATCATCAGGGAGGATCTGATCACGGACGACGTGCTTCCGGGCACACCGACCATGCTGAAGTACAAGACGCACGCGGACAATGATTCCCTGTACAACACGCCGCCCGCGTATGGTATCTATATCTGCGGCAAGGTGTTCAAATGGCTCAAGAAGATGGGCGGGCTGGAGAAGATGAAGGAGTACAATGAGAAGAAGGCGAAGATCCTCTATGATTTCCTCGATGAGAGCAGGCTTTTCAAGGGTACGGTCAGAAAGGAGGACCGCTCCCTGATGAATGTTCCTTTCGTGACAGGCAGCGAGGAACTGGATGCGAAGTTTGTCAAGGAGGCAAAGGAAGCCGGATTCGAGAACCTGAAAGGACACAGGACCGTGGGCGGTATGCGCGCAAGCATCTACAACGCCATGCCGATCGAAGGCGTGGAGAAGCTCGTGGAGTTTATGAAAAAATTTGAGGAGGCAAACTTATAATGTATCAGTATAAATGTCTTAATCCGATCTCCGATATCGGATTATCAAGATTTACAGAAGATTATCAGACGACAGACGATATCGCAAAGGCGGAGGGCGTTCTCGTCAGAAGCGCATCGATGCATGAAATGGAGCTGCCGGAGACACTCCTGGCAGTCGCAAGAGCCGGGGCCGGCGTGAACAATATCCCTCTTGACAAGTGCGCGGAGAAGGGGATCGTGGTATTCAACACGCCAGGTGCAAACGCAAACGGTGTCAAGGAGCTTGTGATCGCAGGTATGCTCCTGGCATCAAGGGATGTGATCGGAGGCATTGACTGGGTGAAAGCCAACGCGGGCGTGGAGACGATCGCCAAGGATGCAGAGAAGGAGAAGAAGAACTTTGCAGGTACGGAGATCCAGGGCAAGAAGCTTGGTATCATCGGACTTGGCGCGATCGGGATCAGGGTAGCGAATGCGGCCGTGGCTCTGGGAATGGATGTCTATGGATATGATCCTTATCTCTCTGTAGACGCGGCGTTAAAGCTTTCCCGTGAGGTAAAGCATGTTGTCAATGTCGATGACATCTATGCGGAGTGCGATTTCGTGACGATCCATGTACCGCTCATGGACGCCACAAAGGGTAAACTCAATGCGGCAGCCATCGCGAAGATGAAGCAGGGCGTGGTCGTACTCAATTTTGCAAGGGATCTTCTGGTGAACGAAAAGGATATGATCGCCGCACTCGAATCGGGGAAAGTCAGGAAATATGTTTCGGATTTCCCGAACCCGACGACAGCAGGGCAGAAAAATTGTATCGTTATCCCTCATCTCGGGGCCTCCACAGAGGAATCTGAGGATAACTGTGCGGTCATGGCAGTCGATGAACTCAAAGATTATCTTGAGAATGGCAATATCAGAAACAGTGTGAACTACCCTGCGTGCGACATGGGTGTGTGCGGCAATGTGGGAAGGGTCGCGATCCTTCATAAGAACATTGCCAATATGATCACGCAGTTCACTGCAGCGTTTGGTGCGGCAGGCATCAATATCAGCGATATGACGAACAAGTCAAGGGGAGAGTATGCGTATACAATGATGGATATCGAGAAATCTGCTGACGATAAGATCATTGACCAGCTGAAGGGGATCGACGGTGTGTTCCGCGTGAGAGTCGTGAAATAAGGATGAGATAAAGATCGTAGCGAGTAGGGGAAGAGGAGTCTTCCCCTACTCTATTTGACTGCACAGAATGTGGAGATCTCATCGCGCCAGCCAGCCGCCATCCACAGCCAGTGTGAATCCATTTACATAGGACGCGGCGCTGGAGGCGAGGAAGATCGCGGCGCCTGTGATGTCCTCGGGAGTGCCCCAGCGCCCGGCGGGAATGCGGCTGAGGATCTCCTCGCTCCGCTGTTCGTCGTCCCTCAGATTCCGGGTATTGTTGGTCGCCATGTAGCCCGGGGCGATCGCATTGACGTTGATGTTATACTTTGCCCACTCATTGGCGAGTGCGCGCGTGAGTCCCATGACGGCGCTCTTGCTCGCGGTGTAGGAAGGCACGCGTATGCCGCCCTGGAAGCTCAGCATAGAAGCGATATTGATGATCTTCCCGCCCTTGCTGTCATGGATCCAGTTTTTGGCAAAAGCCTGGGAGAGGAAGAATACCATCTTCTCATTGAGGTTGATCACGGCGTCCCAGTCTTCCATGGTGACGTCCGCAGCATCGCATCTCTTGATGATCCCGGCGTTGTTTACGAGGATATCAACACGTCCGTAAGCCTTTTGAGCCTCCTCCACGATATGTGGGATGACATTGAGGTCGGAGAGGTCTGCAATGATCTCTGTGAAAGCGCCGCCGACAGCGTTGATCTGCCCTGCAGTCTCCTGACAACTGCGTCTTGCGACGCCGATCACGTTTGCGCCGGCGCCGGCGTAGGCTGTGCAGATCCCCTGCCCTAATCCGGTGTTTGCCCCTGTTACAAGGGCGGTCTTTCCTTCGAGTGAAAATTGATTCAAATTCTGTGGCATGATGTTTCCTTTCTTCTTCTGATAACTGTTTCAACCAGATCGAGGTTGACATGAACCGGTTACATTCGTATCATTATAGTAATGACGTAATATTGGAACTGTTTTCATTATAATGGAAATATAGCTGAATGACAAACATAATCGGCGTTAAAAATATCATGATCGTAGCGAAGTAGGTGTGTCACATTATTCATGAGACAGATTTGCCGGACCTGAAAAAAGAGGGAATACAGGAAAGGGGAGAAAAAATATGGAACGGCTGAGGGCAACGCAGACGATCGTTGACGGAAGTCTGCGTGAGACAAAGGTGCATGGTACGGAAGGGTTTCCGATCGGGGTCTATCTGGATGATTTCGCAGATTTTGAAAATGGATATATCTGCTGGCACTGGCATGAGGAAGTGCAGCTGACAATGATCTTGGAGGGCGAATTTACCTGCCAGGTGGAGACGAACGAGATCCATCTGTGCGAGGGAGACATCGCGTTTATCAATTCCGGCCTCATGCATCAGATCAGGCCCTGCAGGCTGGCGCGGGGGAAGCTCTATTCTTTTATATGGCGCCCGGAGCTGATCGGCGGAGGCAGGAACAGCGACATCTGCCAGGAATGCATCGCACCGGTACTCGCCGGTAATCTGCCATATATCATGTGGGATGCCGAAAGTCCGCACCATGATGAAATGGCGGCGTCACTCCGGAGGATCGTCAGCCTGTATGAGGAAAAGCAGCCTGCATTTCAGCTGAGGATCGCATTTCTTCTATCAGGGCTGTGGCTTCGGATATTTGAACAGATACCGGAGGGGAAGCCTGTGGTGCGGGCAGAGTCTGTGCGTGACAAACAGCGGGTGAAGGCGGCGATCCAGTATATGCAGGAAAATTATCAGGAACAGTTGAGACTGGACGACATCGCGGAGGCGGCATATATCAGCAGAAGTGAACTGTGCCGCAGCTTTCAGCGGACGATCAATATGACGCCCATGGAATTTCTGATGCAGTACAGGATACGGCAATCGACAGTGCTGTTGAAAAACAGGGATTTGAGGATCTCGGATATCGCTGAGATGACAGGTTTTTGCAGTCCGAGCCATTTTGGCAGTCATTTCCATAAATATATGGGATGCACGCCGGGAGAGTACAGGCATCAGTGACTGGGGAAGGAGAAGATCATGATAAAGAATATTGTTTTTGATATGGGCAATGTGCTCACAGTGTACAACGCAAGGGAGTACATTTACGGATATGTGGATAACGAGGAAGATTTCAGATGGATCAAGAATCATCTCTGCGCGTCGGTGGAGTGGCTTCGGATGGACAGGGGAACGATGACAGACGAGGAAGCGGTCAGGTCTGTCTGCAGAAGGGTACCGGCGCATCTGCATGATACTGTGGAGCGTTTTGTGCGGGAATACCGGATGGTACAGCCGCCCAACCCGCCGATGGAGAGGCTGGTGGAGGAATTGTCCCAAAACGGATACGACCTGTACCTGATGTCAAATACATCGCATCGATTCCGGATCTTTAGCAGATCGGTCCGGTCGATCCAGTATATGAAAGGGATCTGGATATCCTGCGAGCATGGGCTGCTCAAACCGGAACTGGCGGCTTATCAGGATTTCTTCAGGACATTTTCACTCAGACCCGAAGAATGCTTTTTCATAGATGATATGCCGGCGAATATAGAGGCAGCTGGAAACCTGGGCATGGATGGGTGCGTGTACTATGGGGATGTGGCAGAGCTCAGGCATTTTTTATGCACACGGGCACTCATCAGCGTGCGCTGAAAGATGGTAAAAAAACTATTGACAGATCAGGTCTATAGGTATAGACTTATACTTATGAGGTCTATTAATATAGATCCGATCTGATACTGGGGCGAAATGAGGTGGCGTAATGGAATTTTTGAAACTTTGTGACAGTGACTACCGCTTTATGCAGATCGTGTGGGAGGCAGCGCCGGTCAACTCCGGGGAGCTGGTGCGCCTGTGCAGTGAGCGGCTCGGCTGGAAGAAGTCGACGACCTATACCCAGATCAAAAAGATGTGCGACAAAGGGTATATTGAGAATGTGCAGGCTACAGTCAGGGTCCTGGTTCCCAGGGAGCAGGTGCAGGCTGACGAGAGCGCTTATTTCGTGGAGCGGACGTTTGACGGTTCCCTTCCTGAATTTCTGACAGCCTTTCTCGGCGGAAAGACGATATCGGAGAAAGAGGCTGAGAGGATCAAGAGGATGATCGATGAGCATGTAGAGTAGCCGGTTTGTCTGGGATCTGGAAATGCTGCATGGCATTTGAGAGACCGTGATCAGGAGGATGGAAATGATGCAGATGATAAATATGCTGTTTTTGAAGATCGTGGAGAGGAGCCTGACGGCGGGGATCGTGATCGCCGTGGTACTGTCTGTGCGGATGCTCATCAGAAGGCTTCCAAAGAGCTTTGCGTATGCGCTCTGGCTTGTGGTGGCATTCCGGCTGGCTGTCCCGTTCACTGCCGGTTCGGATATCAGCATATTTAATGCGTTCACAGACGGAAGGATCCGCAGTGAGATCAGAAACAGCGCTGACGGCACAGGGATCATGGCAGACGCAGACAGCCTGGACAGTCTGATCGGACAGACAGGAGCAGGATCCGCGCAGGATGGAGCGGGAAATGCAGAGAGGACTGTGGCAGACTGGATCAAAGTCATGGGCGTAGCAAGTGCTGTATCTGCAGACGGGAATGATGCGTTGTCACCGTCTTCCGGGGAGTTTCCGGATGATCCGGGGACAATGGAAAACAGTCCCGGCGTTAACAGGGCTCCGGCGATCGTGCGGGACAGCGGTCTGATCCGTATACTGGCGGTCGTCTGGATCGCCGGGATACTGATACTGGCGTTCTATACAGTGGCTGCGCGCCTTCGGATCGGGCGGAAGATCCGGTACAGTGTACGGCTCTGCGGCAATGTGTATGAATGCGATATGATCCGTTCTCCCTTCGTGCTTGGCGTGACCGCACCGAAGATCTATCTGCCGTTTCGGTTAAATGCGGTCCAGCAGCAGTGTATTCTCGCGCATGAGCGGTATCATATCAGGAGAAAGGACTATCTGGTCAAAAGCTTCGCGTATCTGCTGGCGGTCATATACTGGTTTCAGCCATTGGTGTGGGTCGCATACCGTCTGATGTGCATCGATATGGAAATGAGCTGTGACGAGAAGGTGATCTCGGGCTTTACAGTGGAACTGCGGAAAGAATACAGCCGTCTTCTGCTCGCGTTCGCAGTGAACAGAAGGCAGCTTTCCGCCAGTCCCCTGGCATTCGGAGAGGAGAATATCATGAAAAGGATCAACAATATAATCCATTACAAAAAGACATCCAGGTGGAAGCTGGCCGTGGGCGCGGCGGCGATCGTGCTCACGATGGCGGCATGCGCCACGGATGCCAGTGAGGATGAGGCGCCGACAGTGCAGCTTGATATGGAAAATGCGACAGCTGTGTCAGAAAACGGTGGTGCGGATACTGCTGTCACTATGTCTGACGTCACGGTGGATCATGATACGGATCCGCAGCATCAGGGCGGGCAGGTTCCGCAGGCGATCGGGCACCGTGAGGCGCAGTGGGCAGAGAACACGATGTTTGACATAGGGTATGCTTCACTGGATTACGCAGATTCGGAAAGAATCGTATTTCACATTGCGAGCGGTCTCTTTGCGTATGACCTGCAGGAACGGAAGATCGTGCGCAGCTTAGACCTGAGAGGGCTGGGGTGCCGGGCCATCGGCATCACGAAGAAGCAAATGGAAGGGGACTGCGGCGTTGAGGTATATCAGGACAGTGACGGCCGGCTCAGGGCAGCCATCACGCCATATCTCGACGCAGAGGGCAGCGGTTATGTGTATGATATCGAAAGTGATGAACTGTTCGCGTATGACGAATCACTCCTGGACGAGTACATATTGTTTGATGAGTTTGTGTCCAAATATGATCTGAAAGATGAGAAAGCGTTTCATACATGGAAGGTCGCCGCAAATGTGCTGCCGTTGGGCGGGCATTCTTACGGGGCGCTGTTCTGGGAACAGATCGACCTCGTCACGATGTATTACAAGGCGGGTGAAGAGGAGTACCGGCTTTTTCAGAAAGAACAGGCAACCCTGCCGAGGCTGCTGAAACAGGATGACGGTTTTTACGAGTCTATGGTACGGATGGCAGGAGAAGATATCAATCAGTGTGTGATGGATTACACAGGGATATATGCGTTGCACGATTACGCCGGCGTCTGTGCATTCACGAGAGGGCTGGTGTATACTGATGAGATGCAGCGGGAATTTGCCAGACAGACAGATTTCCTGTCCGCCTACGAGGAAGTAAGCCATTCTGAAGATGGGAAGGAGTATCTATTCTGCTTTACACGCAGTGATGATTACGGAGCGGAAGGCGAGAAGGTGTATGTCAGATTCCGGTACGTTGAGGGCGAAGGCTGGCGCGCGGAGGGGCTGCCGGCTGCCGAGCCATAAGGATATGATGTTTTAGAAGCACAGTTTTTTGCTGTGCTTCTTGACATTTACCATGACACATAGTATAGTGTTCCTGTTGAATACCACTACTTTGCGTCAGGTGAGTGAGAAATGGGTGATGTGACACATGGATAATACCATATTGGGAATACTGGCGGAAAAACTGGTACAGTTTGGCCTGACCAGACAGGAGGCAACTATATATCTGTGCCTATTGCAGAACAAGGATCTGTCGGGCTATGAGGTATCCAAGATCACGGGGATATCGCGCTCCAATGTGTACAGTGCGCTTGCCAGTCTTGTGGAGAAGGGGGCGGCGTATCTGCTGGAGGGCGAGACGAACAAGTACACCGCAGTGGCGGCAGAAGAATTCTGTGGGAACAGGATCCGGCGGCTGGCAGCGTTAAAACAGGAGCTTGCGGCACAGATCCCGCAGATCGGGGACAGTTCGGAAGGCTATATCACGATCGCAAGCCACCGCCATATCATGGACAAGATCTACCATATGCTCGAACATGTCGAGTACCGGGTATATCTGTCCATGCCGTCAGAGTATCTGGAGCAGTTCCGGCAGCATCTCGAACAGCTTGCGGCGGACGGGAAGAAGGTAGTGATACTGACAGGCGACCTGCCGCCTGCGGAGATAAAGGGAAGTATTATTTATCAGACGGACAAAAGGGACGGACAGCTGAGGCTGATCGTTGATTCGAGCTACGTCCTCACAGGTGAGATGACTGGGAATGTGACGGACAGCTGCCTGTACTGCGGACAGAAGAATTTTGTGGATGTTTTTAAGGAGTCACTTAGAAATGAGATAAAGCTGATACAATTAACCAAAGGAGATATTCAAAAATGAGCAAGAAAGCATTTGTTACCAGAGAACAGATTGAGGAGATCACAAAGACGTATCCCACGCCGTTTCATATCTATGACGAAAAGGGGATCAGGGAGAACGCACAGGCATTGAGGGAGGCATTCTCATGGAATAAAGGGTTTAAGGAGTACTTTGCGGTAAAAGCGACACCGAATCCCTTTCTGATCGATATACTCCGCGAGTACGGCTGCGGCTGCGACTGCTCGTCACTCACAGAGCTGATGCTGTGCAGTGCGATGGGGGTGGAGGGCAGGGACATCATGTTCTCCTCCAATGACACACCGGCGGAGGAATTTGAGTACGCGGCAAAAATGGGCGCCACGATCAATCTGGATGACTTCACACACATTGATTTCCTGGAAAAAACGATCGGAAGGCTGCCGGAGACCATCTCATGCCGCTACAATCCGGGCGGGCTCTTCAAGATCACGACAGATATCATGGATAACCCTGGAGATGCAAAATACGGATTTACGACAGAGCAGCTCTTTGAGGGATTCCGGATCCTAAAAGAAAAGGGCGTGAAACATTTTGGCATCCATGCATTTCTGGCGAGCAATACCGTCACGAACGAGTATTATCCAACACTTGCAAAGACGCTGTTCGAGGTGGCTGTAAAGCTGAAGAACGAGACAGGGGCGGACATCCGGTTCATCAATTTATCGGGCGGTATCGGGATCCCGTACAGACCGGAACAGGAGGCCAACGATATCAGGGTGATCGGCGAGGGTGTGCGGAAGGTGTACGAGGAAGTGCTGGTACCTGCCGGAATGGGTGATGTGGCGATCTACACGGAGCTTGGGCGCTTCATGATGGGACCCTATGGCCATCTTGTCGTCAGGGCGATCCATGAGAAGCACACGCACAAAGAGTATATCGGCGTGGATGCGTGCGCAGTAAATCTCATGAGACCGGCTATGTATGGCGCATACCATCACATCACTGTGCTCGGAAAGGAGGACGCGCCCTGTGACCATCAGTATGACATAACAGGTTCCCTGTGCGAGAACAATGACAAGTTCGCAGTGGACCGAATGCTGCCCGGGATCGATATGGGCGATTACCTTGTCATCCATGATACTGGCGCGCATGGTTTTTCCATGGGATATAACTATAACGGTAAATTAAAGTCTGCCGAGCTCCTGCTGAAAGAAGATGGAAGCGTACAGCTGATCAGGCGCGCGGAGATGCCGAAGGATTATTTTGCGACTTTTGACTGCTTTGACATTTATAACAGGTTCGGGTTTTAGGCAACAGGAGATCAAGCAGGGAGAACAGATGTCTTCTTACTTGATCTTTGCTGTCTCAGGGGGAACCTGGGCAGTTGAGTCGCGCACGATCAGGCGCGGGCGCAGCATCGATCTGGAGATCGGGACTTTGGCGATCAGCCAGTAGAGTGCGGCGTAGGAATTTCTGCCGAGATCTATCCGGTCCTGGTTGATCGTAGTCAGGGCGGGTGAGATCTCTGCTGAGACCGGGAGGTTGTCGAACCCCACAACGCTCAGTTCCTGGGGGATCTGGATATGATGCCGTTTACATTCCCTGATCACGCCGACAGCCAGGAGATCATTGCCGCATAAAATGGCAGTAGCGCCATTCTCGAGCAGTGATGGCAGATGGTACTTCGCACTTTCTTCGACGTAGTATCCGTATGCGATCAGGTTTTTGTCTATTTTCAGTTTGTGATTCTGCATACTGCTGATATACGCATCGGATCTGTTGGCGGTGACCATGGAATCCGGGGAACCGTTCAGGAGCGCGATCTTTGTATGACCAAGTTCTGTCAGGTGGTCGATCGCGAGATCGATGCCCTCAAAGCTGTCAGTGCCGACATAGGCGATATTCGGATTCTTTGTGATATAATTGTCGAAAAGGACTGTCGGGATCGTGGTGGTCTCAAGCTGTGCCATCCAGGGGTCTTTCAGGGCAAAACCGACCAGAAAACCGCCGTGGAACCCGTTTTGGACCATATATCTGTCGTAGGGGGCGCGCAGCTGCAGTAGCGGCGTGATGGGAGTGACTGTGATCTCCCAGTTGTCGCGCACAGCCGCCTGTTTGAAACCAAGTATGATGTCAAACCCAAAATCTCCTGGATTTTCGTACTGCATATTCTCGATAAAGACGCATAACCGTTTTCTGGTTTCTTTTTTCATACGCTTGGTGACATAGCCCATCTCGATCGCGGTGTCCAGCACCAGCTTTTTCAATTCCGGGCTGATATCGTTGGCGTCGTTCAGACCTTTGGAGACGGTGCTGGGGGCAATGCCCAGGCGTTTTGCAATATCTTTTATTGTGACCATAACTCATAACTCGCTTTCAGGTAATTGGTTTCTAAATTAAGTCTACACGATACAGAAAACGTTTTCAACCGCTTTGACAAAATAATTTAAAAAAATGAATGTGTTGTCACAAAAATATGGACAACAAAGCGTTTTATGATGTATACTTTTATTAATGACAGAAGGGGTTCTGCAGGGGATGGCAGTCAGAAAAAAGTAAAAGGAGTACAAAGAGATGGACAATGCATTTAATTCTCCGGCACAGGTGCTGGAAGCGAATATGAAGGCGGGGGAGGGAAAGGCAAAGCTGCCTTTGCTGAAGTGCATACTGCTGGGAATCATGGCGGGGGCATTTATCGCATTTGGCGGGGCGTCGAGCAACGCGGCAGTACATAACATCGCCAACCAGGGACTTTCCAAGACGCTTGCGGGCTGTATTTTCCCAGTCGGGCTTATGATGATCGTATTTGTCGGCGGCGAGCTTTTTACAGGGGACTGCCTGATGATCGCAGGGGTGGCCGGCAGACGGTTCAATGCGCTCGCGATGATCAGGACGCTCGTCATCGTATTCTTCAGCAACATGGCTGGCGCGGTGCTGATCGCGGCGCTGGTGTATTTCAGCGGACTGCTGGACTATACAGGCGGGGCTCTTGGCGCCTTTACGATCAAGGTGGCTTACGGCAAGGCGACCATCACGCCGTTCAAGGCAGTCTGTTCGGGGATCCTCTGCAATATCCTTGTGTGCATGGCGGTGCTGATGGCGACGGCTGCAAAGGATATCGCGGGCAAGGTGTGGGCGATCTTTTTCCCGATCTGCGCATTCGTCATCGGCGGATGGGAGCACTGTGTCGCGAATATGTTCTACATACCGGCAGGTATCATCGCCAGCATGAACAGCACCTATGTGGCAAAGGCACAGGAGCTGTACGGGATCACGGCTGAACAGATCAGCGCGGATCTGACCATTGGCGGGTTTGTGTCAAATCTGATACCGGTCACGATCGGAAATATCCTCGGCAGCATGGTATTCGTCGCGCTTCCGCTCTATGCGATCCACAAGAGTAAGCTGGTCAACAGGATACAGTGATGCTGCGTGCAGCGAAAGAAACTGGAAAAGGGAAACATGAAAGTCGGGCAGGGATACCTGCTCGATTTGCTATGCACAGGAATGTGCCTTAATATAGAGAGACTGTGAGGAGTGGTGAAAATGAATGACAAACTGACAAGAAATGATATCAGAAAAATGGAGGAGGAGATCGAGCACAGGAAGCTCGTGATACGGAAAGAGGCATTGGAGGCGGTGAAGGAGGCGCGCGCGCAGGGCGACCTAAGTGAGAACTTCGAATACTATGCGGCAAAGAAATACAAGAACCAGAATGAAAGCCGTATCCGCTATCTTGAGCGGATGATCCGCACAGCGCAGATCATTGAGGACGATGCCGGGGAGGATGAGATCGGGCTCAACAAGACCGTGGAGGTCGAGTTTGTGGAGGACGGTACAATCGAGACATACCGTATGGTGACGACTGTGCGCAACAATCCGCTGCAGGGACTCATCAGCATCGAATCCCCGATCGGAAAGGCGCTTGCAGGCCATAAGTGCGGCGATACCGTACATGTGCAGGTGAACAGCGATTTTGGCTATGATGTGGTGGTGAAGTCGGTGGTGAACACACCGGATGATGACTCGATCGAACTCAGAAAATTTTGACAGGAATGACGGAGTATTATAAATGAATCTTATCAATATAGAAAATATCACAAAGTACTATACGGACACACCGCTTTTTGAGGAGGCTTCCTTCACGGTCGACGAGATGGAAAAGGTGGGGATCATCGGTATCAACGGCACCGGGAAGACAACCCTGCTGAAGATCCTCACAGGCATGGAGACGCCGGACAAAGGCACGGTCACCAGGGCGAACAACATCGTGATCCGGTATCTGGCGCAGACGCCGGATTTTCATAAGGATGCGACCGTGCTCGAGGCGGTGATGGAGGGGAACTGCAGGCACGACAACGAATGGTCGCTCGAGAGCGATGCCAGGACGATGCTGCAGCGGCTGGGCATCAGCGATCATGGACAGAAAGCCGGCACGATGTCAGGCGGTCAGCGCAAGCGGATCGCGCTCGCCAATACACTGCTCTCAAAAGCGGACGTGCTGGTGCTCGATGAGCCGACAAACCATCTGGATTCCGCTATGGCGGACTGGCTGGAGGCGTATCTGAAGAACTTTCGGGGAGCGCTGGTCATGGTGACGCACGACCGGTATTTTCTCGACAGTGTCTCCAACCGGATCGTGGAGATCGACAAGGGGAAGATCTACAGCTATCAGACAAACTACACAGGATTCCTGGAGCTGAAAGCGCAGCGCGAGGACATGGAGTTTGCCACCGAGCGGAAGCGGCAGAGTATCCTGCGCGTGGAGATCGAGTGGATGAAGAGAGGGGCGCGTGCCAGGAGCACCAAGCAGAAGGCGCACATACAGCGCTATGAGAGCCTTGCGGCACAGCGGGGACCGCAGCAGGATGCGCAGCTGGAGCTGAGCTCGGTATCCACCCGTATGGGCAGGACGACCGTGGAGCTTAGAAATATCACAAAAGGCTATGATGGCAAGACATTGATCCGTGATTTCAGTTACATTTTCCTCAAAAACGACAGAGTCGGTTTTATCGGGGAAAACGGCTGCGGAAAGTCGACGCTCATGAGAATCCTCTGCGGCATGGAGCAGCCGGATGCGGGCGAGGTCATCACCGGACAGACGATCCGGATCGGGTATTACGCGCAGGAGATCCGCAGTGACAGGCCGGAGGATCCGGCGTACATGAAACCGGACATGCGTGTCATCGATTATATCCGGAACACGGCGGAGTATGTGCAGACCGTGGACGGTTCTGTCTCTGCTTCCGCCATGCTGGAAAGATTTCTGTTCCCGCCGGAGAAGCAGTACGGACTGCTCGGCAAGCTGTCGGGCGGGGAAAGGCGCAGGCTGAACCTGCTGCGCGTGCTGATGGAGGCGCCCAACGTCCTGATCCTCGATGAGCCTACCAACGATCTGGATATACAGACGCTTACCATTCTGGAGGATTATCTGGATCATTTTGACGGCATTGTGGCTGTCGTCTCCCATGACAGGTATTTTCTCGACAGGGTAGTGAGGCGGATCTTTGCATTTGAGGATGGCGCGGTCAGGCAGTATGAGGGCGGGTTCACGGATTATCAGGCAAGGCGGCAGCAGGAAGCGGAAGACAGCGCGGATGTTCCCGCAGGCAGAAATCCGGCGAAAGCAGAAGAAAAGGCCGGAGTCCGTTTAAAGAGCGTGAAAAACCGTCAGGACAGACTGAAATTTTCCTATAAGGAGCAAAAAGAGTACGAGTCGATCGAGGATGAGATCGCGGGACTGGAGGAAAAGTTAGAGCAGCTGGACAGAGAGATGGCGGAAAATGCCAGTGACTTTGTGAAACTGAACGTGCTCGCGGGGGACAAGGAGCGCACAGAGCAGCTTCTGGAAGAGCGGATGGAGCGGTGGATG
>VSNO01000090.1 GCA_009774375.1 Lachnospiraceae bacterium
GTTGTGGTCTTGCCCACACCTCCCTTTTGGTTGGCGATGGCGATGATTTGCGTGTTCAAGATAATCACCTCGTTTCTAATTCGTTGTGGTTGCTTCTGGAAATAGAAAAAGCCGCCACTTCATAAATTGAAAAGTGACGGCTTTTTCTGATCCCGGAATACAGTTCCCCGGAAACGCAAAAAGCACCCAGCAAAAAATACTGAGTGCCTGCATTAAAATCATATTCAATTATTCAAATTCGGTCAAACTACGCCAAACTGTTCTCGTATAAATTGAGGGGTGAGAGGGAGTAAAAATCGCCTCTGAAATACCCCGAAATCAGGGCTGTGGTTGTCCTATTTTTTAACCACTAAGCCCGTTTTTTACCTCCATTTTTGCCGGTTGTCCTATTTTTAACCACTAAAAATTGGGTGAAAATGGCTCTCGTTGTGTCAAATCAGGTCAAACTATATCAGCTTGTTTGGGTATAAGAAAACCCCGGAAAACCTTGATTTTCCGGGGTTTTTGAGCAATTTTGATACGGTTTGAACAGCCGATTATCGCTTGCTGAACTGCGGAGCGCGACGAGCCGCTTTGAGGCCGTACTTCTTTCTCTCCTTCATACGAGGATCGCGTGTCAGGAAGCCTTCTTTCTTGAGCACAGGTCTGTAATCAGAATCAGCCTGCACCAATGCCCTGGATATGCCATGCCTGATCGCACCAGCCTGTCCTGTATAGCCGCCGCCTTTTACGTTTACGAGCACATCAAACTTGTCAACAGTATCCGTAGCTACCATAGGCTGACGAACGATCACTTTCAATGTCTCCAGTCCAAAATACTCGTCGATCCCTCTCCTGTTGATCGTGATGCTGCCTGTACCCGGTGTCAGATATACTCTGGCGATCGACTTCTTTCTTCTACCTGTTCCATAATATCTTGAAGCATTTGCTGCTTTTGCCATTTTCATTTCCTCCTTTATTTATCACACTGATTAAAATGTCAATGCCTCTGGCTTCTGAGCTGCATGCTTGTGCTCAGGTCCTGCATATACGAAGAGCTTCTTGTACATCTCACGTCCTAAAGGTCCCTTTGGAAGCATTCCCTTCACTGCGTGCTCGATCACATCTTCCGGCCTCTTGTTCATCTTCTCCCGCAGTGTCGCTGACTTCATACCACCAACGTAATCTGAGTGGTGATAATAAACCTTCTGATCGAGCTTCTTTCCTGTCACTGCAACCTTCTCAGCATTGACGATGATCACATAATCGCCTGTATCAATGTGAGGAGTAAAAATAGGCTTGTTCTTTCCTCTCAATACGCTCGCAACCTCTGATGCCAAGCGTCCTAATGTCATTCCAGTAGCATCTACTACATACCATTTTCTATCAATTGTAGCTGGGCTAGCCATAAATGTTTTCATTATGTTACCTCCATATACTCAGCCTGTCGGCTCTCCTTTGACGGTTATTCCTGACTGGATCCTCCGACGCGGAATGTCCGGACCGCACCGCTGCAGACTCACAGGTCACCTAGATACACGGGCTGACACCTCTGCAAATATCGGGGCTTTGATATTGTACAATCGCATGTCGCCACATTGAATTATTATATTATACGGTTCCTGGTGTGTCAATACCTAATTGTCAAATTTATCCGCTTTTATAGTCTCTCACTTTTCTTCCGATACATATACTCCTTCACACTCTTGCTGAACAGCAAAATGACCGCTGATGTAGCTGAATAGCACACTGTCAGTATCAGCACAGCAATATAGATGCCCGAAACCGCCGAGACCTGCATAAGGCTGACCAGCCCCGGCAACGCCAGTATTGTGACGATGACCGTCAATATACCGGCCACAGCATACAGATACCGCACCCATGTTACCCCGTAAACCAGTGCCGCAGACAAGGCGACATGAACTGCAAACTGGACGATCTGAAAATCATTTGAAACAAAAATATTGATAAGGTCAAACAAAATATTGACTCCCGCGATCAGCCAGACCAGCCGCTTTCCCCTCTCAAAGCTGCGCATCTGCCGCTGCTCAAACGCGTCCAGCTCCGCCTCCTGTTTTTCGTCAAAATCTTCTGTTTTCACTATTACCTCCATCATAACTCTACATACAGTCCTGCACCGCACCTTCTGTCCCCCAGCCTCTCATTGCAGACCGTTCTCCAAAAATACATACTTTACCAGCGTGAGTCCGCATGCCGGCGCTGTCGGACCAGCCTGCGCGCGGTCACATGCCCTTAAAATATCCTGCATCCGTTCAGGCGGCCGATTCCCTCTCCCTACCTCGATCAGCGTACCCGCTATGATTCGGACCATATTGTACAGAAAACCCGAACCTGTCACCCTGATCGTGATCATATCACCACACTTTTCAACAGTGGCTTCATAGATCGTGCGCACCGTCGTCTCCGCTGTCGTATTCACACTGCAGAAGCTCTTAAAATCATGCTCTCCCACCAGATATGCTGCCGCTTTCTGCATAGACACGACATCGAGCGGCACATACGTAAAATGCGCATAAAGCCTGCACACAGGCATCGGAAAGGCGCTGTTGAGTATCTTGTATTCATATGTTTTCCTGCTTTCCTGCCGTCTGGGGTGAAAGCAGGGCGGCACCTCCCTCGAGTCCTGGATCCTGATATCCTCCGGGAGTCTCTGGTTTAATGCATATGCAAACTTTTCAGCGGGCATTCTCGCCTGTGTGTCAAACACCGCTATATTTCCAAGCGCATGCACGCCGGTGTCCGTTCTTGACGCCCCAATCACCTTAATCTCTTGCTTTAAGAGCGCGCTCAGCGCACCGTTGAGCACAGACTCGATCGTCGTCACATTCGGCTGAAGCTGCCATCCATGATAATTTGTGCCGTCGTAGGCGACGGTCAGCATTACCCTTTTCATGATACCACGTCTCCCAATCTCCTTATGCCCGACGCTCTTTTACAGGATCACGCCGCCCAGCAGCGCCGGCATCAGTTTTCCCGCCGCTATGCCGCCCACAAGATAACAGACCACGATCACATATGCGATATAGTCCCTTTTTTCATAATGGAGGGGCTTCATCCTGGTGCGGTGGTCTCCCCCCCTGTAACAGCGCGCCTCCATCGCCATGGCAAGGTCGTTGGCACGCCGGAATGCCGAGATGAACAGCGGCACCAGCAGGGGCACCAGGCTCTTCGCCTTTTTGATCAGATTGCCGCTGTCAAAGTCCGCACACCTTGCAAGCTGTGCCTTCATGATCTTATCCGTCTCTTCCATCAGGATCGGTATGAACCGGAGTGCGATCGACATCATCATGGCGATCTCATGCACTGGCACCTTGATCTTATTTAAGGGCCGCAGCATCCTCTCCAGACCATCTGTCAGCTGATTCGGGGTCGTCGTGAGCGTCATCACCGATGAGCCGATGATCAGAAAGCCCAGCCGGATCGACAGTAATATCGCAAGCCTGAGCCCCTCCCGCGTGACTGTGAACTTCCACAGCTGCACGATCGGCTCGCCCGGCGTCAGAAACAGATTGAACACGATCGTTATGGACAGCAGAAAGACAATTGACTTCATTCCCTTTACCATGAACTTAAAAGGGACTGTTGACAGCCTGATCACAAGCACAAGGAACAGCGCCGCGACCAGATATCCCCAAAAACCGTTAAAGACAAACAGGGAAATGATGAAAAGCACCGTAGTCCCAAGCTTCACTCTCGGGTCAAGCCTATGTATTACGGAGTCCGCCTGATAATATTGTCCTAATGTGATATCCCTGAGCATAATCCGCCACCTATCTTCCCTTTCGCGCTGCCACAAGCTTTGTAAAATATCTTTTGATCTCTTCCTTTGCCTCCCCGATCGAAGTGATCTCATCGCTGACATCACAGCCATGCTCCCGCAGATCCTTCATGATGTACGTCACCTGCGGCGCCGCAAGTCCGATCTCCTCAAGCTCCCGGTAATGTCTGAACACTTCTCTCGGATCATCATCATACATCACGCTTCCCTTGTTCATGACGATGATCCTGTCAACGTATTTCGCCACATCATCCATACTGTGCGACACCAGGAGGACCGTGATACCAGTTTCCCTCTTAAGTCTGGAAATCTGGTCCAGGATCTCATCCCGCCCTTTGGGATCAAGCCCGGCCGTCGGTTCATCCAGGATCAGCACCTCCGGCTTCATGGCAAGAACTCCGGCGATCGCGACGCGCCTTTTCTGCCCTCCCGACAGGTCAAACGGCGACTGGTAAAAATAGTCGTCCTCGAGTCCGACCAGCTTCAGCGCCTCATAGGCGCGCAGTTCGATCTCCTTCTTTGATAACCCCAGATTCCGGGGACCAAAACACACATCCGAAAAAACATCCGTCTCAAAGAGCTGGTGCTCCGGATACTGGAAGACAAGCCCTACCTTGCTTCGCAGCCTCTTCTTGTCAAAATCCTCCGCGTCGATATCCTCTCCATTAAAATAAATATTTCCCGATGTAGCCTTCATCAGTCCGTTGAGGTGCTGGACCAGCGTAGACTTACCGGAACCTGTGTGTCCGATCAACCCGATAAACTGTCCGTCAGGTATCACCAGGCTTACGCTGTCCAGCGCCCGCACCGCCATGGCGGTATCCGCTCCATATACATGGCTTACTTTATCCAATATGATAGGCATGTCGTCACCATCTCCTTCTGTCCGCTGCGATTTTGCCTGCCGCCATACTGTAGGATCCTATGATCCCAGCGCACTGACACACCGGTCGATCGCCTCCACAAATTCCTGATTCGTGAGCACTCCTTTTGGCATGGGAAATCCTTCCCTGCGCAGCCCATGTGCCAGCAGCGTCACCTGCGGTACATCGAGCCTGAGCTCCTTTAACCGCTCCACCTCGGAGAATACCTCCCGCGGCGTTCCCTGGAGCGTGATCCTTCCTTTGTCCATCACATAGACTTTATCCGCGTAGATCACCTCTTCCATATAGTGCGTGATCAATATCACGGTGATGCGCTCCACATCATTCAGCGCCCTGACTGCGCGGATCACTTCTTTGCGGCCTCTGGGATCCAGCATTGCAGTCGGCTCATCAAGGACGATGCATTTGGGATGCATGGCGATCACCCCCGCTATAGAAACCCGCTGTTTCTGTCCTCCCGAAAGTTTGTTTGGTGAGAATTTCCGAAACTCATACATGCCTACCGCTTTCAGGCTTTCCTCGACGCGCTCCCAGATCTCCCTGGTCGGCACCCCCATATTTTCAGGGCCAAACCCCACATCCTCCTCGACGATCTGGCCGATGATCTGATTATCCGGGTTCTGAAAGACCATTCCCGCCGTCTGGCGGATATCCCAGACAGCCGTATCATCTCTGGTATCCTTTCCGTCCACCCACACTGTTCCCTCTGTGGGGTAGAGGATCGCATTCAGATGCTTTGCCAGCGTCGACTTTCCAGAGCCGTTATGTCCCAGTATCGCCACAAAATCACCCTGCCTGATATCCAGGCTGACGTCGTCCACAGCGGTCGTTATCCCCTCCACATTGCCTTCCTCATCACGCCGTATATACTCATAGATCAAATCCCTGACTTTGATTATTCCCATCTTCGACCTCCGTGAAACTGCAAACACACAGCCCTTTAAATTTCTCAGTCTGTTTCCTTTGTCCGCCTGGAACCATTCCCCGCACTTTCGTCCTGCACCTGCTGCTGCATGAATGCCTGATACAGTTTCCGCCGCTGCAGGACTTCCTTATGCTCTTTGTCCAGCTCGATCTGCCTCCTGATCGTCTCCGCAAGCCAGATCGCCCGTATCTTTTCAAGGATCTCATCTTCCTTGCTCCTGGAGGTTCCTGTCATCTTATCCGTATACTCTTTTCCGTACAGATGAGTCTGCTGCTGACGCCTCTTACTGCTCTTGTACTCCTCGTCCCACTTCTGTATTTTTTCCCGCTCTCTCTCTTTCTCCTTCTGCTTTTTGTAGCTGGCTTTTGCTGTGGCTGTGCTGGCATAGACCTTCGCCGGCCTGGCGCTGGCACACCGCGCGCCAGCACCATTTGCCGTGTTGGCGCCAGCAAAATTTGCTGCGAACGGACTGCCATACATATATCCCCCTGCATTGCCAAAAGGACTGTTGTACACTGAAGCCGCCGCGGCATTGACGGTCATACCTGATGGGGCTATGTCTCCCGGATTACTCATCAGATATTCATATGCCTTCTGCACCTTGATATAGTATTCCTTGGTATCTGTATTGGGATTCGCATCAGGGTGATACAGCTTTGCCTTATACCGATACGCCTTCTTGATCTGTTCCTCATCGGCATCCTCGCGGATCCCCAGAAAATAACATGCCTCTTTTCTTGTCATACTGCATATTCCTCCGAAAACCTGTGGCAAAATGATTCAGACCTAACGCTTCCGACCATTTACACTCTCCGTGTACATACTGATCCTTTCCAGATAGTCATTCAGAAGTACAGGCAATGTATCACAGATACATTCCCGTATTTCTGAATAATTACCAATGATACCCTGCTGTCAGATGATCTCAGCAGCTTCTAAAAACGCTCCCAGAATATGGGAGCGCCAAAAAAACAATCTTCTGTTATACCAGTTCCAGTACTACCTGCATAGCACCATCGCCCTTACGCTGACCAATCTTGATGATCCTGGTATATCCACCATTACGTCCAACATACTTTGGTGCGATCTCGTCAAATAATTTTGCCACAAGATCAATCTCTTTCGTATTTTTCTTCCTGCCGGCATTTTTGGTCGGAACTTCCTTGACCGTATACAATACTTTGAGCATCTGATGTCTCGCATGCAGTCTTGAAGGCAGGTCTTTCTTGATCTCCTTCTCCACCTCATCATAGACAGTAACCCTCTTACCGTCTTTCTCCTCTTTCACTCTCTTGCCGTCTTTATCTTTTCTGGCAACCTTGGCTGCAACCTTGACCATCTCGTAGTTATCTTTCTCCTTCACAGCCAGCGCGATGAGACCCTCCACGATCTTCTGTACTTCCTTCGCCCTCGCCTCTGTCGTGATGATCCTGCCATTCTTGCTGGCGATCAGCGATGTAACCTGGCCCCTTAACAATGCCTTCCTCTGATCTGATGTTCTTCCGAGTTTTCTATAACCTGCCATAATAGGCTCCTTTCATTGTGAGGACACATCACCTGCAAAACGCAGCTCTGCACTGCCATTATGCAGACTACCCTCATTGGTGGAACAAATGACAACGCCCTTTGGACTTACTTATCAAATGTTGATTAATATATTCCATCTATGAGCACAGACGCGAACACTTTGGCATTACCGCATCTGTGTACCGGTTCAACCCGCACCTTCATCCGCCGCCGGATCAATCCTCGATCGGATTCAGCTGCAAGCCCAACTCCTTTAATTTTGCCAATACCTCGTCCAAAGACTTTCGTCCCAGGTTGCGGACCTTCATCATATCTTCCGATGTACGGTTCGTCAACTCCTCGACAGTATTGATCCCCGCCCTCTTCAGGCAGTTGTAAGAACGAACTGACAACTCCAGCTCGTCAATGCTCATCTCGAGCACCTTCTCCTTCTCATCGTCCTCCTTCTCGATCATAACTTCCGCGTTCTTCGCGTTCTCAGAGAGATTGATGAAAAGCTTTAAATGTTCACTCAGTACCTTTGCCGCCAGGCTGACCGCCTCGTCAGGCTCCAAGGTAGCATCTGTGTATACATCCAACGTCAGTTTATCATAATCCGTAATCTGACCTACTCGAGTATTTTCGACGGTAACATTTACCCTCTCTACAGGAGTGTATATAGAATCCACCGCTATGACACCGATTGGCAAATCCTCGCTCTTATTTTTGTCAGCGCTGATATAGCCTCTACCCTTCGTAATGATGATCTCCATGTAAAGTTTGCTGTCCTTGCCGCCGTTCAGCGTAGCAATGACCTGCTCCGGATTCATGATCTCAATATCCTGATCGACCTGAATATCGGACGCCCTGACAACACCTTCACCCTCGAAATCGATGATCGCCTTTTTCACTTCATCCGTCTCACAGCTGTTTTTGATCGCCAGGCTCTTGAGGTTCATGATGATCTCCGTCACATCTTCCTTCACTCCCGGAATAGAACTGAACTCATGTAGAACGCCATCAATCTTAACCTGACTTACAGCTGCACCAGGTAGGGAAGCAAGCATAATTCTTCTAAGAGAATTACCCAGTGTAATTCCGTATCCTCTCTCCAAAGGCTCCACTATAAATTTACCATACCTTTTGTCCTCAGAGATTTCTGCCACTTCAATATTTGGACTGTCAAAATCAAATGCCAACACTGTAAATACCCTCCTTTATAATGGACGTGTTAATAAGTGCAACAATAGAAAGTACACTGACGCGCACTTCCTACTGTCAAATTCTTATCTCTGCCTATGTGCGAATTACTTAGAATACAACTCGACAATAAGCATCTCATCTACAGGAACATCAATGGCCTCTCTCGAAGGAAGTTCTTTGATCGTGCCCTTGAAATTCTCCTGGTCAACATCCATCCATTCCGGAACCAATCTACCATTCGTTGATTCAGCAATATCCTTGTATCTCTGTAAACCCTTCGCCTTCTCCTTGATCTCAATGACATCGCCCGCACTGATCAGGAATGAAGGTATATTAACACATTTTCCATTTACCAGCACATGCTTATGGCCGACAACCTGTCTTGCCTCTCTTCTTGTTCTGGCAAATCCCATGCGAAAGATCACGTTGTCAAGTCTTCTCTCGAGGAGAACCATCAGATTCTCACCGGTCATCCCCTTCATTCTGTCCGCCCTGTCATAATAGTTGCGGAAAGGCTTCTCGAGGACACCGTAGATGAACTTTGCTTTCTGCTTCTCCCTGAGCTGTAAGCCGTACTCACTCATCTTCTTGCCAGCTCTCGGAGATTTTCTTTTAGACTTCTTATCATATCCCAAAAATACAGGATCTAAATCAAGAGATCTGCATCTTTTAAGTACAGGAACTCTATTTACTGCCATGTTTTTATCCTCCTAAATCTGTGCGCACAAAACACATCTGTTCCCGCGCATACATGCCAATTCTCTAATCTTTCTAAAATATGCACTACACTCTGCGGCGCTTTGGCGGACGGCATCCGTTATGCGGAACCGGTGTGACATCTTTGATGCTGGTCACTTCAAGGCCACATGCCTGAAGTGCACGGATCGCTGCCTCTCTTCCTGAACCAGGTCCCTTGACCATAACATCCACAGATTTCAAACCGTGAACCAGAGCTGCTTTCGTAGCTGTCTCGGCTGCCATCTGTGCAGCATATGGAGTAGATTTCTTTGAACCTCTAAATCCCAGACCACCTGCACTTGCCCATGAGAGCGCATTTCCCTCAGTGTCAGTCAATGTAACAATCGTATTGTTAAATGACGACTGGATATGTGCCTGTCCCCGTTCAACGTTTTTCTTTACGCGCTTTTTTGTCACTTTCTTTGTAACTTTTTTAGCCATCTTAAACTAACCTACTTTCTCATTCCACTATTGTTTGCAACTAATTTTGTTTGCCACAGTTCACAGAGCGAACATACCAGGCCTTACTTTTTCTTGTTTGCTGCTGTTCGCATAGCGAACATTTCAAGTCTTATTTTTTCTTGTTTGCTACTGTTCGCTTGGGACCTTTTCTTGTTCTGGCATTTGTCTTTGTATTCTGACCGCGCACAGGCAGTCCCTTTCTATGACGGATACCACGGTAGCAGCCGATCTCCTGTAATCTCTTGATATTCAGAGCGATCTCACGTCTGAGGTCACCCTCAACCATATATTCCTCATCGATGACCGCACTGATCTTTCTCACGTCATCGTCTGTCAGATCCCTCACACGGATATCAGGATTCACCCCTGCCTTCTCAAGGATCTTGTTTGAACTCACTCTACCAATGCCATAGATATAAGTAAGTCCGATCTCTACACGTTTTTCTCTTGGTAAGTCAACACCAGCAATACGAGCCATGTTAAAATTCCTCCATTTTGCTTTGTGATAAGATCCCGCATACGGTACTGTCCTATCACTTATTAACAGTTAACTAATTGACTGGGGTAGAAAACTACCCGACCGGATATCGATCCGGTTTGTCCGATACTGATCGGGGCAGAATCGTCTTATTTTTCTGCCGGTCCAGTGACTGGAAACATCACTGGAGTTCCACCTGCGAAACATTTCTCGGTATCAAGAAGTAAACACACAACAGACAAGACGTCCGTTATATATTTGCAGCACATATCCCTCTTGACGGATCAGGATACATGCCTCAGCCGCTTTTTCACACAAATGATAAGAGAGATCAACCCTGTCTCTGCTTGTGCTTCGGATTTTCACAGATAATTCTGATCTTTCCTTTTCTCTTGATAACTTTGCATTTCTCGCAAATTGGTTTTACTGATGATCTAACTTTCATGTTAAACCCTCCTTTCAAAAAGACCGTTTTACATTATATCATGCAGCCTGGGCAAATGCAAGCCCTATATGAAAATATTTCCCAAAAACAGCACAGAAAATATTTCAGCCAGATCTATTTATCCCTCCAGATGATCCGGCCTTTTGACAGATCATACGGTGATAACTCCAGCGTGACCTTATCACCCGGAAGAATACGGATAAAATTCTGTCTCAGCTTACCGCTGATATGGGCAAGCACCCTGTGCCCATTTTCCAGCTCCACCTGAAACATTGTATTGGGAAGCTTCTCTACTACAGTTCCTTCGATTTCAATTACATCGGACTTTGACATTATTTTACCTCCTTAATGTCTTTCAAATATAACTTAATGAAATGTTTGATCTCCTCATTTGTCACAGACGAGATATCCAACCCTTGGTTCCCTTTTTTGACGATCTGCATATGCCTCTTATTTTTTTTCTTAGGTCTGTCGAGCGTGCGCACTGCTCCATCCACAGCATACACCAGATCCCCTGTCTCCTCTATGATGAGATATAATTTCCCCTTATCATGCCCTGCAAGCGAATAGGCTAAAAAACCAGTCATTCTCCCCTCTCCCCTTCCATTTCCTATATAAGGGTAAGGATCTCAGGTTCACCGTCAGTGATCAGGATCGTATTCTCATAATGCGCAGACAGGGAACCATCCTCCGTGACCACTGTCCAGCTGTCATCCAGCCACTCAACCTCGCCGGCGCCCATGTTGATCATGGGCTCTACCGCAAGCGTCATTCCGGCCCGAAGCTTCATTCCTCTCTTTTTCTGCCTGAAATTGGGTACCTCCGGCTCCTCGTGGAGCGAGGTCCCGATCCCATGTCCCACCAGATCCCGGACGATACCATACCCAAACTGTGACACATAATTGTCGATCGTATTTGATATATCGTGAAGGTGATTGCCTGCTGTAGCTCTCTTTATTCCCTCAAAAAATGATTTTTTTGTCTCGTCTATCAATTTCTGTGCTTCCGGACTGATCCGTCCCACACCGTGTGTTCTAGCCGCGTCGGAATGATATCCCTTGTAAATGAGTCCACAGTCGAGGCTCACAATATCACCCTCCTGCAATATCCTGTCAGCCCGTGGGATCCCGTGTACCACTTCATCGTTCACCGATACACAGATCGACGCCGGATAACCATTATAATGCAGAAAATTGGGAACACACCCCATCCCTCTGATCAATTTTTCCCCCAGCTGGTCAATATAAAGTGTAGATATTCCTGGCTCTATTGCCTGCCCGAGCTCCTCGTGTACTTTTGCCAGGAGCCTGCACGACTCCCGCATCAGATCAATCTCACGCTGTGACTTTATTGTAACGGCCATCTCCCATTCCTCCGCCCGATCTGTCACACATTACGACAGTATATTGACGATTGACGCAAACACGTCTTTCATATCGACCGTTCCATCCACAGATCTCAGCACGCCTTTTGCCTCATAGAAATCGATCAGCGGCTGTGTCTGCTTATGATACACATCGAGGCGGTTCTTTACCGTCTCCGGCTTATCATCATCCCTCAGGATCAGTTCGGAACTGCATGTATCACAGATCCCTTCCTTCTTTGGCGGGATATGGACTACATGATATGTTGCACCACAGTTCACGCATGCACGTCTTCCCGACATTCTGTTGATAATGTTCTCATCCGGCACATCGACATTGACCGCATAATCGATCTTGTCGCCGAGTTCCGTAAGCGCCTTGTCAAGTACTTCTGCCTGCGGGATCGTTCTCGGGAAACCATCCAGCACATAGCCGTTCTTGCAGTCATCCTGCGCTACCCTGTCAAGCAGGATCTTAACTGTGAGCTCATCCGGTACCAATAAGCCCTGATCCATGTACTTCTTTGCTTCCATCCCAAGTTCTGTACCATTCTTGATGTTTGCCCTGAAGATATCACCTGTAGAAATGTGGGGGATCGCAAACTTCTCCGCGATCATTTTCGCCTGTGTACCCTTTCCTGCTCCCGGTGCGCCTAACATAATAATCTTCATGCTGATTTCCTCCTTTAATATTCCTTAATTTATCAAGCAGCAATGCATTCTTTATTGAACAATAGCTTCAATTCAAATTATCCCGTTCAGTCTGCCCTCTCAGCAGGATACCCTCAATTCAAGCTGTTGCATAACGGACAGAAGCAAAGCGCACGCTTTGCTTCTATCTGATTGTTTTTTGCATACCGGCTGTCCGCATATCTGGCTTTTCTGATCAATCATTCAAAAAGCCCTTATAATTGCGCACAAGCATCTGCGATTCGATCTGCTTGATCGTCTCAAGCACGACGCTGACGATAATGATGAGACTTGTTCCGCCAAACGAAACAGATGCATTAAAAACACCATTGAAGAAGAACGGTACGACTGCCACGATCACAAGACCGATGGCACCGATAAATATGATCGCATTGAGTACCTTGTTCAGATAATCGCTCGTCGGTTTTCCCGGCCTGATCCCAGGCACAAATCCACCCTGCTTCTTCATGTTATTTGCGATCTCCAGGGGATTAAATGTCAGTGAAGTATAGAAATAAGCAAAAAAAACTGTCAAAATAACATACACTACAAGACCGATCGAATAAACAAGCTGAGACGGATTGCACCAGTTATCCTGATTCAGACCGTTCAGGACCTGTCTCCACACACCATTCCCGCTGTATCCAAACAAAGTCGAGATCACGATCGGAAACTGCATCAGTGATGATGCAAAGATGATCGGAATGACACCCGCCGTGTTCACCTTCAGCGGCAGGAAAGTCATCTGACCTCCGACCATTTTATTTCCCTGGATCTTTTTCGCATACTGGACAGGAATCTTACGTATCGCACTGTTCAGTATGACGACAAACACAGTCATCGCCAGAATGATCGCAAAGATGATCGCTGCCGCCACCACTGCAAGAGGAATGGACTTTCCCTTGCAGAACTGCTCATACAGGTTTGCAAAATCATCTGGCAGGCGGGAAATAATGTTAATGACGAGCACGATCGAGATCCCGTTTCCGACACCATTCTCAGTGATCCGCTCACCGATCCACATCAGGAATGCGCTGCCTGCTGTCAATACAGCAATCACTGTTATAACTTCCAGCGGACCAAATTTCTGAAGCAAGCCCTGATTACCAAATCCAATTGCCATCATCGTACTTTCGAGCAACGCAAGTCCCACGGTAACATAGCGTGTGATGGAAGCGATCTTTTTCCTTCCATCCTCTCCATCCTTCTGCATCTCCTCGAGCTTCGGAATCGCGATCGTGAGCAGCTGCATAATGATGGAAGACGTGATATACGGTGTAATATTCAATGCAAATACGGACATTCTCGAGAAAGAACCTCCTGTAAATGCATCCAGAAAATTGAACGCCCCACCGGTCTGAGCCTCAAACCATGACGAGAAATAATCCCTGTTCACACCCGGAATCGGAAGCTGGCAACCAAACCGTATGACTACCAGCATAAAGAAAGTAAACAGTAACTTACTTCTGATCTCCTTGATCTTGAACGCATTCTTTAGCGTAGAAAACATTAAATCACCTCTGCAGTTCCACCAAGTGCTTCAATCTTCTCCTTTGCAGATGCGCTGTACGCGTTTACCTGAACATTGAGCTTCTTGGTTAATTCTCCTCTGCCTAAAATCTTTACTCCATCCCTTTGGTTTTTAACGATTCCAGTCTCGATCAATGTGTCCACTGATACGGTCGCTCCATCCTCAAATCTCTCCAATACTTCGAGGTTGATCGCAACGATCTCCTTTGTGTTCCTATTGTGGAAGCCTCTCTTAGGAATACGTCTGTACAATGGCATCTGTCCACCTTCAAAGCCCGGCCTCGGAGCTCCGGAACGAGCTTTCTGCCCCTTATGACCTTTACCAGCCGTCTTTCCATTTCCTGAACCATGTCCACGTCCTCTTCTAAAACTATCGCTGTGCTTAGAGCCATCGGCAGGTCTTAAATTAGACAATTCTAAACTCATTTTCTGACACCTCCCTCTTCTTACGCTTCTTCAACTTTAACTAAATGATTTACTTTGCGGATCATGCCTCTTGTTGCTGCATTGTCTGGAAGCTCTACTGTCTTGTGAAGCTTTGTCAGCCCCATAGCCTCAACAGTCGCCTTGTTCTTGGGAACAGCACCGATCGTTGATCTGATTAAAGTAACTTTTAATGTCTTTGCCATCTTCGTCTACCTCCTTAAGCCATGATCTCGTCGACAGACTTACCGCGATTTGCAGCTACCTGTTCAGGTGTCTTCAACTGTGAAAGGCCAGCAATGGTAGAAAGTACGACATTCTGCTTATTGTTGGAGCCCAAAGACTTGGTACGGATATTCTTAATACCTGCAAGCTCGCACACAACACGCGCAGGACCGCCCGCGATGATACCTGTACCTTCAGGAGCCCTCTTCAACAATACGCTGGAAGAACCATAATTTCCGATAAAATCGTGTGTTATAGAGTTATTGTCATCCATAGCAACAGTGATCAGGTTCTTGATCGCGTCTTCCTTTCCCTTGCGGATCGCCTCAGGGATTTCTACGGCTTTACCAAGTCCGGCGCCTACGTGACCATTGCCGTCACCCACAACTACCAGAGCGGTAAAACGCATGTTACGTCCACCTTTAACAGTCTTGGTTACACGCTTGATCGTGACAACCTTGTCTGTTAATTCAAGCTGACTAGCATCAATGATTGTACGTTTCATGTGATTTTCTCCCTTCCTAGAATACCAGGCCAGCTTCTCTTGCTGCCTCAGCTAAAGCTGCAATTTTCCCATGGTATAAAAAGCCGCCTCTATCAAAAACTACTTCTGTGATACCCTTATCTATTGCTCTCTTTGCAATTACTTTTCCCAGATATGCTGCCGCCTCAACGTCATTGGTCTTCTCCAGCTCAGCCTTCACTTCCTTCTCCACTGTGGAAGCTGCCACTAATGTATTTCCAACGGTATCGTCAATAATTTGAGCATACATATGATTATTGCTTCTGAACACTGACAGACGTGGTCTCTCAGCCGTACCGCTTAAACGGTTACGTATTCTCATGTGTTTCTTTGCACGCAGTTCTGCTCTTGATCTCTTACTAACCATTTTTTACGCCCTCCTTATTTACTTCTTACCAGTCTTACCAACTTTACGCCTGATCGTCTCATCAGCATACTTGATACCCTTGCCCTTGTAAGGCTCCGGTCTCCTCTTGTCTCTGATCTCAGCCGCGAATTGTCCAACCTTCTCTTTATCAATACCCTTTACGATAATGATGTTCGTACCCTCAAGTACTGTCTCAATACCTTCGGGGTCTGTCATCTCCACCGGATGCGAATAGCCCAGGGATAATGTCAGTTTCTTCCCTGCCTTAGCTGCCCTGTAACCTACACCGTTCACTTCAAGCTTCTTCTCATAACCGGAAGTCACACCGACAACCATGTTGTTGATCAGTGTCCTCGTAAGACCATGCAAGGACTTCATCCTCTTTAAATCATTTGGCCTCGCAACAGTTACCTCTGCACCCTCAACCTTGATCTCCATCTCTGGCGCCAGCACTCTCTCAAGCGTTCCCTTAGGACCTTTTACAGTCACTTTATTATTTTCTGCAACTTCGACAGTGACACCCGCCGGAATCGCGATTGGCATTCTTCCTATACGTGACATGCCCGTACCTCCTAATTTTTTTAATTACAACAAAACTTCAACTCAAAACCTTCCGTCGCCACTACCAGATAAACGCCAGCACCTCGCCGCCTACCTGAAGACGTCTCGCTTCCTTGTCCGTGATAACTCCCTGATTGGTAGAGATGATAGCGATGCCAAGTCCACCGAGCACCTTTGGCAGCTCGTCTTTGCCAGCGTAAATGCGCAGACCCGGCTTAGAGATCCTCTTCAGGCCTGTGATGATCTTTTCATTCTTATCTGCACCATATTTTAATGTAATATGAATCGTCTTGAACGAACCATCCTCTACAACATCAAAAGCTTTTATATACCCTTCATCCAAAAGAATCTGTGCGATAGCGAGTTTCATCTTCGATGAAGGAATGTCTACTGTATCATGCTTTGCAGTGTTCGCATTACGAATTCTTGTAAGCATATCTGCAATAGGATCACTCATTGTCATTTCAGTTTCCTCCTTAAATACTTTACGATGAAGAATGCGCCTGCATTCTTCCAACCGAAACTTAGTATTTCTTAGACAGCGTCTTTTGCTGTCTTAGAAATTCTTTTCGGTTTACCAACTTGCCTTCTTCACGCCGGGAATCTGACCCTTGTATGCTAACTCGCGGAAGCATATTCTGCAAATTCCATATTTTCTTAAATATGCATGTGGACGGCCACAGATCCTGCAACGACTGTATTCCTGTGTAGAGAACTTCGGTTTGCGCTGCTGTTTTATTTTCATTGCTGTTTTAGCCATGGGAATTTACCTCCTTATTACTTTGCGAAAGGCATGTTAAACTGTGCTAACAGCTCACGTGCTTCCTCATCACTTCTGGCAGTTGTCACGAAAACAATATCCATGCCCCTTACCTTGTCAACCTTATCGTACTCGATCTCCGGGAAGATGATCTGCTCCTTGATACCGAGCGCATAATTCCCCCTGCCGTCAAATCCATTGGGATTCACACCCCTGAAGTCACGCACACGCGGAAGTACAAGGTTCACAAGGCGGTCAAGGAACTCATACATCTTCTCGCCGCGCAGCGTCACCTTGCAGCCGATGGCCATACCCTCACGGATCTTGAAGTTTGCGATCGCCTTCTTCGCCTTTGTGGTAACAGCCTTCTGCCCTGTGATAGTCTCCATGTCCTTCACAGCGGACTCCAGAGCCTTTGCGTTCTCCTTCGCCTCACCGACACCCATGTTGACTACGATCTTGTCAAGCTTTGGCACTTCCATGGTATTCTTATATCCGAACTTCTTGATCATAGCGTCTACGATCTCGTCTTTATACAAATCTTTCAGTCTACTCACCAGTCTGTTCCTCCTTTCCTGAAATTAATCAATCACTTCGCCTGTTGTCTTTGCGAAACGTACTTTCTTATCCCCGTCCATCTTAAAGCCGATCCTCGTAGCCTTTCCCTTGTGGAGATACATTACGTTTGAAATATCAATAGGAGCTTCTTTCTGGATAATGCCGCCGTTCTGGTTTGCAGCAGAAGGCTTTGCATGTTTTGTCACCATATTGACACCCTCCACCAGCACTTTGGATTTTTTGGTGTCCACAGACAGAACCTTGCCTTCTTTGTCTTTATCTTTACCAGCGATCACCTTAACTGTATCGCCCTTTTTAATCTTTAACATTCTGGCACCTCCCTATAATACTTCAGGAGCTAAGGAAACAATCTTCATAAACTGTTTCTCACGAAGCTCTCTCGCCACTGGTCCAAAAATACGTGTCCCTCTCGGAGTCTTGTCATCCTTGATGATCACAGCGGCATTTTCATCAAATCTAATATAAGAACCGTCCTTGCGGCGGGCGCCCTTTACGGTACGTACAACTACAGCTTTCACTACATCGCCTTTCTTGACAACGCCGCCTGGTGTTGCATCTTTGACGCTAGCAACGATGATATCGCCAATATTTGCATATCTTCTCGTAGATCCACCCATAACCCTGATGCAGAGCAATTCTTTCGCACCGGTGTTATCAGCGACTTTCAGTCTGCTTTCCTGTTGTATCATGCTTATTCTCCTTCCAAAACCATGTTATGGCCTTTAATATCTATTTTACTCTCTCGACCACTTCGACGAGTCTCCATCTCTTATCCTTGGACAAAGGTCTTGTCTCCATAACTTTAACGGTATCGCCAATATTGCACTCATTCTTCTCATCGTGTGCCTTTAACTTATAAGTTCTCTTAACGATCTTTCCGTAAAGAGGATGCTTAACATGATCTTCCACAGCAACCACGATCGTTTTCTGCATCTTGTTGCTCACAACCTTGCCTGTACGTGTTTTTCTCAAATTTCTTTCCACGACCATTCTCCTCCTACTCTGCACTCTTAAGATTTGCAGCAATCACAGTCTGAATCCTTGCGATATTTCTTCTTACCTCTTTGATCCTTGCTGTATTGTCTAACTGATTCGTTGCGTTCTGAAATCTCAAATTGAAAAGTTCTTTCTTTGCAGAAACTAATTCCTGTGATAATTCTGCGGCTGATTTGGTCCTTAAATCCTCTACATACTTATTAGTTTTCAT
>VSNO01000091.1 GCA_009774375.1 Lachnospiraceae bacterium
ATCGCGGATGCGATGGGGGTGGGCGGCTCCCTGAATTTTTCCAAGGGGGAGGACACCGGTTTCACAGAACATGAGAGCAGTGACTTCTATGGTGTGTATTACGGTCAGGCGGCGCTTCCGATGGAGCCTGACACGATCGTGTATCTGACGGACGAGGTGACGGAGACAGCCGTCGTGTGGAGTCTTGAGGAGAATATGCTGGGCGGTGCGGAGGCGGGGAAAGTGCGCATGCCCGGCGAGGCGGGCGCAGTGCTAAAACCCGTGTACCAGCTGGATAAGCTCGATGACGGGAAGAGCCTTGACAAGTACGATGTGTTTGCGGGCGGTGCGTCGTCGCTGCAGGTGATCACGAGCCCGGATGCCGTTACGGACAGACGGCTGGTCATTTTCAGGGATTCCTATACGAGCAGCCTGGTGCCGCTCCTGCTGGGGGCTTACAGGGAGATCACGCTGGTCGATCTGCGCTATATCGACTCCGCGCGGATCGGGGAGTATGTGGACTTTGACGGTGCGGATGTGCTGTTTTTGTACAATACAGCGATCGTCAATCATGCGGAGATGTTGAAGTGATGGGGGGACGTTTGATCTGAAATGATGGAAATTTAAATAAAGATATTAATGAAAATTCAGATGAAAGGATTGCATATAATAAAAGTAGATTATATAATCAAAAATAGGATATTGGAAAAGAGCCTCTCGGAGGCTCTTTGTATCTGATATTGCGGGAGTCTGTGGAAATAGATAGGGAGGTTGATTCTATGAGTGTAACTTTATTAGATCTGACGGAACGGCTGGTTCCGATATCGGATTTCAGTCAGGGAAAAGTAGGTAAGATCTTTAATGATGTGGCAGAAAATGACAACGAATATATCATATTGAAAAATAATCAGCCGACTGCGGTACTGCTGTCCGTTAAGGAATATCGGGAAATACAGGAAAAATCAGCTAAATTAGAAGAGCTGCTTGGAAAGATCGAGAATATAAAATTATTGAAGCTTGCGGAAAGCAGGTCGTCTGAGCAGACAGATGAACATACAACCTCCTTTGAGACATTCGTACAGGAACAGGGCTATTCGATGGAGGAACTGGAAGATATCTCTGAAAGTGTGGAATTTGAATAATGGCGTGGAATATACGGATAACAGATGAAGCGAAGAAAGATTTTGAAAAGATACAGGGAAGCGTGCGCAGGCAGGTACTGGCAGGGATCATCAAGGTATCAGGAGCGCCATTGCCAAGTCCGAATGGCTATGGAAAGCCGCTGAGAAATAAGAAAGGGAATGATCTGACAGGGTTTTTCAAGATAAAATATCGAGGAACCGGTATAAGGGTTGTATATATGCTGGTATTGGATAAAATGACGATGAATATCATAGTGATCTCACAGAGAGACGATAATGAATGTTATGATCTGGCGGCTAAGCTGTATGATCAGTATGGTGAAGATGTTTTTGAGGATATATTTGGAAACTTTCAATAATATAAGATATACAGCAAAAATGTAATCAGAATCGATGGCTGATCCCTTCACAGTCTGTTATGGGAGAGCATTGTGGAGACGCTTGGAAACAAGACATTTGCATTTGCGCGGGAGTGCGCCTGCAGTATTTACAACTGCTGTGATATTCGCAGATCCGACCGTGAGTATAATGCGGTGCGGGATCGGTATATGGCGGAAAAGGTGCAGTGGTTTGTAGACCATGGGGACGGAAGCGTCATTTTTATCAATGGACATAACGGGCATATCGGAAAGGTCAATTCTGCAGCTTATGACTGCCTCGGCAGGCTGCTGGCGCAGCAGATGGGCGGCAGATACTTTGCCATCGGCACGGACGCGGTGATCACTTCGTTCAATTCCCAGACGGATGACGGGTTTGAGGAGCTGAGGGTGGAGAACCAGAATGCGTTGACCGCACTGGCAGGGAAGACGGAACAGGGCTGTTATTATATCGATGTTGAGGCAGCGGCGGAAGATGACGGCTGGAACAGCATCTTATCAGATAAACAGCGGATGACTTCGCTGAATGTATCGGTTGTGACGGCTGCGAAGGCATTTTATACTATAAAAGCAGTTCCGAAGGATATGTTTGACGCGATGATCGTGTTTGGTGAAGTCTCGCCCACGACGCCTGATCAGTCATACTCTGCGCAGATCAGTTGAAAATCCTCCGATTTGTGAAGCCTGTCCTGCGCCTGTTCCGGATGCGTTCCACCAAGGTTCGGGAAACCATGTGCTGATCTCGCAAAGATCATTGGTATGATCGAACCGCTATACTGGGAGCAGAGTAATAATTTACGAAAGGAAGAGAAGATGTTTGTGAATAAAAATATGGACAGGAATGACGTTCTGACAGATCCCGCCCGATTAGTTCGCCTGGAACTGGAAAATGCCGGTTATGACATGGATGGTATTCATATCCCCAAAAGAGTGTTCCTGCTGGCAGACAGTCTTTATGATACGATGCTTACGAGAAACTGCGGGGAATACAGGTATCCGCTGGGAGGAAAACTTTTCGTATTTCATGGGAACGAAGAAACCGGATTTATCAAAGGTCACATGTGTTCGCCCGCCATTGCCACGCAGGCAGAGGATCTGATCGCAGGCGGTGTGGAGGAACTGATACACATAGGCTTTGCAGGTGGATTGCAGACAGATTTAAAGCCAGGAGATATCGTGTTGACGGATGGCGCATATAATGACACGGCGGTTGCAAGGCTGTATGGATTTGACAAGGATTTTATCGGATCCACCAAAACGCTGACAGACGAACTTGGCGAACATCTCACAAAAAATGCCATTTCCTTTAGAAGAGGGAAACACTGGACGACGGATGCAGGGTACCACGAGACCTGGGGGCAGATCATGGATTACAGAGAAAAAGGCGCTTTATGTGTTGAGATGGAAGGCGTTGGGCTTTTTACGATCGCAAACTATAGAAAATGCGCTGCGTCAGCGGTCTATGTGATCTCGGATGTGATCGGCGGAAACAGTTGGGAGTTGGGCTGGAGCGAAAGTGCGCTCGATGCATCTGTTGAAAAAATGATAGACTGGATTTTATCTGCCCATTGGAAAGCTTTATGAATGGTGCAAAATGATTGATGAGGTAAAGGGGTTAGGAAAGCACAATTTGTCGAACTGCAATTTGGGTGGGGTAAAAAATCATCAAATTCTAACAGCGGCACAGGCTGCTATTTCCGATTGATGCCATAGGAATTTGGGTACTCGCGGGCAAAAGTATACTATCACGCAAAAGTCGGGGGGTTCCGTGATAGTATACAGCGAAAAGGTAAAAAGGAATAGGATATTGTCAAAAAGGGAAAATAGCTGTCATGCCAGTCATTTTCCCTTTTTTACGCCCAAAACCCTTACTGTCCCTAAATGCAGTATCTGGCAGGCTCTCCAATAGAGTGAAATGTTGACAACTATGGGCTAATAAAAGGAATAAAAAGCGGAAAACAATGTTTTTAATAATTTGGAAACAAAAAACAAGCATTTCATAAATATAAACGCAGTATGATAAGGCAGAAATGATGATTGGACAAAGAAAAGAGGCACACTATGAAAAAGGTAATAGGCGTAGCAGACAGGCTTTGGAAAAAATGCCTTGACAAACTGAAAAATAGAACTATAATATAGAGTAGTCTATAAAATAGATTAAAGGAGGAAAACAGGATGCAGAATGTTGCAGAAGCAATTGAAGAAGTAAATCTGATCAAAAAAGTAATTGACAGAACCCAGAATGATTTTTCGAGGATAGCCAGTTTTTTCATTTCTATTGGCATTATAAACACGGTGACAAGCTTACTATATGTTACCGTGTTCCAGATCATAAAAAGGATGGACCATGTGGAATATGCGGTCTGGATGCTTTTCAGGGGGCTTAATTACATATCGGTGTCAGGGTATATCGTTTTGTTTTTTATTTACCGGCATAAGTTAAAAAACCGAAATAATGCTTTGAGTCTGAGCATGATTAATATCTGGGGGACGCTCCTGATCGGAGGAGAGGCTTTCCGGATATTCTTTTCGGCTGTAAATTTTGGGGAACAGGATGTTTATTTTTATCAGAAGACATTAACGTTTCTTTTTCCTGTGATCGGCTGTCTGGTCTTAGGTTTTGTGATACAGGATAATCTGATACAGCGGGCTGCTTTTTTGATCGTGATCTTATATATGCTTTTGTCGGGGATGGGGATTGACATCAAAGTGGGAAGTATGCTCGGAAATACTGTAAATGTAGGCATTGACAGCATTTTAACAGGCATTATTGTTTCGGCAGGGATGATACTGCTTGGAATCCATCTGAGGAGAAAAGGAGAAAGATAGCATGGAGATTTCTTCAATGCCGGAGATCTTTGGCAATAAATTGAGGCTTTCCGTGATATCGGCACTGGTTACGGGAGAAAAGAGTTTTTCTGAGTTAAAAAAATATACGGACGCAACCCCTGGCAACCTGGGAGCGCAGCTTTTGAAATTAGAGGAATGGGGTTATATCAGTTGCAAAAAAGAATTTGTAGGTAAAAAGCCGCAGAGTTCATACAGGCTTACGGAAACAGGTATCTCCAGTTTCAGGGAATATGTGGAGATGCTTGAGAAGGTGCTGAAAAGTATGGAAGAATAGTAGGGGAAGTGCAATGCTTGCGAAAATGGTTTACAAAAATATGGATAAGAAAAATATGCTGCTTTATGCTTTCAGCATCATTTTGTCCGTTGCATTGGAGATGGTTTTTGGGACTGCGTTTATGGTAAATGACAGGTATGGGCTGAACGAAAAGAGCGGCAGCATGAACTGGCTCTGCACCATGTTCTGTCTGGCGGCGGGGGTGATGTCCATCTTTTTTGTCCTTTATTCAACGGCGTATTATGTCAGGACAAAGAACAAAGATTACAGCCTGCTGCTCATGCTGGGAAGCAGCAGAAAATTTATATTCAGATTTTTTTCTGTGGAATTTCTGTTTATTTATGCTTTTTCTGTGGTTTTGGGTATCTTGGCAGGAGGGCTGTTTTCCGCCCTGCTTTTGTTTATTCTTGGCTTGTTTCAATATCTGGCTGCGGTTTCCGTGCCTGATGTTGTTCAGGTTATCAAATTAGTGATGAAAGGAAAGCTTATGCTTTTCCTGTTAGAATATCCATTGGTATTATTGTATTTCTGCAAAAGAAACCTGTCAGAAATGCGGCTGAGGGAAATGAAAAAGGAGGGGAGGCATAACAGAACCTGCTTTCTGGTAATTGGAGGAATCGTTCTCATCACTGCCTCGATGCGCCTGCTAAGGAGAAGCGGACTTCCATATCGTTTCATCAGTATGGGCATATGCCTGGTTGGGGTATACATGGTTATGTCGTATGGCGGCAGCCTGGTGTTGATGCTGCTGAAGCTGTTTCAGAATTTTTATTATAAACATATGGTCACGTTAAATGAATTTTATTATCAGTTTAAAAGGAATTGCAGGCTGCTGTTTATTATGCTGGTTCTTAACTTTGCAGTTTTGTACTTTACGGGTGGATCCGTGATCTCACAGATGCCGGAAGACGTGGACAGCCCGGTATATCCCTATGGTTTTGTAGGAGTCCTGCAGGACGGCGGCATGAAGGATATGGCACGGGAAATGGTGGGCGGAGACGGGATCGAGATACCGGCAGTAAAGGGATCTCTGTACAATGGAACGGTTGTTTTTGGTATATCAGACAGGGACTACAGCCGGCTGACACCACAGGAATTACGGCTGGGAGATACAGAGGCTGTATGGATAAACGAATCTACGGCGTCGATGGAACGGCCGGAATTTATCTGTTTTGGTGAAGAAGATGTTTTTGTTGTTACAAAAAGGAAAAATGAGATTGTTTTCGGAACAGAGAAACCGGACTGCCTTCGGGAGTTTGCTGTATTGCCGGAGGCGGCGATTGCAGACTATCAGGAAGAAGCGTATAGTATTTTTGCAAAAAAGGGAAGCCTGCAGAAAGAATTTGAACAGTATGGATATTGCTTTCAGGAAAATGAGGCGGATCTATTTTGGAGATGCGCATTTTTAAAAGATGCGGATGAAAATATGGCTTATGTCAGGATCATCAGTATATTCGCAGGAGTTTTCTGCATTTTTTCCTGTTTTGGAATCTTTGCATTGAAGCTGCAGGGAGATATGCCGCTTTTAAATCAGAAGTACAGGATCCTGTATCATATTGGCATGTCGGAAAGATCCATCTATAAGGCCATGTCCTCAGAATACAGGAAACTGATGGAGATACCTGTTGTTTTGTCCCTCTTATTGTCGGGCGTATACATGGCGGCGGAAATGACCGGCATGGATACGGCCTTTGAAGATTTTATATGTAAGTACATACCATTTCAGATCATATTTGTGGGTTTCAACGTCTTGTACTTTTGCTGGATCAAAAGAGTGGTGCTTAAAAAGAATACGAAAATCATTATCAATGAATAGGAGAATGCGGGATGAGCCTGGTAAATATATGTGGGTTACAGAAAAGTTACAACCATTCCATCGTGAATAAAGCAGCAGGAAACAGGGAATATCCCGTTTTGCGGGGAATTGATCTGAATGTGGAAAAGGGCGATTTTATAAGCATCATGGGGCATTCCGGGTGTGGGAAGACGACACTGCTGAAGATCATGGGAACCATTGATAAACCAACCAAAGGGAAGGTGTTTTATGAGGATGTCGATGTACAAAGACTCCATACAGACCAACTGGCGGAACTTAGAAAAAACAGGATTGGCTTTGTATTTCAGGATTTTCATCTGATGGATAACCTGTCTGTTGAGGAGAACATTATGATTCCGATGGTACTGAATAAAGCAAAGTACCGGGATATGCGCGCAGTTGTTGACAGGAATGCGGGGCTATTGGAAATATCGGGCCTTTTGAAAAAATATCCTTATGAACTTTCCGGCGGGGAAAAGCAGCGGGCAGCGATCGCAAGGGCGCTGTCGAATGAGCCGGATATCATTCTGGCAGACGAGCCGACCGGGAATTTAGATACGGTATCAGCAAGAAAAATTATGGATTATTTTACAGAAATAAATGGCCGGAAGAAAAAGGCGGTTGTGGTAGTGACACATGACCCGGTGGTTGCAAGTTATGCCAGAAGGATCTTATTCATAAAAGACGGAAAGATCATGAAACAGATGGAGAATCATTCAAAACAGCAGGAAAGCATACGCACCATATCAGATACTATGTTGGAGACGGGATCCTTTTGAGTGCAGGAAATCATTTCGTGCTCCCACACTGCAACTCGTGCAGAACAATTGCAGTGATTCTGCATGGCATGATAAAATCAGGAGAAAATCGAGTAGGGGAGTGTATATAAAAAGCACTGTCATGCGATAAGGGGGCTGAAAATGGTCATGTCAAATACGAAGAAGAGGGAAAAAAAGTATTGTTTTCTGGAAAATATGTTCTGTTTTTTCCGGGAAATGTGTGTCAGGGAACCGGTGGCGGCTTTATCTGTGGCGCTGTACGGCGGAATCCTGTTCACCCAGAGCGCGGGCATCCTGATCCTGGTGGTGCTGCCCACGCTGACGGCATCTTTGCTGCAGAAACGAGCCAGGGCGTATGACAAAAAGATGCGGCATTTCGCGGAAGCCGCCAACCGGAAGATGGATTATGTGGCGCGGCTGACCGCCGATCTCAGGGCGGGCAAGGATATACGGATCTTTGATCTGTCAGGGTGGCTTTTGGGGATCCTGAAAAAAGAGCGTAAGATCAGCGAGGGCTATGTCAAACGGTGGGAAAATGCCTATCTGGCGGCAAATTGTGTGGATTCCGTCCTGAATTTTGTGCGGGATGGCTGTGCGTATGTGTTCCTCATTGTCCGGATCGTGCGGGGAGAGATGGCTGTGTCCGATTTTGTCTGGTATATGGCGATGGTAGCGGGTGCCCAGCAGGCCTGTTCCCAGCTTCTGGCCTTGGGAGAACGGGTGGGACGGCTGAATCTGGATTACGGCAGGCTCCGGCAGTTTTTGGACAGCTGGGATGGGACAGCCTTTTCTGGGAAACGGCAATTACCAGATAAGGGGTCTTCGGATGAAAAGGAGTTTTCGGATAAAAAGAAGACACAGGGTGTACAGGCGGCAGAGATCATTTTCCGGCATGTGAGCTTTGTCTATCCGGAGAGTCAGGACGCCACGTTAAGGGACATAAGCTTTACCATCCGTCCTGGGGAGAAGATTGCCCTGGTGGGATTAAACGGCGCAGGAAAGACGACGCTGGTAAAGCTTTTGTGCGGGCTCTACCACCCTACGGAGGGTGAAATCCTGATAAACAGGCGGAATGTGAGGGAGTACGACAGGGAATCCTATTACAGGATGATCTCGGCAGTCTTTCAGAATGTGAAGCTGCTGCCCCTAAGTATCGCGCAGAATGTGGCTTCCGCGCCGGAGTCTGGCATGAACCAGGCGGGGATGGATCCAGAACGGGTAAGGTGGTGCCTGAAGCTGGCAGGACTCTGGGAAAAGGTGGAAAGCCTTCTGCGAAAGGAAAACACTTCTCTGGGAAGGCGGGTCTGTGCCCGGGCGGTCGATCTGTCTGGCGGTGAAATGCAGAAGCTCTGGATGGCAAGGGCACTGTATAAGGAAGCGCCCATCCTTGTTCTGGATGAACCGACTGCGGCGCTTGATCCGCTGGCTGAGCAGGAGGTTTATGAGAAATACCGGGAAATGTCCGCGGGAAGAACCTCCGTGTTCATATCCCACAGACTCTCCAGCACCAGTTTCTGTGACAGGATCTTTTTTATGGAAAAGGGACAGATCACGGAGGTGGGAAGCCATCAGGCGCTTCTTGAAAGGGGCGGCGCCTATGCGGAGCTGTATCAGATCCAGAGCCAGTATTACAGGGAGGAGGACGCAGAAATATGCGGGGAATAAACAATAAAGAATCAGAATTTCAAAAGGATGCGCGCAGTCATTTGAGGGCTATGCGGCTTCTGTTGACCTACAGCCCGGAATGGTCCGTCATGGGGATCACACTCGTGATGGATGGCGTTTATCCATTTATCAGTATTTATGTCTCGGCCATGCTGCTTGACGCCCTGTATGAAAAAAGAACCCTTGAGGAAATGGTATTCTGGGCGCTTCTGGGAGCCGGGGCTGCACTATTGGTGAGCATGCTGCGGCATCTGACGGCAAAGTATAAAAATACTCTTTGGTGGGCAATGCGCTTCCGGGTGGAGGAACCCATGATGGAAAAGACCATGGGAATGGATTATGAACTGATGGAGGATGAAGAGGTGCAGAAGCTCCGGGCAAGGCAGGCGGAATACCGCAAGCACGGCGGGAGCGCTTTTGAGATCTTTATCTGGCAGATGGAGCTCTTTCTCACAGCCTGTCTGAAGCTGGTATTTGCCGTCGTAACGGTATGCACGCTGCCGGCAGTGTCCTCCCGGGGCGGGCGCATGGCCGCCGCTGCGACCGTGGTGGTGCTGTCGGCGGGGCTTGGTCTGATGCGGAGGACGGCACACCGTGTCAGCAGACGGGAGTACCAAATCTGGCGGGACGACGCGGATAACGAGCGCCTGGACACGTTCATCATGTCGGAAGTGGTTCTGGATCCGGAAGCCGGAAAGGATATCCGCCTGTTTCATCAGCAGGAGCTGTTGATGGAATACGGCGAAAAGATGTGCGAAAACGGGAGGAAGGTATACAGAGAGATTTCCGGGATCCGGATGGGGCAGGGGTTTCTGCAGAGTCTCTGGGCGGCGGTGCTGGGTGCGGCCGCGTACCTCTACACGGGACTGCAGGCGTATGCGGGAGCGATCGCCCCGGGAAGCGTTGTGCGCTATGCCGGAGGCATCCAGCAGATGGTGCAGGCGGTCTCGGATCTCCTTTACAGCTGGGATTATCTGCACAACTACAGGGGAAGGATGGATGAGTTCTTTGCCTATCTGGACCTGCCGGAAAAAAAGAAAAAGGGAACGATCCCGGTGCAGAAGCGGCGGGATGGACGGTTTCTGATCGAATTTAAGAATGTTTCCTTCAAATATCCGGGAACGGATGTATGGGTGCTGAAAAACATGAATCTGCGCTTTGAGATCGGGGAGCGCGTGGCGCTGGTAGGCCCCAACGGCTCGGGCAAGACTACTTTTGTCAAGCTTCTCTGCCGTCTCTATGATCCCACGGAGGGAACGATCCTGATGAACGACGTGGATATCCGGAAATACCGGTATGGGGAGTACATGCGGCTGTTTTCCGTCGTCTTTCAGGATTTTCAGGTTTTTTCGCTGAAGATGGGAGAGTATATCGCAGGAAATGAGAAGGCGGACCGGCAGAAGGCGCTGGAGGCGGCAGTCAGGGCAGGGCTCGGGGAGCTGCTGTCCAGGATGCCGGATGGGCTGGATACCGTGATCGGGCGGGATTTTTCAGAAAATGGCTTTGTGATCTCCGGCGGGGAAGCGCAGAAGCTTGCCATGGCGCGTGCCATTTATAAGGACGCCCCATTCGTGATCCTGGACGAACCGACTGCAGCCCTTGATCCGGTGACGGAGAATGAGGTCTATACCAGATTCCATGAGATCATAGGAAACAAGACGGCTCTTTTCATATCCCACAGGCTTTCAGCCTGCCGGTTTGCCGGGGAGATCCTGGTGTTTGAGGACGGGGATATCGTTCAGCGGGGAAGTCATGACGTGCTGTGCGGACAGGAGGGGCTCTACCGGAGGATGTGGGAGGCGCAGGCGAAGTATTATAACATTACTCATTTGCAGGAAACGGGCGTATGTGGTACGATATAGGAAGTCAGGCGTAAACGGAGGATATGGGGAAATGAAGCCTTTGCGGATCGCGGTCTGTGATGACGAGCAGGCAGAGTGCGAGCTTATGGAAAAGTACATCAGGGAGTGGGCAGCCTGCAGGGCGTATCAGGCGCTTGTCTTATCTTTTTCCGGCGGGGAAGCGCTGCTGCAGGCTTTTTTCCAGAAGGGCTTCGACCTGGTGCTTCTCGACATTCAGATGCAGGGAACGGACGGTATGAGTGCCGCCAGAAGGATCCGTGCAGCAGACCCCGATGCAGGAATCTTTTTTGTCACGGGGTATGAGGATTATCTGGCGGAGGGCTATGAAGTGGAGGCATTCCGGTATCTGTTAAAGCCCCTGCGGCGGGAAAAGCTGTGGGAGGCGCTGGATCTTTTTCTGATCCGGAGGATGAGAGATCAGCGATACTGGACAGTGGAGACGCCGGAAGGCCAAAAGAGGGTGGCGCTCACAGAGATCCTGTATCTGGAATCCTTCGGACATACCTGTCTGATGCATACGCTGGAAGAGTGCTTTCTGGTAAAGAAAGGCATATCGGAGATTGAAAAAGAACTGGAGATCCTGGGGCTTTCGGTGTTCCGCACCCACCGCTCCTATCTGGTGAATCTGGCGCAGGTCACCGCGGTCGGACGGGACAGGGCGACCCTTGCAGGGGGCAGCGAGGTCCCTGTGAGCAGGACACAGTACCAGGGGCTGAACCGCGCGTTTATCCGCCAGTTCCGCAGGGAGGGATAGCTGTTTTTCCTGCCTGGTCTGGAGACTGCGCTGTGCTGAAAGGATATGAACTATGCTGACTCTTTTTCTCGTCCTGCTGCTGCTCTCAGGGCTTGCAGCGGCTTTTGTGTGGATTCCCCGCCTGATCGACAGGCGGACGGAAAGCTTCCAGAGCGATCTGGTAAACCGTCATTATGAGGAAGTGGAAACGATGTACCGCACCATGCGGGCATGGCGCCATGATTACCACAACCACATCCAGGCGGCAGGCTCGTACCTGGAACTGGGAAAATATGAGGAACTGGCGGTGTATCTCAAAGAGCTTGACGAGAGCCTCTATGAGATCGACCAGATCATAAAGACAGGAAATCTCATGGCGGATGCGATCTTGAACAGCAAGCTGTCCCTGATGCGCGAATACCAGATCCGGACAGAGGTGACAGCCCATGTGCCGGCGCAGATGAGGATCACGGATACGGAGCTGTGCGTACTCCTGGGAAACCTGCTGGACAACGCCATTGAGGCATGTCAGAGGGTTTCGGAGGAGGAGGGGCGTTTTATCAGGATCTATATGGACACCCTGCAGGAACAGTTCTACATCTCCGTCATGAACGGGATGCAGGGAAGAGCTGTGAGGTACGGGGAGCTGTTTCAGAGCACCAAGCGCGGGGCGGGGGTTCACGGCTTTGGACTGCAGAGAGTAGACCGGATCGTTCGGAAGTACGGCGGCTTTCTGGACCGCCAGTCGGAGGACGGCGTGTTTGCCACGGAGGTTCTTCTGCCGATCCGGTGAAACCTGGCATGGCGCATGAGGCGGCAACTGAGTTCAGTGTGGCGCATTTTCCAGTGTTTATTCTGAAAGACTCGTGGTAGAATGGTATATGATAGGAATGAATGTGAATGGATCAGGAGGAAATATCGCACAGTTGTTGTATGGACTGCGGGACAATGCGTATGATAAATCAATTTTTAAGCTGGTATTACGGGGAGCAGTATGATCTGTCCGACGTATCTGAGGGAACGTTGAAGGGGTTGATATTGAATCTGCTGATCAACATGCCGATGGAAAAAACAAAACATTGCTGGCGATCGATGAGCCAGAGATGAATCTGCACCCTGCATGGCAAAAAGTGGTTGGCAATTGGATACAGACGGCGGATACATTTTATCAGTGCTTTATCAGCACGCATTCTCCAGACTTTCTGGATGTTTTTACAGAGAACCATGGTAGAACGGATAGCATGTTTTTTGACATGCGGTTATACAGAAGCTGACAAGTTGTCGCGGAAAAGTGTCGAAAGTATTTTGAAATCCGGTATGCGGAGTTATAGAGCGTGTACGCGGAAGGAGGATCAGTGCAAAAAGGCAGGATCGCCGGAAAGGTCATGTCGGCGAGGCAGGCATGGGGTATGTCATTAAAAAGACTTGATGTGAATGTTTGTGCTCCTGTGCCGCCTTGCTCAGTATTTAATGAAACAAAAGGTTCAGAAACTATGAAAAATTGAATGGGAAGATGAAAGTGATAATTATCATTCAGGTTGGGTACAAAATTATAAATTGCTATATTTAAATAACAGACGCATATTCGAGAAATCAATGTGTGATATTAACATATGAAAGGCAGAGTCAATTATGAATGAACCAGTTAAAACTGAAAATACTGATATCATGAGTATCTATCAAAGATCAGAAAACATATTGTCAGATATCCAAAACATTACAGAAACTTCCCAACGGCAAGCCTACCATGCAGTAGACACAATCCTGTCGCAAAGAAACTGGCTGATTGGATATCGGATTGCGGAGGAAGAAATTGATGGTTCAGACCGCGCTGAATATGGTGCAAATATCGTAAAAAAGTTATCCAAAGAGCTAACCGCAAAGTATGGAAAAGGTTATGACCGCAGTAATCTTTATCATTGTTTGCGCTTTTACAAAGAATTTCCCCAGATTGTCGACACAGCGTGTCGACAATCCCATATACGGCTTTCATGGTCTCATTATCGTGCATTATTGCAGGTGCCAGATTCCGCTGCCCGTAGTTGGTATGAGAATGAGGCATATGAGCAGACATGGAGCGTCCGTACATTACAGCGCAATATCAACACGCAATATTACTACCGTATCCTGCAGTCCCAACATAAAGAACTGGTGGAACAGGAAATGCTTGAAAAGACTTCCGATTTCCAGAATGACAAGTTAGAGTTTATCAGAAATCCTGTCATAGCGGAATTTCTCGGGTTATCGTCCAACACGGATTTCACGGAGACGGAATTGGAAACCGGCATTATTTCCAATATCCAGAAATTTCTGATGGAAATGGGAAAAGGATATGCCTTTGTAGCCCGTCAGCAGCATATCAGGACGGAGAAAGAGGATTATTTTATTGACCTTGTATTTTACAATTACATTTTGAAGTGTTTTGTACTGATTGATTTGAAAACGGGCAAGATAACGCATCAGGATGTAGGGCAGATGGATATGTATATCCGCATGTACGATGAATTAAAGAAGGGTGCGGACGATAATCCGACATTAGGTATCGTACTCTGTACGGAAACGGATGCAGATATCGCAAGGTATTCCGTCCTTCATGGCAATGAGCAGTTGTTTGCGTCAAAATATAAATTGTATTTGCCGACAGAAGAAGAGCTGCGAAAAGAAATCGAAACGCAAAAAACCATGTATTTTTTACAGCAAAAAGAAAAGCAGAGTGAGTAAATACACATTGCAGGAAAATTGTTGAAGAGCAAAAGGTACATTGAGGAGGATCGATTCATGTCAGATTTTGATGTAAAGGAAAAACGTTTTGAACAGGATATAGAAGAATATCTTATTGCCGAGGGAGGCTATGAAAAAGGAGATCCGCGTAAATTTGATCGTAAACTGGCATTGGATACGGAAACCTTTTTACGATATATCAGTTTGATCATGTAGATGGCATGGTGCAGAAAATTGAGAAGAATGTGCAGCAGCTAAAGTCTGCCATCAATGATGGGGTTCCGATTATCATTATCATATTGCAAAAATTTCCAGTGATTTATAAAGAGGTAAAATCCGGCAGCAGGCGGTTTGCGGTCATTGTGGACGAGTATGGCATAATAGGACAAGTCAAGAGAAGACCGATTTTAAAGGCTTCCTGACCAAGTCCTATTTTTTTGACCTGCTGGAAGAGGGGGTGAGATGTAAGGACGACGCCGAATTTACAATCGAATACCTGCACTGAGGAGGCAGAGGGGATTCCAGGCTCCGATCGGACGAAGTATGCCTTTATGAGAGTGGCGTGGTGTTATTTTTGAGAAATAGGACTTTGATTTGCGGGAGAAATCTGCTCCCGGACGAATCAAGGTTCTCTCCTTTTTACCGGAGAAGCAGTTGATTGAGATGTGCACGCAGATGATGTGTTATGCGTTGGGTATATTGGAACTGTTCGACGGTCTGTATGACATAAATGAGATCAACATGACCATATTTCAGCCGAGGCGCGAGAAATGGGAATGGGGATTCCCTTTGTCATTACATTAACGGCGAGAATACCAAAAGCGATTGCAGAAATACTTGAGACCCATCAAGATTTTTGGGAGCAGTTTAACCACATATTCGAGGAGATGGGAAATTTTCCTTCTTTTTAACAAAGGGGAGGGATATACCCCATTTGAATGGCTTTTGTTACAGCTTCAACAGATGAGGTAACATCAAGTTTTTCAAATACATGCTGTAAATGGTTTGACAGAGTACGCTCGCTGATATAAAGTGTAGCTGCAATCTCTTTCCGCTTCATGCCATCAGCCATATGCCGCAGGATTTGTTTTTCGCTTTCAGTCAACTCTTCCAAAAATGGAATTTTCCTGTTAAAGATAACTGCACCCTGTGATACCTGGGAAAGGAAGGATACCAGCATTTCGGGTTCTGTATTTTTGTTGATAAATCCCTTGGTTCCGATTTTTTCTGCCTCTTTACGGTATATTGGCAGGTCATATCCGGACAGGATCACTATCTTTTGTTCCGGATATTGGTCTAATATCTGTTTCGCTAATTCCAGTCCGTCTTCGGATGCTATGTTCTTTAAGTTGATATCCATGAGCAGGATGTCCGGTCTGTTGGTTTCAATAAAGCTGTCCAACCGGGAAATATCACTGATGCTTTCAAATGATGTGATCTCCGGATAATCCGATAAGGCAATCTCCAGGCTTTTTGAAAATAAGGCATGGTCATCGACTAATAAAATATTGATAAGAAACATCTCCTTTCATTGGCAGGCTGATCCGTATGCAGACCCCGCAAGGGAAGTTATCAGTTATTTTTACAGACCCACCCATATTGTTGACGCGCTCAGTGATCAGCGAAAGCCCTCTGTGCTTTGACAGATCGGCGGATGAGAGGTTTTTTGCATCAGCAGCTCCGTTGTCCATTATGCGCAGCATTAGGACTTCATTGTCCTGTGTAAGGGTTATCCATGCCTTTTCTCCTGATGAGTGCCTGTAAATATTTGTGACAAGCTCTTTCAGGAGGCGGTACACGAAGATATCATATGGGGCAGCTAAAAACAGGGCGTCCGGGCATTCAAACTCTATTTTGTCAGGACGGTTTTACAACAGGTATGGACGGTAATATGGTAATATCCCAGATAAATCAGGAATGTCAGCATAACGGCTGCCGCTGCGGGCGTATAAAGTAAAGGACTGTTTCCAAGAATATTCTGCATGAGGGCGGACTTGTATACCAGCGTACCGAAGACACAGTCTGCCAGCCCGAATAAAAATGGGATGCTGAAAAAAGCTGCCGTCTGCTTTTTGATGATCTTTTTGATCCTCTTATCCGTATAGCCCATTTTCCAAAGGATCTCATAATCGGATTTCGAGTCGGTTACGGCTGAAACATTATTAAAGTAAAGGATGCTTCCGGTAGCGATGAAGAACAGCACCACAAGAAAACCGATCAGCAGGAAGGTGGAGCTGCTCAGGGAAAATATTTCGTGTATCCTGTGCGAGTTTCCCTGCAGGTACGGGCTTCCCGACAGATAGTCTGACAGAGCCTGAAACAGAGCCTCGTTACCCTCAATGGATGCTCCGGCACCTTTGTCCGTCCCTGCGCTTCCAGAAGGGCTTGATAAGCTGAATACGGGATACATTCAAATCCTGCCTCCCGCAGGATTCTTTCGTTATCCGCATCCCCTTTGGAAGTTCCGATGCCGTACTCTACAGGGAGCTGCTCCGCAGTGGAGGTGACCTTATAAATATCGGTCTGCAGGAATGTGACATCTGTAACTGATGAATATGCGCTTAGGATCTGTCTGATCGCAGCTATCTCGTTTTCATCTTCAATCCTGCATTCTATTTCCGATGGCGCCATACGGGATACCGCAGCGATCGGATAGTATAATGTCAAGGCCATAACGCTTGAAGCGGTCAATGTTGCGGCTGACAGCAATGTAAGCATGATCAGTGTCCTGGAGTTTGAACGGATGCGGTATAGAAATCCGGGAGTAGTAATGATCTTTGTTTCTGTGTAAAATTTTCGTATGTTTTTCTTCCCTGCCTGTACCGCAAATGGAAGAGAGGATGCAATAAAAAGCACTGTTCCTGAAAGGATGAGTGCAAATGTCAGCATGGCAACCGGATAAAAATCAACTGTGGTCCATAAAGATTTCGTACCTCTTAATATATCGAGTGCAAGGCAGTATCCAGAAATAACAGCCCAAAACCCGATGACAGCCAAAACAGCATGGAATTTCATCTTTTTTTCTGCACTCTTTTCATATCTCACCAAATCCATGAGTGAGGTTTTGAAAAGGAATCTGCTGTTGGACAGGACTGATACGATGACAACGGCGAAAATAAAGCAGGCTGTTTTCATAATGGCATTCGGATTGAAAAGAGGTATTTCTGAATGATTGACAGTCAGATCCAGTAATTTTGTAATGCCAAAGACAATTCCCTTATGGAAAAAGCCGCCCAAAAGTATCCCGGTGATAAAAGCACCAGTACAGGTGAACAGGTTCTCTGTCATGAGCAGGGAGAGCACTGTGGATTTTCTGTATCCTAATAATGCGTAAATACCGAGTTCTTTTGTGCGGCGGCGCAGGAAGAAACGGTTTGAATAGGACATATAGAAAACAACAAAGGCCATGAGGAATACGGAGATCGTGTTGCACATCGTTTCAATTCGCCCGTCATTTGATATTTTTTCAAGCATGACTTTATTCATCGAGAATGAAGTGAATGCAAAAAAGATCATGATCACAAATGCTACGGATAGCAGATAGAGAGCATAAAACGAAAGATTATTTTTCAGATTTTTCAGTGCCATAGATAAATTTTTCATGTATCATCCCCTCCTATCTTTCTGTGTCTGATTTTGCCACTTCCCGTGCGATGGATTCGTAGAATGTACGCCGGTCATCACTCTGCCTGAACAGTTCCCGTATAATACATCCGTCTTTAAAGATCAAAATACGGTCAGCGAAACTTGCGGCATATGCATCATGTGTAACCATCAATATCGTGGTACTTAGCGCTTTGTTTGATTCCTTCAGGGTGTTTAGCAGATCTGTCGCAGAACTGGAATCCAATGCCCCCGTCGGTTCGTCAGCAAATAAAATACTTGGCCGCTTTACAATGGCCCTCAGCGCCGAAGCCCGCTGTCTCTGCCCGCCTGAGAGCTCGTTTGGATATTTGTGAAGCTGCGGATCAATGCCAAATGCTTCCGCCAGACTTTTGACCATGTTTTCTATTTTTTCGGAGGGAGTTTCTGTAAAGTAAGAGGGACAGCAATATTTTCAAAAATGGTAAGGCTGTCGAGCAGGAGATATTCCTGAAAGATAAATCCCAGCTTATCCCTGCGGAAATCCGCCGCGCCCGAATCGGTCAGGTTCTTAATGTTGATGCCGTCTATTGTGATACTGCCACTCGTGGGTATATCAATCGTGGAAAGGACATTAAGCAATGTGGTCTTTCCGGAACCTGAAGCGCCCATGATAGCAATAAATTCAC
>VSNO01000092.1 GCA_009774375.1 Lachnospiraceae bacterium
AACCAACCCTTCAGGCACTGGTTGAATATTTCGACCAGGACCGGGAAGAGCTGAATACGATTATGGAGGAGAAAAATGACATTCGCAGATTTTTTTTATGAGATCAAGGGGAAATTTATGGGAGCCGATGTGAGCGATATCCACGAGCATCTCGCATATCAGTTCAATATCGAGGACGAGGAAGCGGGCGGTGCGTTCTATGTGGAGGTAAAGGACGGCGTGCTCTATGTGGAGCCGTATGAGTACTATGACAGGGACGCGATGTTCATCAGCACGCCGGAGGTGTTCACGAAGATCGCGGAGGGACAGATGGATCCGGTCTGGGCCTTCACGACTCAAAAGCTCAAAGTCGAGGGCAATATCGATAAGGCGCTGAAGTTGAACGACATCATCCAGAGCAAGAAGAAGGCGCTGAAAAAAGAGGCGAAAGAGGCAAAGAAGGAAGAGAAAGAAAAGAAGAAAGCGGACAAAAAATAATATGGCGGATCAGTGCGATAGTGTGGAGGCGTAGAAATGGGAAAACTGAAAAAGGCGGTGGCCTGCGCGGGGGTTCTGGCAGCAGCAGGCATTGGCGAAGTCGCATATTTTTACAGAAGGACGATGAAGCGGGGCAACGCGAAGGTGGAGCGGACGATCAAGATGTCGGGCACGGACTGGAGTCAGTATGCGCCGATGATGGAAAAGAGAAAGGCGTTTATGATGGCACAGGCGCACGAGGATGTCTATCAGACGTCCTTTGACGGTCTGAGGCTCCATGCGACATATTTTCCCGCACTGGAGGAATACGCGAACAAGAGAAAGGTTGCGATTTGTTTTCACGGATATACCAGCCAGGGAATGTCCGACTATATCGGTCTGTCGGACTATTATCTCAAGAGGGGGTATGCGATGCTGCTGCCGGACGCGAGGGCGCACGGGGAGAGCGAGGGTGAGTACATCGGTTTTGGCTGTCTGGACAGGAAGGATGCGCTCGTGTGGATCAACTGGGTGATACAGGAGCTCGGCGAGGATGTCGGGATCGTGCTTCACGGGACGAGCATGGGCGGTGCGACCGTGCTGATGGCAAGCGGGCTGGAGCTGCCCGGACAGGTTAAGGGGATCGTCTCTGACTGTGCCTTTACCTCTCCGAAGGAGGTGTTCACGCATGTGCTGCACAGCATGTACCATCTGCCTGCATTTCCGGCGATCCCGGGAGCGGATATCCTGAACAGGAGGCTTGCGGGGTACGGCATGGACGAGTGCAACGCCAAGCGCGAGGTGGCAAAGGCAAAGGTTCCGATCTTATTTATCCATGGCACGAAGGACACGTTTGTGCCGTATCATATGTGCCGTGAGATCTATGACTGCTGTGCGTCGCCAAAGAAGATCCTGGAAGTGGAGGGTGCGGCACACGCGGAGAGTTATTATAAGGACACAGAGAGTTATGAGCGGGCACTGGATGAATTTTTTGGGGAGATCATGTGAAAAAACCATATGCGGAAGTTTTTTCACGGCAGATTTGTGCATTGTCCCGGATTTGTAAGGACAGGAAACATGGAGGAAGAACATGAAAACAAGAAAAGGTTATAAGACGTACCCGTTAACCGCGGCACAGAAGTATCATTTTTACTATTCACAGTACAGTCCGGGGCAGGAGATCCTCAACGTCGGCAGCAGTCTCACGATTGAGTTTGAGCTGAACATTGACGAGCTGAGAAAGGCGATCTACAAGGCATATGAGCGCTGTGAGTCCATGCGCGCGAGACTCGCGTACGACGAGAAGGAGAAGCAGTGGTATCAGTATATCGTCGACAAGGAGGAGCGCGAGATCGAGTTCGTGGATTTCACGGGCAAGACGATGGAGGAAGCGGACGCTGTGATGACGGCGTGGACGCGCGTTCCGTTCGGGCAGGACGAGCCGATGAATAAGGTTGTCATCATCAAGACGCCGGATGGATTTGAGGGAATGTATCTGGTGGGCGACCACCGTTTTCTCGACGCACAGTCGCTGATCGGATTCATGAAGGATGTCATCGAGCTGTACTGCAATGCAAACTTTGAGAATGTACCGTATCCTGCCGATATGCGCTCCTATGTTGAGCAGCTCGAGAAGGATTTCGCGTACGAGGCGGGCAGCAGGGCGCAGGAGAGAGACCGCGCTTATTTCCACAAGCTGTTCGAGGCGCCGGAGCCGATCTACAACGGTATCGAGGGCAGAAAGCGCCTGGACGATGCGAGGAGGGCGACCAAAAACCCCAATCTCCGGGCGGCGCCGACAGGCTCCGACAGTTTTGCGGCCGATATCGATATCTTCCATCTGGAGGGCGAGCCGACGGAGCGTTTGATGAACTTCTGCGAGCAGCAGCATGTCTCACTGCAGTGCCTGCTGATCATGGGGATCCGCACATATCTGCAGAAGATGAACAACTGTGACGATGTCTCCATGATGGTTGCCTACGCCCGCAGGGCGACGCTCCTTGAGAAGAAATCGGGCGGCACGCGCATTCACAGCTTCCCGTTCAGGACGATCATTCCGGAGGACAGGACATTTCTGGAGGGGATCTTCGAGATCAGGGACAAACAGAACGAGACATTCCGCTATGTGAATTTCGATCCGGTGGAGTGTATGAACTTAAAGAAAGAAGTCTACAATACACCGCTCGGCATGGGCTATGAGACGGTCGCGCTCACGTACCAGCCCGCGACACTGCGCGAGAAGGGACTGGTTGACCTTGGCGATATCCGCTATAAGACAAAGCGGTACGGCAACGGTTACTATGCGGACGGCCTGTATCTCACCGTGATGCACAGGGCGGAGGACAACGGTCTGGATTTCAGCTTTGAGCATCAGACGAAAGCATACAGCAGGGAGGCGCTGGAGCTGTTTTACTACTATATGTGCAAGATCATGTTCAAGGGGATCGAGAATCCGAATCTGAAGATCGGCGATGTGATAAAACTGATCTGACCGGGTTTGATCGGATATCGTTTTGTGATACAATAAAGTGTAGCGTTAACAGGGGTGCAAAAGCATTCCGACACAGGAAAGGCAGGGTTAACAATGTTTGATAAGTTGACAGATCTGATCACAAATTATGTCGAGGTGAAGAAGGAGGACATCAAGCCGGAATCCCGTTTTATGGAGGATCTTGGCTTTAGTTCCTTCGACTTCATGAGCATGCTCGGGGAGATCGAGGACGAGCTGGATGTCGAGGTCAATCCCGAGGAGGCGGCCAATATCCGCACCGTGCAGGAGGCCGTGGCGTATCTGGAGAAGATCTCGGAGTAAAGGATTGTCTGGTGTTTTCGTAAGGAACTGTTAAGAATTAGTGAAGATTAATTCTTAACAGTTCCTGAGAATGGAAAGGTGTGAAGAGGGATATGAGTAAGATGCATAGTACCATACGGGAGTTGCTGGCGGCGGCAGAGCAGGATTTTGGCGCACAGGACGCGTTCCGCTACAAGGTGAAAGACAGCGGCAATGGCAAAAAGGAAGTGAGGATCGAGGCAAAAACATACACGCAGTTGAAAGAGGATTCGGAATGTTTTTCGGCTGTGCTGGCGGAACTGGGGCAGCAGGGGAAACATATCGCGATCGTGGGGCCGACGTCCTACTCGTGGGTGGTAGCGTACTTTGGTACGGCGGACAGCGGGAGCGTTGTCGTGCCGCTCGATGCGAATCTTCCGGAAGCGGATCTGTGCGAGCTGATCGACCGCGCGGATGTCACGACGCTCGTCTATGACGAGGCGAAGGCGGGCGTGGCGCAGATGGCAGCACAGCGCTGTACGAAGCTGGAGCATATCCTGTGCATGAGCGAGCCGCGCGGGATCGCGAAGGAGCAGTCCATGTGGGAACTGATCGGCGGGCAGCATGCGGGATTTGACTACGCGCCGCAGCCCGACCAGTTGGCGACGATCATGTTTACCTCGGGCACGACGGGCAAGAGCAAGGGTGTCATGCTCACGCACAGGAATCTCGCGGAGAATGCGACCTGTCTGGACATGGGGCTTGAGTCCGGCATCGTGATCCTGTCCGTTCTTCCGATCCATCATGCGTACTGCCTCAGCATGGATATCCTGAAAGGGATCTCCATCGGCTCGGTGATCTGCATCAACGACTCACTGCTGCGTGTGGCAAAGAACATCAAGCTCTTTGAGCCGAACATGATCCTGATGGTGCCGCTGATGATCGAGACGCTCGCAAAGAAGCTCGAGGAGGCGGCATGGATCCCGGCGCCGCTCGTCAAGGCGAAAGTCTTTGGCAAGCAGTTTCACACAGTGTGCAGCGGCGGCGCATACCTCAACCCGGCATATCTGGAAATGTTCCAAAAGTATGGGATCACGATCTGGCAGGGCTACGGCATGACGGAGTGTTCGCCTGTCATCAGCACGAACTACGGTGACTTCATGAAGGACGGCTCTGTCGGCAGGCTGATGCCGAACTGCGAGGCAAAGGTCGTGGACGAGGAGATCTGGGTAAAGGGTTCCAGCGTCATGCAGGGCTACTACAACATGCCGCAGGAGACCGCGGAAACGCTGGCAGACGGCTGGCTCAAGACCGGCGATCTCGGCTATGTCGATGAGGATGGCTATCTGTTCCTGACAGGCCGCAAGAAGAACCTGATCATCACGCCAAACGGCGAGAATGTCTCTCCGGAGGAGATCGAGAACAAGCTTGGCGAGAACCGGCTTGTGCAGGAGGTGCTCGTGCGCGAGAGCGAGGGCGTGATCGAGGCGGAGATCTTCCCGGATCACGAGTATGCGGGAAAGAAGAAGATCAAGGATGTCCAGGGCGAGCTGCAGAAGATCATCGACGCGTACAATCAGGGCGCGCCGCTCTACAAGAGAGTGTTCCGGCTCAAGGTGCGCGAGACGGAATTTGAGAAGAACACGACAAAGAAAATCAAACGGTTCTGATATTGATATGGGGGTATCTGAAAACAGATACCCCCATACAGTTTCATTATTCTTTGATGCCGGCTTCTGCCAGCATTTTTTTGAGCTTTGCGATCTCAGCGGCGTTGTCAGCCAATTTTGCGGCATTGTCAGCCAATTTTGCGGCATTGTCAGCCAGTTGTGCATTTTGTTCTGCCAGACGGATCTTAAATTCCATTATCTCAGGCGCCAGCATTTCTTTCAATTCCTCACACATTCGATCACCCTCCTGTATCATTTTCCTAAACAGTTCAATATTTGCTTCTGATGCAACATTGACAACAGAGTCTGCATTTTTCTTGTCTTCGTCGCTGACCAGTCCCGCACAGGTGTCAAGAAGCCCTTGCGCGTCTTTCCTGCTCAATGCCCGCGTCAGGGAAGTGACCCATATATGGGCTTTTCGGTCGAGTTCTTTCGTTACCAGAATCTGCATTGGAAAGATCATGCCGTTGATGCGGTAGATGCCCTTTTTCTTCATGGTCACCGTGTATGTTTTGTCAAGCTGCAAAAGGAGCTTGACAGGTTTTTCCTCCCTTACGATCGAGATTGTGGTGTCTGCGTCGAAGATATCTTCATCGCCTGCGGCTTCCGCTTTGTACAGGCATGCGTACGACAGTGCCTTGTAAAATGTTCCGGCGTTCAGGTCATCGCCTGGGGATTTGTACTCAAAAATATTATTTCCCAGAAAGAAGTCCGCAATGTCATTTCTGATCACGATGTCAGGTTTCTTCTTGATCACGAGCAGGTCGATCTTCAAGGGCATTTTGCCCAGATTGTGCTCCCGCTCATAGGTCAGGTAATTTTTGTATTCCCGTAGTTCCAGTTCCACTGCGGAACAGAATGCGGGATGCCATTGTATATTGTCCTGTATTTCCAATAAAGTATGCTTCCTTTCCCGTTTATGTTTTCAGTATATCATATTGCCGATCGATGCGCAACAGAGTCACGCTTTCTTCCGCCTGTACGCATTCGGACTCATGTGATAATACTGTCTGAACTTGCGGCAGAAATAACCGGAACTGGTAAAGCCTGTCTCTTCTGCGATGGAAGCGACGGGCTTTTGCGTTTTGCATAGCTGTTCTGCGGCTTGTGAAAGCCGGTACTGGATGAGATAAGCTACCGGGGATATGTGAATGCCCGACTGAAATAGGTGCAGGGCGCCGCTCTTGCTGATGGATGCGGACGATGCGATCATTTCGAGCGTGATCTCTTCCGTATAGTGGTCATGGATGTACTGCATCATCGTCTGCAGTCTCGCCTGGCTGTGGTCGAGGCGGTGAAGACCCGGCGATCCGGAAGTTCGGTCCAGATGCTCATACAACAGCTTCCAGAGCGCCAGAAGATGCTGTAGGGTCTGCAGCTCATCAGGCGCCGCTGTCTCCTGGAGGGCAAGGATCTGTAACAGGATCTGCAGGACCTGTTTCTGCCACGGCGTGTGCGGGTCAAAGATTTGGTACGCGACGGATGCGTCTATGACAGGGCTGACGTATTTTTCATAGATCAGGCTTTTCTCGGGGGCTATCAGTGCCGGGGAGAACACGATATTGGGGATAAAGGTGCTGCCGGATGCCTCAAATCGGTGGAGAATGCCGCTGTTGACCAGCAGGCCGCAGCCCTGGTGCAGTTCGAACTGGTCTGTCCCTACGAGGCAGAGTGCTGTGCCATCGGCAACATAGAGCAGTTCCAGTTCATGATGCCAGTGCCAGTCGATCCGGTGAAAGTCAAACTGCCAGATATTTTCCGGATAGTAGGCGAAAGGATAGCTGTGGTCTCCGTGCTGGACGGTTTCCCGCAGCGTATCGTCGGTGCTGATCCTGTAAGTGTCCATATCGATCTCCATTTCTGTTTTTATTTCTTTTTTATGTCCATTTCCATTCGGATTTTGGGATATTGTACCATAAATATGGGATATCGTGCAATGAATTGACGCAATTTATGCGATATAATCTCATTTGTGAAAAAATCTGTGATGTCACTGCTCTAGCATGAACAGCAGTTTTGCGATACGCTTTAATGAAGATGGAAAAGGAGTATGATGAAGATGGAGAACCAGTATAACAAGACGATCACCGCCTGCTTTGTGGGATACATCGTGCAGGCGGTGGTCAACAATTTTACGCCGCTGTTGTTTTTATTTTTTCAGAGGAGCTATCACATTCCGCTCTCGCAGATCACGCTGCTGGTGACGTTTAATTTTGGCATTCAGTTGCTGGTCGACCTTGTGTCTGTCGGATTTGTGGATAAGATCGGGTATCGCGCGTCGATGATCATGGCGCATGTTCTGGCTGCTGCGGGGCTGATCCTGCTCACGATCCTGCCGGAGGTTCTGCCGTCTCCCTTTGCAGGGATCCTGATCGCTGTGATGATCTACGCGGTCGGCGGAGGGCTGCTGGAAGTCCTCGTCAGTCCGGTGGTGGAGGCGTGCCCTTCTGACAATAAGGAAAAGGCGATGAGTATGCTGCATTCATTTTACTGTTGGGGATATGCCGGGGTCGTGCTGCTCTCGACGCTGTTTTTCCATGTGGCAGGCATCGGAAACTGGAAGATCCTGGCTCTGATCTGGGCGCTCATTCCGATCGGAAACGCGTTTGCCTTCGCGAGCGTTCCCATGGCGCCATTGATCGAGGATGGCGAATCAGGACTGCAGCTGAAGGAGCTGTTCGGGCTGAAAATATTCTGGGTACTGCTGGTCATGATGATCTGCGCGGGGGCGAGCGAGCAGGCGGTGAGCCAGTGGGCTTCGACGTTTGCGGAGAAAGGGCTCGGGATCTCCAAGACGGCAGGTGATCTGGCGGGACCGCTGGCGTTTGCCCTTCTGATGGGAACGTCCAGACTGTTTTACGGCAGATACGGGGACCGGATCGATCTGGATCGTTTTATGGTGTACAGCTGCTGTCTGTGTATCCTGTCCTATCTGGGGATCTCCCTGCTGCCCATGCTTCAGCTCAGTCTGGCCGCCTGTGCTGTCTGCGGGCTGTCGGTCGGGATCATGTGGCCGGGGACGTTCAGCAAGGCGTCCGCGGCGCTGCCAAAGGGCGGGACAGCGATGTTCGCGCTGCTGGCTCTGGGCGGGGATATCGGCTGTTCGGGAGGTCCTACGCTGGTCGGAATGGTGTCGGGCGCGCTGGGCGATGACCTGAAAATGGGGGTTCTGGCGGGGATCCTTTTTCCGGTGCTGCTGCTTGCGGGGGTGATCCTTTGTGGGAAGACGAAGAAAGAAATCATAAAAAACTCTTGAAATCAATTTTGACATGTGCTATCCTAAGAAAAAGTTGATCGCGAGATGAACTTTTCCTGGAATAGAAATGAACTATATTGATGAAAATGCCATGAAGGAGACTCTTGCCAATGAAAACGACAGGAAGACGGCGTCACCGACTGAGAGCGCTGTCCGCGGAAGCTGGCGAAGGGAACACTCCGGAGCAGATGATCTGAAACGGCGTTCTGTTTGCAGACACCTTATTAGGATCATACGTGGACGCGCGTTAAGCGTGAGAGAGGACAAAGCTTTTTGGGTTTTGTCAATGCGGGTGGTACCGCGGGTATATTTCAGATTATCCGTCCCGGAATACATTTTGTATTCCGGGATTTTTTCATGCACACGGGCGTCCAGAGGAAAATGTCAGCATGAGCTGACGGACGCCCGGCGCACGAGCAGGGGAAGATGGTTCTTCCCTGCTTGATTGCACGACCCGTGCAGAGGAAATATGCCGCTAAGGCGGCGCACGGGTCGCACGCGAGCAGTGGAAGATGGTTCTTCCCTGCTCGATTCATCAAAAAAGGAGGATTTGAGATGTACAGAGACATTACGATGAAAGAGATCAGTGAACAGCATATCGGGCAGACGCTGCAGGTGGCGGGCTGGGTGGAGAATATCCGCGACCACGGCGGCGTGTCCTTTGTCGATCTGCGGGACATGTACGGGATCCTGCAGGTGGTCATGAGGGACACGTCCCTTCTGGACGGCATCACGAAAGAAATGTGCCTCTCGATCGAAGGGATCGTGGAAAAGAGGGACGAGGACACCTACAACCCGAGGATCCCGACAGGCACGATCGAGCTGGAGGCAGGGAAAGTGACGGTGCTCGGAAAAGTGTATCATCAGCTTCCGTTTGAGATCATGACTTCGAAGGAGACGCGGGAGGACGTCCGTTTAAAGTACCGCTATCTGGATCTGCGAAATGCGAAAGTGAAGGACAATATCATCTTCCGTTCGCAGGTGATCAGTTTTCTGCGGCAGAAGATGACAGAGATGGGATTTCTGGAGATCCAGACGCCGATCCTGTGCGCATCGTCACCGGAGGGCGCGCGCGACTACATTGTCCCGTCCAGAAAGTATAAAGGAAAATTTTATGCGCTCCCGCAGGCGCCGCAGCAGTACAAACAGTTGTTGATGGCATCAGGTTTTGATAAATATTTTCAGATCGCGCCGTGCTTCCGTGACGAGGACGCGCGCGCGGACCGCTCGCCGGGAGAGTTTTATCAGCTTGATTTCGAGATGAGCTTCGCCACGCAGGAAGATGTGTTCCGGGCGGGGGAGGAAGTGCTGTCTGCCACATTTGAGAAGTTTGCGCCGGAGGGGTATGCGGTGACAAAAGCGCCGTATCCGGTCATCAGTTACCGGCAGGCGATGCTGGAATTTGGCACGGATAAGCCGGATCTGAGAAATCCGCTGCGCATCATCGATGTGACAGACTTTTTCCAGAAGTGCTCGTTCAAACCGTTTATCGGCAGGACAGTGCGGGCGATCCGGGTGCACGCGGAGATGTCAAAAGGTTTTCACGAGAAGCTTTTGGGCTTTGCAACCGGTATGGGAATGGGGGGACTCGGCTATCTGGAAGTTGCGGAGGATATGACGTACAGGGGGCCGATCGACAAGTTCATTCCCGATGCGCTGAAACCGGAGCTTGCCGCGGCAGCAGGACTGGAGGCAGGCGACACGATCTTTTTTATAGCAGACAGGGAAGAACGGGCAAACTACTATGCGGGGCAGCTTCGCATCGAGCTTGGCGACAAGCTGGATCTGTGCGAGAAAAATGCATACCGTTTCTGCTATATCAATGATTTCCCGATGTATGAGCTCGATCCGCAGACGAAACAGATTGGCTTTACACACAACCCGTTTTCCATGCCGCAGGGCGGTTTGGAGGCATTAAACAGTGAGAACCCGCTGGATATCCTGGCATACCAGTATGATATCGTGTGCAACGGTGTCGAGCTCTCGAGCGGCGCGGTCAGAAACCACGACATGGAGATCATGGTGAAGGCGTTTGAGATCGCAGGCTATGACGAGGAGACGTTAAAGTCAAAGTTTGGCGCGCTCTATCAGGCATTCCAGTTCGGTGCGCCGCCGCACGCGGGCATGGCGCCGGGCATTGACAGGATGCTCATGCTGCTGAAAAATGAGGAGAACATCAGGGAGGTCATCGCGTTCCCGATGAGCGGTTCCGCGCAGGATCTGATGTGCGGTGCGCCGAACGACGTCACGGAACAGCAGCTACGGGAAGTGCACATTAAGATCAGGGATTAAAAAAAGTATATGTTTGACGTAAATATTTTTCGTTTTATTGAGGGAGCAAAACGGGCTCAGGGGCTAACTGTTATTATTGATGTTTTCAGGGCTTTTTCGCTGGAATGTTATTTGTATGACATGGATGTGGAACGGATACGCCCCGTGGGAACGATCGAAGAAGCATGTTCTCTCAAACACGATATTCAAAACAGTGTTCTTATAGGCGAACGACATGGTAAAAAGTGTGACGGATTTGATTATGGAAATTCACCATCGTCTATTTTGAGGAAGGACGTGGCCGGAAAGACGATTATACATACTACCAGTGCGGGAACGCAGGGAATTGTCAATGCTGTCCATGCGAGTGAAATCATCACAGGAAGTCTGGTTAATGCAAAAGCGGTAGCCGAATATATCATTTCCAGGCAACCACAAATGGTTTCTCTGGTATGTATGGGTAATGGCGGAGTAAGATTGGCGCCGGAGGATGAATTGTGTGCAGAGTATATTAAAAGTATTTTGGAAGGCAGGGAATTTTTAGACATGGAACAGAAGATCAACAGTTTAAAAAGGAATGGCGGCGAACATTTCTTTGATAAATCCAGACAGAATATCTTCCCTGAAGCTGATTTCTACATGTGTGTAAAATATAACAAATTTCCTTTTGTAATTACAATTGATAAGGATGAAATTGGGTTTATTGCAAATAGGAAAAATGTACTGGAAGAAACTACAGCAACGCTTTCCGCACAGGTTAAACGCCCACTGGAGCGTGTTTGAAAAATGCCCAAAATGCGGCATGGGGAGGTTAATATGGCAAATGTGATTACGGACGAGACGATCGAGTATGTAGGGATCCTCGCCAAGCTGGAGCTTTCGGACGAGGAGAAAGAGCAGGCGAAGAAGGATATGGGGCGTATGCTCGACTATATCGACAAGCTGGCAGAACTTGACACGGCGGGCATCGAGCCGATGTCGCATGTATTTCCGGTGCAGAACGTGTTCCGCGAGGACGTGGTGACAAACGGCGACGAGAGTGAGAAAACATTGAGGAACGCACCCGGCGAGAAGGATAATATGTTCGTGGTGCCGAAGACGTTTGAATAAAGCACAAAAATGTTACAGTTCGCCCGCCTATCAATGTAGTGAAAAGTGTGCGCCAAATTGATAAAGGCTTTAGCTTTTAGAAAAATAAACCGACAGGTTATCATCTGTCCAACCGTGCTATATTTTATGCGTGCAGGCTGATCAGTGCACAGAAGCAGAGGGAATTCGAACATATGAAGTTCGACAACATGGTAAAAGTGTACTCTATCTGGATTGTTGCGAATATGGAGAGTAACAGTGTGAACCATATTCATTTTGTACAGGATACCCTGTATGGTACGTACAAGTGGACAGGAGATACAAATGTGATAAACATTGTGATTGCAGGAATAACTGGAAAACCTGATGAATTGGGGGAAGAGATCGATCCGGCGGAAGCAGACAGCATGGAGCTGTGCCGGATGCTCAATACGCTGTTCGCTGTGAAGTTAGATAACAGGATGCGGTTCCAAATGCTGGCAGATGACTTTGGCATAGATATCGATAAGGGGTTAAGGGAGGAAGTGGAAGCGATGTGCAATTTAGGACAGGGATTATTAGAGAAAGGTGTCAATAAAGCGCAGGAGGAAGCCATTATCAATTTCTACAAAGTGGGAGTTAATGTGACTGTGATCGCACAGGCCATGGGCAAAACTGAGGAAGAGATTAAAAAAGTACTGACAGATCATGGCGTGAATCTTGATCACTGATACTTTTTGCAGAAGGATGCTATTCGGTTTAGAAGAACCCGTGACGGCGGTTCTTCGGAATGGAGATTGCGTATGGATATTTTGGAATACAGCGCCGTGGAGCTTTCCGCGGCGATCAGGGAGGGGAAGGTCACTGCGACAGATGCGATGGAGGCGGTGCTTGCAAGGATCGATGCGAGAGAAAAGGACATCAATGCGTATGTGACAGTCGACAGGGAACAGGCACTGAGAGCGGCGGCGTCCGTGCAGGAAAAAATTGAAAAAGGCGAGCTGACAGGACCGCTCGCGGGTGTGCCTGTGGCGGTGAAGGACAATATGTGCACAGAAGGCATGCTGACAACCTGCTCCTCTAAGATATTGGAGAATTTTGTTCCGACTTTTTCGGCGGAGGCGGTGGTCAATCTCGGGAAAGCGGGCGCTGTGATCATCGGAAAGACCAACATGGACGAGTTTGCGATGGGCTCCACGACGGAGACTTCCGCTTACGGCGTGACGAGAAATCCGTGGAACACGGCGCATGTGCCGGGCGGCTCGTCAGGCGGTTCTGCGGCGGCTGTGGCGGCGGGGGAGTGCTTCTTCGCACTCGGTTCGGATACGGGCGGCTCGATCAGACAGCCGGCGTCGTTCTGCGGTGTGGTCGGGTTAAAGCCGACGTACGGTACAGTCTCGCGCTACGGACTGATCGCGTACGGTTCCTCGCTCGACCAGATCGGACCGCTGACAAAGAACGTGACAGACTGTGCGGCGGTGCTGGAGCTGATCGCCTCCCACGACACGAAGGACTCGACATCGGTCAGGCGGGAGGACACGGATTTCACATCTGCGCTGGTCGATGATGTCAGGGGCATGAAGATCGGCATTCCGAGGGATTATCTTGGCGATGGGCTCGACGCGGAAGTGAAGGAAGCAGTACTGGCGGCGGCAAAGGTACTGGAGGAAAAGGGCGCTGTCGTCGAGGAGTTTGACTTAAGCCTTGTCGAGTACGCGATCCCGGCGTATTACACGATCGCGGCGGCGGAGGCGAGCTCGAACCTGGAGCGGTTTGATGGGGTAAAATATGGATATAGGACATCTTCGTATGAGGGGCTTCACAACATGTACAAAAAAACGCGCTCCGAGGGCTTTGGCGCGGAGGTAAAGCGCAGGATCATGCTCGGCTCGTTCGTGCTCAGTTCCGGATATTATGATGCTTATTATTTAAAGGCGCTGAAAGTGAAAGCCATGATCAAAAAGGCGTTTGACGACGCTTTTGCCAGATATGATCTGATCCTTGGACCGGTGGCGCCCACGACTGCGCCAAGGCTGGGAGAGAGCCTGTCAGATCCGTTAAAGATGTATCTCGGCGATATCTACACGATATCCGTGAACCTTGCAGGGCTTCCCGGAATCTCGGTTCCATGCGGAAAAGATACAAAGGGGCTGCCGATCGGACTGCAGATGATCGCGGACAGTTTTCAGGAAAAGAAGCTGATACAGGCGGCGTACACCTACGAGAAAACGAAAGGGGGTGTGGAAAATGGCAAAGCAATATGAGACAGTGATCGGTCTGGAGGTTCATGTGGAGCTCGCGACGAAGACAAAGATCTTCTGCGGCTGCTCCACCGCGTTTGGCGGGGCGCCAAACACGCACACCTGTCCCGTGTGTACAGGTATGCCGGGTTCGCTGCCGGTATTAAATAAGCAGGTCGTGAACTACGCGGCGGCGGTCGGACTTGCCACAAACTGCACGATCACACAGTACTGCAAATTTGACAGAAAGAATTATTTTTATCCCGACAACCCGCAGAATTACCAGATCAGCCAGCTCTATCTGCCGATCTGCAGGGACGGCCATGTGGATATTGAGACGGCGGCGGGAAAAAAGTCCGTCGGGATCCATGAGATCCACATGGAGGAGGACGCCGGGAAGCTGATCCACGACGAGTGGGAGGACTGCTCGCTGGTGGACTACAACCGTTCCGGCGTGCCCCTGATCGAGATCGTGTCGGAGCCAGATATGTGCAGCGCGGAGGAGGTCATCGCATATCTCGAGAAGCTGCGCATGATCATACAGTATCTCGGTGCCTCTGACTGCAAATTAAATGAGGGATCCATGCGTGCGGACGTGAACCTCTCTGTCAGGGAAGTGGGCGCATCGGAATATGGAACCCGCACGGAGATGAAGAATCTCAACTCCTTCCGGGCGATCACACACGCGATCGAGGGGGAGCGCGAGCGGCAGATCGATCTGCTGGAATCGGGGCAGCAGGTGGTGCAGGAGACGCGGCGCTGGGACGACGCGAAAGAGTATTCGTATGCGATGCGTTCCAAGGAGGACGCGCAGGATTACCGGTATTTTCCGGATCCCGATCTCGTGCCGGTCTATATCAGCGATGAGTGGCTGCAGCAGATCAGGGACAGCCAGCCGGAGTTCCGCGAGGAGAAGATGGAGCGCTACAGAAAAGAATTTGACATACCGGAGTACGATATCGGCATCATTACCGATTCGAAGCGTCTGGCGGATCTATTTGAGGAGACTGTGGCGATATGCGGCCAGCCCAAAAAGGTGTCCAACTGGCTGATGGGCGAGACGCTCCGTCTGCTGAAGGAAAAGGGCATGGATCCGGAGGAGATCCTTTTTTCACCGGAGCATCTAGCGAAGCTGATTCAGCTGGTGGACAGCAAGGCGATCAACTCGACCGTGGCAAAGGAAGTGTTCGAGGCGATGTTTGCCGGGAATGTTGATCCTGAGCAATACGTGGAGGAAAAAGGCTTAAAGACGGTGAACGACGAGGACACGCTCCGAACGACGATCGCGGAAGTGATCGCGTCCAACCCGCAGTCCGTGGAGGACTACCGCAACGGCAAGGAGAAGGCGATCGGATTCCTCGTGGGGCAGACCATGAAGGCGATGAAGGGCAAGGCGGACCCGGCGTCCGTCAACCGGATTTTGAAGGAACTTTTATAAACTTTTACACATTCAGTCATATTTCGACATAAACTATAATAAAATAGTAGATTGGAGTATGACTTATGTATCTATTGCTCGTAATCTTATTACTCATTGCACTTTTTGGCAGTATTTTCTTCTGGTGGCGCAAGCGGAGGATCGTCTGCCGGATCCAGTGCATGGATCCGTGTCAGAAGTGCTGCAAGGTAAATGAGATCGTCAAGCCGTTTGGCTATTGTTATCACGACAGGTACGGGTTCTTTTCCAGCACGCTGGACGCGTGGCAGCGGGAGGCGGGGTATACCTGGTTCTACGACTATATGGCGCCGCGCTTCCAGATGGTGTTTGACACATTGCCAGTGTATTTTGACTACAATGGCAGGACGTGGCTGATCGAGTTCTGGAAAGGGCAGTACGGCATCAACGCGGGAGCGGAGATCGGGATCTACCACGCGGACGGGATCGTCCCTGAGCAGGAGTACAAGACGACCCTGTTTGCGGCGGCGTCTGACGAGGAAATGCTGCACTGTTCGTTCGTGCTCTGCGGCAAAAATGGCAGCTGTGTCCAGGTCTCGCAGACGCACTGGTGGCTCACAGCCTTTTTCCCAGGCTGTTTCGTGTGGCCGTCCGGGCTGGATATGAAGGCGGCGATCCGGTTTACGGATCGGAGGATGATGTGTGCCTTTGTGAACGGACTGCGCAGCGCAGGGTACACGGAACAGCATTTTGCAGTAAATGGTCTCTGCGTGACAGTGAATTTTACCTGTACTGCAAAAAAGCATTACAAACTGTGCACACGTTTCTGGCGCCGTTTTTCCCAGTGGAAGAACAGGATCTTCTGCAGGCTGTATCTGTGGGTCACGAGACCTTTCCAGTGCACGGAGGACAGGGTGCTCTGCTTGTATTATTTCCTGCCGGTAGCTTTCAGAAAGCTGCTCAGGATGCGCAGGTTTCACAAGCGCTGTCATAAGAACCGCCGCTGCTGCCGGAAGAGATGCTGCCGGAAGGGGCGGCTGTGAGTGTCTCTGCCAGACTGGAGCATGCTTTTCGGGCTGCTCCGGTCCTGCCGCTCACGTACCGTTCCCGGTATGTACTGATGAGCGACTGCCACAGAGGGGTTGGGACGTCCTCGGATAATTTTCTGAAAAACCAGCATCTGTATCTGGCGGCGCTGAAACACTATTATCAGAGAGGGTTTACCTACATTGAACTTGGCGACGGGGATGAGCTCTGGGAAAACCGCAGCATGAAGACAATCCTTGAGGTTCATGACGATATCTTTGAGCTGTTTATGCGGTTTCACCGGGAGAACAGGCTCTATCTCCTCTACGGCAACCACGATTTGGTCAAGAAGAAAAAGCTGCTGCCGGTTCCGTTTTCATTTTACGAGGGGATCATACTGCGCCCTGCCAATATGCCGCAGCGCACGCTGTATCTGACACATGGGCATCAGGCGAGTCTGTTGAACTCGACGTTCTGGCGGGTCGCATGTTTCCTTGTCCGGTATGTGTGGAGTCCGCTGGAAAATATGGGCGTGCTGGATCCCACGAGCGCGGCGAAGAACTATCGCGTGAAAAACAAATGTGAGACCAGGCTGAACAACTGGGCTTCTGAAAACAGGCGTATCCTGATCACGGGTCATACGCACCGCCCGGTGATGCCGGCAGAACCTTCATATTACTATAATACGGGCAGTTGTGTGCACCCCCGGTGCATCACGTGCATCGAGATCGAGCAGGGGCGCATGGCGCTGGTCAAGTGGAGTATGAGCGCCAGGGCGGACAGCACGCTCTATGTGGCGAGGGAACAGATCGCACAGGCGGCACTGCTGTCCTCGTGGACGCCGCAGTACGGCAGACAGGGAGCCGGGACGATGCAGGTTTCGGCATGGTAGGGAAAGGTTAAGACTTCCAGAGCTTTTCTGGGAGTCTTTTTCTGCTCACGGGTACCCGACGCGTGATCAGGCTCAAGAAATAATTGATATATAGGGTATTTGGCATTATAATAAAGAAAAGGACTGCAAGAGAGCCTGTCAGGGAGAAAGGGTGGGAGGGTATGCAAAGTATTAATGTAGATAAGGTGTTTAAAAAGTACGATTTAAATGTGGAATTGGTCGAGCCTTATGTGTATAAAGTGTTGAATACGGAGAAGGAGATCAGTGTGGAGGAATTGCAGGATTCGTTGACGAGCTGCATATTGATAACATCAGACCATACAGGATATAAGAAGTTAAATTCAGGGGGATATTATACATTAGCATATGTTTATTATATTATAATAGACAAGAAAAATAAGATATTAGGTCATAAGTACAATAATATGGCAAATGAGGAGTTTGGGGAAGCGATATATGATTCGTATGAGTATGACCCTAAGGGTGAATATACCATAGATACAATATATGCAAAAGGAGAGGTGTAAGTGTATGGAAGTGAGCAGATCGGAAATGAAAAAGAAGGCCAATCCAATTACACATGCATTTAACAGGGATGGTGTGGCATATGACGCATCTGGTACAGAATTGAAATTATTTGGTTATATCGTAGAAAATTTTAAGCTTACAGATGATATCATATTAGATAAGATCAAACTGTTTTTTTCTGAGGATATCGGCAGTAAAGCTTTGTTAGGAATGGACATTCTGAGTCTGTTTGATTTTCAATATTTAAAGGAGAGACGGCAGAATTATGGCACATTCTGGATCAATAATTATGACGAGGCATTAAAAGATCTGCAGGCAAGAAGATTAAACAAAGATATTGACTACATAGAGCTCTTCCCTATTCGATTGCATACGGGCGTCCAGAGGAAGAAGGTTTTCCCGGCTCGATTTTGTTACCGGAATAAAATGGATAAAAATGGAAACAAAACGGCAAAATGGAAATGAAACGGTTGACAAACGGTAAGATCTGCTATACTCTATTCATATAAGGAGCTGTTAAAATAAAGATGAACAGGAGGAGCTGTTATGACGATAGAGGAGATGAAGCAGAAGAAACTGCAGAAGGGCTACAGCTATGCGCAGATCTC
>VSNO01000093.1 GCA_009774375.1 Lachnospiraceae bacterium
ATTATATGTTTGGCAATGGCCGGATGTATGAAATGCTCAACCGAATAGGAAATTTACAGGAGAGGGTGAAATAATGCAGGTAAGTTCGTCCAATGGATTGCAGAACAGATATTTTTCGGGAACAGGCAGTATAGGCGGCATTCATCTTCCAGACTTTAATGATAAATATGTTTTCTCCAAAAAGAAAAGCGGCACCAGTGAGGAAGAATACCGAAAGCAGATCAGGGAACAGGCATATGAGGATTTTGCAAAAGGAAAGTTCCAGAATAAATCCGAAGGATTTAACAGGCTGATGAAAAGCTACACATCGGAAGTATCCCCGGACAGAAAAGGAATCATCACTTCCGGTCTGAAAGCTGTTTCCAAAAACAGGCAGAATGTGCTTAAGCCCATAGATTTCGTGGCGACATTGCTGGAAGGGAAAGTGAAATATCAGAAACTGCCATCAGGAAACAGCGATTACATAGAGTTTTACGATAAGAACGGGGAAATGGTAGCGACTTATTCCAATAATGGGTGGACGATGTATACCACTAATGCGGAGGCTTCCAGACAGACGGAAATGTGCATGATCTACAACGAAGCATGGGGGAATGCAAAAAGGGGCATTCCGCTGGCGGGTGAAGAAACGGTTAATGCAGAGAATCCGCAGAATAGCTTTGATGCAAAGGCATAGAGAAGCGACAGATAACGATTCCGCATTGTATTATAGGGAAAGTGAGGAACGTTTATGGATATTTTGAGAACTGAGGGGCTGACCAGGCAGTATGGGACGGGGCAGACAATGGTGACGGCTTTAGACCATGTAGACCTGCAGGTGGAAAGGGGGCAGTTCGTTGCCATCATCGGGGCATCCGGCTCCGGCAAGTCAACGCTGCTCCATCTGCTGGGAGGCGTTGACCGCCCTGACGGCGGGAAGATATTTGTGGAAGATGTGGACATAGCGACATTTGGGGAGGAACGGCTGGCGCAGTACCGCAGGCGCAAGGTGGGGCTTATCTACCAGTTTTACAACCTTATCCCCACGCTCAGTGTGAAGAAGAACATCTGTCTGCCCATGCTCCTGGATAATAAGGAGCCGGGTAAGGAACGGTTTGACGATATCGTAAGGACATTAGGGCTGGGTGACAGGCTGGAACACCTGCCGGGGCAGCTTTCCGGGGGACAGCAGCAGAGGGCGGCAATCGGGCGCGCCCTGATCTACCAGCCTGCGATCCTGCTGGCGGACGAGCCGACAGGGAACCTTGACCGGAAGAATACGGAGGAGATTATTTCCCTGTTGAAACTGTCCAACCGCCAGTATAAACAGACCATCCTGCTGGTCACCCACGATGAGAATGTGGCGCTGGAGGCAGACCGCATCATTAAGATAGAGGATGGGAAGATCATCTCGGATAAGGCGGTGCGGCCATGAACATCATACGGGAATACAGCTTAGACCAGGTGCGTAAAAACCGCCGCACCTCCATTTCCATTATGGTTGCGGTTCTGATTGCTTCCACGTTCTTATGTACATTGCTTGTTTTTGCGCAGAGTTTCTGGAACCAGATGGTACAGCAGGAGATTTATATTGGCGGGGATTGGGATGCGGAGCTTATGGATGTCCCGGCAGACAGGCTTGGCATGGTGAGGGACAATGCAGGCGTAAAAGCCATGTTTGTGAAAGGGGATAATAAGACCGCTTTCCTGCCGGAAGGGACGGCGCTCCCCCGCCTGCTGATACAGAATTGTGACAGCGGCTATTGGGGCTCCATGTATGAAAAGAATATGCTCCTGCGGGGGCGCATCCCGCAGGCTCCCGGCGAGGTCGTGGTCAGCAAGGATTTCTTTTTGCAGAACCCGGCATATGGCATTGGCGACACGCTTGCTGTGAGAATAGGCAGCAATGTGCGGACGCACATGGAAGAAAGCCAGCAGAAGGATGCCGCCAGCCTGACCATTGTGGGGGAACTGGATGTGTCTGTTTCCTCCGGTTATGAAGGATACCTTGCCTATGGCTTTATGGAGCCGGAAGCGCTTTCGCCGGACAGTGAGGTGGTAGTCTACCTCCAGATGGAGCGGAGGGGGGAAGTATATACGGCAGTCCCGCAGATTGCGGAGGCAATAGGGCTTCCGAAGGATGAATACGGGAACTACCCGTGCCGCTACCATGCCGCGCTGCTTGCATGGCACGGGGTATATGCGCCGGGGAGTTTTTGGGGGAGTGATGTGCCGAAGCTGTTCCTGGGGCTCCTGCTTGCGGCAGTCACATCGATGGCGGTATTTGCCTATATCATAAGGGGCGCTTTCGGGATTTCGGCGAAACAGAAGATCCATCAGCTCGGCATCCTGAAATCTGTGGGGGCGGGGCCGAAGCAGATAGGAAGGACGGTCATTTATGAGGCGTGTATCCTTTCGGTTATTCCCATCCTGCTTTCAATGGTTTTGGGATACCTGTTTTCCCTCGGCGTCCTGTCTGCCTATTCCGATATGACCAGTGAAGTGTTCGGGAGCAGGATGGAGGTTTATTTTTCCCCGGCCGCGGCGCTCATGGCGGCAGTGCTTTCCTTTGTTACGGTCCTGCTTGCCGCGCACGGGCCGGCGAAACAGATGTCAAAGGTTCTGCCCATAGAGGCAGTGCGCGGGGAGCAGTACAGCATTTCCGTAAAGAAAGCAAAGAGCCATCCCGTATTGGCAAAACATTTCGGATTCCTTGGGGAGATAGCGGCAAACTCGGTAAATGCGGGCAGAAAACTGTACCATACCTGCATGATGACGCTTTCCCTGTGTATGCTCCTTGCCTTTGGGTTCCTGGCAGCGTTCACGGTTTCCGATATCAGCAATGCGCAGGCGGAAAACAGGAATCATTTTGATGTAAATATCACGTTGAGGACAGGGGAGCGGATAGACGGTGCGCTCCTTGCAGAACTGAAAGCCATGCAGGGGGTACAGGGAATATCTGTTTATGCAAGGGCGAACTGCGCTGTCTGGCTTTCCGGGAGTGACCAGTCGGCAGAATTCCTGCAGGCAGGAGGTTTTGATGCCGCAGACGGCTATATCGTGGAGCGTGACGGGCGTTACCGTGTGCCGTGTGTGCTGGTGGGGATGGAGCAGGATGCATATCAAAGCGTTCTGCGGGAAGCGGGCGCGGAGGCTTTACCGGAAACTTCCGCCATCATTGTAAACAGTGTGGCAAAGAACCCCGGTGCAAGGGATTATGAGGCAATGCAGGAAACGGTCTCTTATCTGAATCTCCAGCAGGGGCAGAGGGTGGAGCTGACAGAGGAGTATTCTGATGATGTCCAGGGCGACTATGAATTTACCGTGGATGTTGCGGCAGTGCTCACGTCAATGCCGAAGATCGGGCTTGATCCTTCGTTTTATACGCTTCCTGTTATCGTGCCGATGGAGGAATATTATGCCATTATCGAGAATTTCAGTGATGAGATGGCGGTTTATAATTACAGGAACTATGTTAATTATGCTGTGCCGGATGGAATGCCAGATGGCGAACTATCTGGCATGGATGAAGAAATTCAGGGCGAAGCGGAAAGGATATGCGGCGCATATCTGGGCAGCAGTGATTATATGACTTCCAGTAAGACGGAACGGATGAGGAACCGCGGGAGGATGACAGGGGCGACAATGTTTGTCGTATGCAATCTTGCGGCGCTGTTCGGGATTGTGGGCATTTCCTCAGTGCTTTCGGCAATCCTGAACAGCTTAGGCCAGAGGAGGAAGGAATTTGCCATGCTTCGCTCGGTAGGTGTGGATGAAAAGGGAATCCGGCGGCTGCTTGGGATGGAAGGGTTTCTGCTGTCAGTCAGGCCGATATTGATCGGGCTTCCGCTGCTCATCATTGTATGTGCCGCACAGTGCTATATGATGGGAGTGTCTATAGTGGAATTCCTGTGCGCTTTCCCGGTGTGGGCGCTGTGGATGTATATTGTCCTGGTGCTGCTTGTGATCAATGGGATTTATATGCTGGTTTCTAAGAAAATCAGGGATGATGTCATTGTAGAGGCGATCAAGGATGACACAGTATAGGGACAATTGTAGTAATAGAAAATAGTCCGGGAGGCATACCGGCAAAGCACGGAAAATCTGAAATCTTATATGCAGCGCCAGTGGAGCCTTGTCGCGGGAATGGCCGACACGTTCAGGGAGATGGAATGAAAGGTTAACAATGAAAAGGCTGGAGCTGTCTGGCTGATACTAAAAGCAGTGGGGAAGCCGATTGCTGGCAGAATAAAACAAGGGAGAGAGCGGAGATGAAATTATTTATCATTGAGGACGAAGTTCCTATTCGGAAAGAGTTGACACATTTTTTTGAAAAATATGGTTTTCAATGTGAGAGCAGTGACGATTTTCATGATATAGCACAGCTTGCGCTTGCTTCCGGGGCAGACCTGATTCTGCTGGACATCAACCTGCCTTATCAGGACGGATTCCAGGTGTGCCGGGAAATCCGGCAAAGTTCCCAGATCCCAATTATTGTGCTTACCAGCAGGAACACAGACTTTGACGAACTGATGAGCCTGAATATCGGTGCGGATGATTTTGTATCCAAGCCATACAATGCACAGGTGCTGCTGGCACGGATACAGAAACTTCTTTCAAGGGCCGGCGGAGCACAGGACAGCGCGGTGCTTACCCATAAGGGGCTGACGTTGAATTTACTAAAGGCGGAGATCAGCCATAATGGCCAGAATAAGAAGCTTACAAAGAATGAAATGGGAATTTTGCGTCTGCTGATGGTAAACAAAGGAAATATCATTCCACGGGATGCCATTATTGATGACTTGTGGCAAAGCGAAGAATTTATTGATGAAAATACCCTCAATGTAAATATTGTCCGTCTGCGGAAAACGCTGGCAGAAATCGGACTTCCTGATTATCTGGAAACAAAGCGTGGATTGGGGTACCTTGTATGAAAGTGAAGGATTATGCGGCAGACCATATTTTTTCTTTCCTCTGCATGGCAGTGTCAGGGTTGCTCGTTTTTGCGCTGCTCTGGCTGATCGAAACGCCAATGATTTTTATCCTCTTTGTGGAAAGCATTCTGTTTACGGCTTATGTATGCGCTTTTCTGTATGATTACTGGCGCAGGAGGAACTATCATAACCAGTTATGGGAAATTCTGGACAGGCTGGAGGAAAAAACACTGATTGGGGAAATCCTTGTCCGCCCCGATTTTTTAGACGGACAGATATTGGATGAAATACTCAGACGCTGTAACAAGTACCAAAATGACCACCTGGCAGACGCGGAACAGAACAGCCAGGAATACCGGGAATACCTTGATTCATGGGTACATGAGATCAAGACGCCGATCGCTGCCGCCCGCCTGATCATTGAGAACCATAAAAATCCCACCACCCTGCGGATTGATGATGAACTGCGCAGGATAGACGGCTTTGTGGAACAGGTACTATATTATGCCCGCTCTGCGGCAGTGGAAAAAGATTTCAAGGTGGAAAAGACGACCCTGCAGGCTCTTGTAAATTCTGCCCTGAAGACTTATTCAAAGCCGCTGATCCAGGCGGGAGGCAGGCCTGTTTTCAGCGGACTGGACATTCCTGTCTGTGCAGATATGAAAAGCTGTTCTTTTATCATCGGCCAGATTATTTCCAATTCGATCAAGTACCGTACTGAGGATCTGCAGGTCTCGTTTTCGGCAGATGCGGAGCAGAATGCTGTCCGGCTGATCATTTCGGACAATGGGATTGGCATATCCCCTGCGGATCTGCCCCGTGTTTTTGATAAAGGCTTTACCGGGGATAATGGACGCCGCTACTCCAAGTCCACAGGAATCGGCCTGTATCTTTGCAAAAAGCTCTGCGGTAAAATGAACATTGGCATTACCATCCAAAGTGAATTGGGGCAGGGGACGGCAGTCACTTTGTCTTTCCCACGGGAAAGCTACTTGCAGGAGGCGGGATTATGACCCGCCTTTTTGCTTAACATAAAGATGTCTGGCGAAGCCTGGCATCTGTTGTTTCCTTACATTTTGGTAATGAAAATGTAATCTAAAATAATGGCAGGATTCCAATCGGTATGGTAAATTGACCTTATTCCAGGTAGAAAGCGGCCGAATGGCCATCCTGCCATGTGCGATGCTGTGCACATGGTAGATTAGGGGTGCAATAGGGATTACCCTTTTGGAAAGGAGACAAACAAACGATGAACGATGCAATATTACAGGTGGATGATATCCAAAAGTATTACGGCAACAAGGGTAGCCTGACAAAAGCCGTAGACCATATTTCCTTTCAGGTCTGCAAAGGTGAGTTTTTGGGCATTATGGGGGCTTCCGGTTCCGGAAAGACAACGCTTCTCAACTGTATCTCCACAATCGATACGGTGACAAGCGGGCATATTTTTGTAGACGGGAAAGACATCACCGCCTTACACGGCTCACAGCTTGCGGATTTCCGCGGGAAGAAGCTGGGCTTTATTTTTCAGGACTTTAACCTTCTGGACACGCTGAACGCTTATGAAAATATCTCCCTCTCGCTATCTATCGCAGGGGTGAAGCCGGCAGAGATCAGGAGAAAAGTGGGCCGGATTGCAGAAGCGCTTGGAATCTGCGAGGTGCTGGATAAATACCCCTACCAGATGTCGGGCGGACAGCAGCAGCGGGTGGCGGCGGCAAGGGCAATGGTGACAGACCCCGCAATGGTTCTGGCCGACGAACCGACTGGTGCCCTGGATTCCAATTCCTCCCGGATGCTGCTTGGCATGCTGACGGAGCTGAATGAACGCCTTGACGCAACAATCCTCATGGTGACACATGACGCCTTTTCTGCAAGCTACTGCCGCCGCATCCTGTTTATAAAGGATGGGAAAATCTTTCAGGAGCTGAACCGCGGCGCTGACAGCCGGAAAGAGTTTTTTGCAAAGATTCTGGAGGTGGTTTCCGTTTTGGGAGGTGAGCAGAATGACCTCTTGTAAACTGATCATGAAAAATGTGGGAAAAATATCCGGGATTACCTGGTCTACTTTTTGACCCTTATGATCTCGGTGAGCGTTTTTTACGCATTTAATTCTATTTCAGACCAGATGGCTTTTTCAGAAATGGGCATGACAAAAACGCTTCTTTATGACCAGCTCGGCATCCTGCTTTCCACCCTGACGGTGCTGATCGCTGTTGTCCTTGCGTTTCTGATCATTTATGCGAATCAGTTTTTATTAAAGCGGAGGAAAAAAGAACTGGGTATCTATATGGTGCTTGGCATGAAAAAGGGACGTATTTCCCGGATATTCGCAGGGGAAACGCTGTGTGTCGGGATGCTTGCACTGGTGACAGGCTTATGCCTTGGCTTTGCGTTGTCGCAGGGAATCTCCCTGGTCGCCTTAAAGCTGTTTGCCATTGAGATTTCAAAGTTTCAGCTTGTCTTTTCCGTGGGGGCTTTCAGGAAGACTGCGTTCTGTTTTGCGGTTATTTTTCTGCTTGTCATGGCCTTTAATGTGCGGTCTGTTTCCAGTGTGCAGCTGATCGACCTTTTGACAGCCGGCAGAAAAAATGAAACGTCACAGGGCCGGGGCCGCTTTTTGCCCGTACTGCTGTTCTTTGTCTCTTTGGCGTGTATTCTGTCTGCCGGGGCGATGTTCTACAAAAATGGTATACTGCCCTCACGGGAGAACCGATCTTTTCAGACGGCTGGAATCCTGCTTGTAACAGGGACATTCCTCTTTTTCTATTCCCTGTCTACCGTGCTTGTCCGGATACTCCGGGCAAACAACAGCCTTTATCTTAAGGGGCTGAACACATTCCTTGTCCGTCAGGTTGGCAGTAAGATCCGCACGAATTATTTTATTATGACGATTGTCTGCGGACTGCTCACAGTAACGATCTGTGCGGTATCGGTTGGCGTAAGTACCGCGCTTGCAATGAATGAGCTGTCAAGATCTGCCACGCCCTATGACCTGAATGTGCTGTCAGATGTGAGTGTGGACGGGGATGGCAGCATATTGGAATATCTTGTATCCAGAGATGCCGATCTATCAGTGTTTGCGGAAAATATGGAGCAGATCAGCATTTATGAGGCAGATTTTACTTACGGCAGCCTGTTTGCAGGCCAGAATGTTAAGCTGTGGCCCATTGACGAAGGGATTTTAGACAGCGGTGTATCCGTGCTGGGTGTCTCGGATTTTAACCGTGCTCTGGCAATGCAGGGGAAAGAGCCTGTCACGCTGGCAGAAGATCAGTATCTGCTGAACTGTAATTACAAGAGGACTTTTCAGTATGTGGAAAAAGCACTGGAAAACCATGCAGATTTCGTGCTGGCAGGAATTCCTCTGCAAAGGGCATCTGATACGGTTTTAGAGGAGACCTGGTTTATGACTTCTGTCGGGAACAATGACCGGGGAACACTGGTTGTTCCGGATGCGGCTGCCCGCAGCCTTACGAAAGAGGCCAATGTACTTCTGGTACAATACCGGCCAGATGCTGATTCGGATGCGGTTTTACAGAAAATGATCCCGATTGGGCTGGATGATACCTGCGGTTACCGTTATGCGGAAAAGAACATGATGTACGATATGTTCTATGGGTTAAATGCACTGGTTTCATTCCTCTGCTGCTATATCGGCCTGATATTTCTGCTGATCTGCGCCGCATTGCTGGCTTTGAAACAGCTTACGGAGACAACGGATAACATTTACCGCTATGGACTACTCCAGAAGCTGGGGGCAGGAAAGAAACAGGTTAACCGTACCCTGTTATTCCAGACAGCTATTTTCTTTGCGGCCCCGCTTGCTGTTGCCAGTATTTATTCTGCTGTCCTGATGGGGAAAGCAATGGAGATTGTAGAGGAATTTATGAATATCCATATTTCAACCAATATGGTTTTCACAGTTGTGATATTCCTTATGGTGTATGGAAGCTATTTTATCGCCACCTATCTGTCCTGCAAACGGATGGTAACAGAACATCAAAATAAACGAATGGAGGAGTAAAGGATATGCCGGAAAACATTATGACAAACCGGAATACCAGCAGATGGTGAGCCTGCTCTGCAGAGCGCAGGAGAAATGGGATAGCACAGTTATCGATCTGTATACAGATAAGGAATTTAATGCTGTTTCAGAAAAACAGAGAGCGCTGTACTGGTTATATCCTCTTTTCAGCCTCCAGGTTGATGCCAGGAATCTAACAAAGATTCTCTGGAATTATTTGGTATAACGGGCATATCGTCAGGACATAGGGCACTCCTAAAAATATGCCAATTGAGATATAACATTCGGACATTTATGGAAACGGGAAAATATGTTATGCTTAAACTAAAGCTAATATTCAGGAGTTTTAAACGATGAAGGGCAGGAAAACATTTCGCGCGCTGAGCATTCATAAGCAGGCGAGGAGGATTGCGCTGGTCGTTCTGGCGCTGTTCGTCGTCATGTGCGGACTGATCAGCGTGCTGATCAAACAGCTGGTCTACCGGAACGAGGAGGAGCATATGCAGGTCACCTCGCTGCGCCTGTATGACCAGATCAGCCTCAACTATGAAAAGATAGAGAATTTTTGCGTCAATATCGGTGAAAATGAGGAGGTTAGAGCCTTGATGGGGAGTGATTACCCGCAGATGGCGGAGGTCATCAGCGGCGCGACAGAGTGTCTGACCAGACACCAGATCCTGGAGCCCATGATCGAGGATATCTCGCTCGTCAATGACAGGATCCATTATTCCAACGTGTACAGGGCTGAGGAATTGGACAGGATGCGGGAGAGCGTGAACGGCGTTCCTTTTGCGTGGCTTGGTTTTCGCAGTCACGGGTTTCTGGCAGACGAACAGAAACCGGATCTGATGGTGTATGCCGGCGACATGATCGTGGATGCGGAAAATATTGGCACGGTCGTTCTGTCCATAGATGCTTCCGACTTTTTTGCCGGAAATGACGGCGAGTCCAACCAGATGTACATGCTCGTAGATGCGGAGAAAATTTTGTATACGTTCGGACAGCCGGAAACGTATGCAAAGGAAGTCTATCAGCTGTGGGGCGAGAACGGGAGGGCGCAGCTGCTCCGGACAGGGGATTACAGCATACACAGTTGTTATTTTGAGGAGATGGACTGTTATCTGCTCAGCGTGCTGGATATACAGGGTGCAGGGAAGGGCACGGAGTATATCCGGCTGCTGGTCTGGGGGTGCATTCTGCTGTCAGCGGTGTTCTGCGTTCTGTTTTTCCTGCTGCTGACGACAGGGATCGTCAGACCGCTCCGCCAGTTTCATGAGACGATCCTGCAGATCAGGCAGTCGAACCAGAGGGATCTAAAGACGGATCTGTATCTGGAAGGGTGCGCCGAGATCACGGAGCTGGGATCGGAATTTACAGGAATGTTAAAGGACATCGAGAAGCTGCACCGCAGGATATTCCAGTCGGCAGTCGATCTCTATGAGCTGAAAGTGCAGAAACAGGAGGCGGAGCTGGCGTATCTGCGAAGCCAGGTCGATCCCCATTTTTTGTACAATACACTGGAAGTGGTGCGCAAGATGGCGCTGGAGAAGCAGGCGCCGGAGATCGCCCAGATGGCGGTGGATATGGGAAATATATTCCGCTATAGCGCCAAAGGGGAGGACGAGGTGACACTGGAGGAGGAGATCGCGATCGTCAAGTCGTATATCCGGATACAGCAGATGCGGTTTGCGGGAAAAATCGAGGTGTATTATTTCGTCCCGGAGGAAGTGCTGCAGCTGAAAGTGATGAAGATGCTGCTGCAGCCCATTGTGGAAAATGCTGTATTTCATGGTTTGGAGCCTAAGCGTAAAAGCGGCAGTCTGTTCATCGGTTCGCGTCTGGAGGGTGAGACACTGATACTGACAGTGAAGGATGACGGGATCGGTATCGCAAAAGAGCGCCTGGCAGAGCTGCAAAGACAGCTTGAGGAGGAAAATGCAGATACCAGCGAGCATGTCGGGATCCTGAATACCAATGCGAGGATTCGGCTGTATTATGGAAAGGAATATGGAATTACCATAGAGAGCTGTCCGGAAGACGGCACGACGGTCATACTGCGGCTTCCGGCTTTAACAGTTCCGAAGGGGTTGTGAGTTCAGGTGATCGTGGGAGGGATCGGTTATGTTTCGGGTATTGATCGCAGATGATGAAAATTCGGTGGTGCAGTCGCTGGTCTGCTCCATTCCGTGGGAGGAGCTGGGGCTTGAAGTGGTGAGGACGGCATCGGACGGTGCGGCTGTGCTGGAATATGTGGAGAAGGAGGAGGTCGATATTGCCATTCTGGATATCCGCATGCCGGGCGTAAACGGACTGGAGCTCTGCAGCGAGATGAGAAAGAAGAACGAGCGCATACAGCTGATCATAGCAAGCGGTTATGCCGAGTTTGCATACGCGGAAAAGGCGATCCAGTACGGTGTGATCGGTTACTGCCTGAAGCCGCTGGATCATGCGCAGGTGGCGCGTTTTCTGCGCAAGGCGGTGCACAACCTGCGAAGAGCCAGGCATATGCCGGACCGGGAGGACCTGATGGAGGTCCTGGAAAGGCGCACGGAGCATGAGATCAGGGAATGCCTGGCGCGGTTTGGTTTTTATCAGGAAAAATATTTTGTAGCGGTATCCAGCGGGGAGCGGAAGCTGGATGCGCTGGAGGCAGGCGGCGTCTCCATCCGTCTCGGGCGGGGACAGTGGGGGTACATCATGAGGACGAACCGCATCGGGCAGTTAGGGGATGCGATCTATGACCAGCCTGACTGGTCGGGGATCGGATACATACAGCAGGCATTGTCGGGGGAACTGATCTACGAGGCGTTTGAGGAGTGCATCGCGCGCGCGTTTCAATACTTTGTCGATGGGGAGAACAAGGTCTGCGACCGTCTTGATGAGTGGCGGGCAAACCGGTGGCTGGACGGTATCCAGAAGAAGGTTGCAGCCGGTCAGTGGGACAGCCTTAAGAGTATGCTGGAAGAGACCGGGCAGAAGGGCAGGGAAGACTTCACAGTGCGCAGCGCCCTGAGACTCTGCAACATGATCTTTGCGCATTCCCTTTTCCAGAATGAGGAGAATGATTATTATATCTACAGTATCGAACAGCTTGTGGACACGTATGGGGATTTTATGGAAATGTTGAGGCAGCTGCAGCGCTTTTTGGAGGAGAATGCGGCTGTGACGGAAAATGAGCAGAATTTTACCAACGCGACTTTTCTGAAACTGGTGCGCTATATCAATGAAAATTACCGCAATGAGATCTCACTGACAGGGGCGGAGCAGGTGATGAACATGAATTCCAACTACATCAGCCAGCTCTTTAAGAAGGAGACCGGGATCACGTTTGTGCACTATATCACGCAAAAACGGATCGAGGATGCGAAGGAGCTGCTGACTTCGACGAAAAAGCCATTGACGGATATCGCGCTGGAGGTTGGTTTTAACGATACGTTTCATTTTATCAAGACCTTTAAGAGATATGTCGGGATGACGCCTGGACAATACCGGGCAAACAATTGACAAAGGACAGCGTCGAAAGGAATACATCAGATGAAGAGATGCATAAAAAGATGGATATCAGTTGTCTGCATCACTGCCCTGGCCGGATTGGCAGGGTGCGCACAGGACGGAAGTGCAGAGCCGCAGGATACCGGGGACAGAATGAAGATCACTGTCGCATTCTGGAATGAGGAGGAGGCGCTGGCAGGAGATGCAGTGCTGGAGGCGGTCGAGGAGCGTTTCGGCGTGGTGTTCGAGCCGGTCAATATGACATGGAATGACTATTACCAGAAAGTGGAGCGCTGGGCGGCGACGGACAGTCTGCCCGATCTGTTTATAGGCGATTTCAGAAATTCCGGATGGTATGCGCAGTGGATACAGAAGGGACTGCTGTGCGCGGTACCGGAGGATCTGTCAGATTATCCGCATCTGGAGCAGTATATGGAGGAGCTGCAGCTGACACAGGTTCCGCTTGTGGACGGCAGGATGTACTGTATACCGAGGCAGACATATCCTTCCCAGGAATGGACGAGCATTGACCGCATTGTAGCCTATCGGTGGGATCTGGCACAGAAGGCGGGGATCACGAAGGAACCGGAGAACTGGGAGGAGTTTCAGGAGATGATACTGGCGATCATCGCGGCAGATCCCGAAAATACCGGGATACAGGGAATGTCAGTTGGAAACTCGGGACTCATCACGGGGGTGCTGCTTCCGTATGCCTCGTCGATCGCAGTGGGCAGCGGAACGGATTTTTACTGGAAAAAGGATATGGATGGACGCTATAAGCCGGCCTATTTTGTGGATGATCTCACCAGCGCATTTCAGCTTGGCAGGGATATGTATACCTCGGGCGTGATCGTGAAAGATCTGCTGCTGGAGACCACCAACACGGCACGCGAAAAGTTTTTGCGGGGAGAGTGTGCGGCGATCGTCTATTCGGGAGGCTTTGGCAGCGCCTATGAGAGAGTGGGGGAATACTGGGAGAGATTTCATGATGATCCGTTCAGCGAGGATGTGAAGGTGCTGAAACTGATGCCGGATGTGCACGGGGAGAAAACGTATCCCATATGGGGTTACGCGTGGAGCGAGTCCTATATCAGCGCAAAGGCCGGAAAGGAAAAGCAGGACAGGATCCTGCAGATCTTTGATTATCTTCTGAGTGATGAGGGTGCTTTTTTTGCAGCGTATGGACCCGAAGGGGATCTGTATGAAGTTGTGGACGACAGGGTGGTGCTGCATGATGCTGATGTGGCTGTTGCGGCAAAGTATCCTTCCTGTGCGCTGCTGTCCATTCTGGTGCGCTGGGACCCGAGTCTTTATGATGATCGTTTTCCGTCACTTGTTCCGGAGTCGTATGTCAGGGTAAACCAGGAATTGGTGGAGGAAGCCAGACATGTGGAGATACCGGAGTATGAACCAGAGTGTTATCATATCATGAAGGAGGAGCAGATCGATTTTTCCATTCATTTAAATGATGATTTCCTGCGGATCATAACGGGCGATGAGCCTGTGGAGGAGATCTGGGAGGAGATCAGGAGCGAGTATGAAGCGGAAGGTCTGCAGGAGATGATCGATATCGTGAATGACAGAATGCGGCAGGGGGGATCTTTCACGATAAGTATTGCAGTATGTACAGAGGGCAATCGTCAGACGGTTGCTCTTTTTTCATTTTTTCTAATAAAATGACAAGTACAGTTTTTTGTATGTGTATATCTGACATAAAACATAGATATTTGCCCCATAGGATTTGTGGAAGTTTTTCTTTATACTGTTTTTATACACTTTATGTAGTAAATGGAGGGATGCAAATGGGAAAGAAAATGAAAAAAGGATGGAAGCAGGAAGCCGCCCACAACTGGCCGCTGTATGTGATGATACTGCCCAGCTTCGTGCTGGCGGTCATCTTCTGTTATGTTCCGATGGGCGGCCTGGTCATGGCGTTTCAGGACTATAAGCCGTGGCTCGGCATCAGTGGCTCGCAGTTTGTCGGGATGGATCAGTTCAAACAGATCTTTATGTTCAGGGAGTCCTATCAGGCGATCATCAATACGTTGGTCATCGCGGTGGCAAAGATCATATTCGGTCTGATCGTGCCGATCGTGATGGCGCTTTTATTAAACGAGGTGCGCAACGCCGGGCTGAAAAAGGGGATCCAGACGCTGGTATATCTGCCGCACTTCCTCTCGTGGATCACAGTTGCCGGCATGCTGCGCGATATCCTCGGTCTGGATGGTATCGTGAACGCCTTTCTGCAGAAGCTGGGTGTGGAACCGATCTTCTTCATGGGGGAGGCAGGCATGTTCCGGCAGATCGTCGTACTGTCGGATCTGTGGAAGGGATTTGGCTTCGGAATGATCGTGTATCTGGCTGCGATATCGAACATCGACCAGAGTCTGTACGAGGCGGCGGAGATGGATGGCGCCAACCGCTGGCAGCAGACGATGCACATCACGATCCCGGGCATCATGCCGATGATCATCGTCATGGCGACACTCAGTCTCGGAAATGTGCTGAACGCCGGGTTCGACCAGATCTTTAACCTGTACTCACCGCTGACATATAGCACGGGTGACATCATTGATACATATGTGTACAGGCAGTCGCTTGTCAATGGGCAGTACAGCTTTGGTACTGCAGTCGGTCTGTTCAAGTCAGGAGTCGGACTGCTGCTGACGGCGGTCGCATACAGGCTGGCGTACAAGTTTGCCGGGTACAGGATTTTTTAGGGGGTGACAGAGGATGAGACGCGTTTCGACAGCTAGAAAGATATTTATCGTACTGAATACGGTGTTTTTGGTATTTATGGCGCTGATCTGTGTGCTTCCGCTGGTGAACCTGTTTGCCATTTCATTAAGCGGCAAGGCTGCTGCAAACAGCGGACAGGTGACCTTCTGGCCGATTGATTTTACCGTGCTGGCATACCAGAAAACATTCCAGAATGCGAATTTTATCCGCTCGATCATGATCGCGGTGGCAAGGACTGTTCTGGGCACGCTGCTCAGCATGTTTGTGATCGTGACGGCGGGATATGCGCTCTCTAAGGATTTCAGGGGGCGTACACCGCTCATGTGGTTTTTTGTGTTCACGATGCTGTTCAGCGGGGGGCTGATTCCCTCCTACCTGGTCAATTCCGCGCTGGGATTGAAGAATAACTTTTGGGTTTACATCATTCCGGGGGCATTCAGCTGCTATAACCTGATCCTGATCATGAATTTCTTCAAGTCCATACCGCCTGCGCTGGAGGAGGCGGCGCTGGTGGACGGCGCCAATTTCTTTCAGATCCTGTGGAAGATATACCTTCCGCTGTCAAAAGCAGGACTGGCGACGGTGGCGCTCTTTATCATGGTGGGGAACTGGAACGAGTGGTTCACAGGTATTTTATATATGTCTGACACCAAAAATTATCCGCTGGCATCGTTCCTGCAGGTCATCGTGGTACAGGGAAACCAGCAGGACCTGGCGCTCGACCCGGCGTCGGCTGCGGCGATGTCAGAGCGGACGATCAAGGCGGCACAGGTATTTATCGGCGCACTTCCGATCCTGCTCGTGTATCCATTCCTGCAGAAGCACTTCGCAAAGGGTATCGTCATGGGTGCGGTGAAGGAGTAGTATCATGACAATAGAATCAAATTTATTTAAAGGAGGATGTATCTTATGAAAAGAACGAAAAGAAGAAAAGCGGCGCTCTGCCTGCTGATGAGCTCGGTGATGCTGCTTGGCGGCTGCGGAGGACAGATGTCAGATGGCCAGGGGCAGGATGGCAGCAGTGCCGCCAGCGCAAACAGTGACGCAAACGCAGGCAGTGATGCCGGTGCGGACGGTTCCGTGCTGACGATCAGGATCGCGAAACAGCTCGATGAGAACACGGGAAGATACGGCAGCGGCGAGGATATCAACAACAATCCGATGGTAAATATGGCGGTGGAAAAACTGGGTATCAGGATGGAAACAACACTGCTTGGCGGCGACGCGGGCAATTATGACACGAAGCTTCGCCTGGCGCTGACTGGTTCCGAGGATCTCCCGGATGTGTTCCCGGTATACGGTACGCAGATGATCGCGGACATGATCGAGTCGGGGCGTGTGAAAGATATCACGAACGATATCGAGCAGTACATGCCGGACAGGATCAAGGAGATCTATGAGAATTTTCCGGAGACATACTATCCGCTCACGAAGGACGGAAAGATTTACGGGATTGCCTGCTGTCCGGTACTGACAGAAGGGCAGGTGATGATCATCCGTCAGGACTGGCTGGACAAGTGTCGGATCCCGTGCCTCTTTTCTCGGCAAATTCGGGCAAATTTATACCGGGCTCATGGCGCGAGGACGAGAACGGCAACCTGATGTACGGTTCTATCCATGAAGGGAACCGCAAGACACTCGAGCGCATGGCGCAGTGGCATGCCAACGGATGGATCTTCCAGGAGGCAGTGGCGACGGGGGCATGGGATGCCATGGGACAGTTTACGGAAGGTAAAGCCGGCATCCTGATCGGGCGTCCATGGGTGATCAATTCCGTAAAGGATGTGACAACAGTGGCGCCGGATGCAGTGATCACGGCCTATCCGAATATCCGCCAGGACAACGGGGAGCCTACGTATCAGAACGCTGAGGTGAATGACGGATGGCTGATGTTCAACGCGGATTTCGAACATATGGACAGATTCTTTGAGTATTATGACTGGCTCTATGATGCAGCGTTCGGAACCGGTGATTTCCAGTATGGATATCTGCAGGACTATGACTATGACATCGTCAATGATGAGGTCGTGTTTGATTCTGCAAAGTTTGATCCCCCGGTGACAGATCCGTATATGCCGGGCAAGGCTACCGTGCTGAAGAATTCGCCGTCTTTGGACAAGATGCAGCCGTATGCGAGTGTGGCGTCGGGAAAAGAGCCGGAAACGTCCGCCGAGATCCGGGCGGCAGCAGACTTTGAGACTGCACCCAGCATGGCAGCCGGATACGCGCTGGCATATGAACACAGGGATGAACAGCTGCCGACCATGTTCAACGCGGAACCGACAGCGACCATGAAGCGCAGCTGGGAACAGCTGCAGACCATGGAAAAACAGGTATATACCAACATCATCTATGGAAATGAGCCGATCGAGGCATTTGACAAATTTGTGGAGGACTGGAAAGCGCAGGGCGGAGAGCAGATCACGCAAGAAGTCAACGAGTGGTATCAGTCAGTGAGATAGTGAGCATGAACAACTGGTGGACTGCTTCGGACAGAGCAAGTGGAAAGACTGGAGAGGAAAAACGAGGGATACGGACGGACATCGGACTGTTTGACATCTGTTCGCGCGCCTGCCCGGAGATGATGGAACAGATCAGGGCGTGCAGCGGCAGGATCTGCGACGTGGCGGACGGCAGGGCTGCGCGGAGCCTGCAGAAAGCGAAGTCGATCCCTATGATCGCGTATTGATATGGATAAAGTTTGAGACAAATATATATTTTGAAGCAATACAAGCAATGTTGAAACCTTTTTATGCGGTTTTTGACATTGCTTTTTTGTGTTATACAAAATTTAACTTTCGCTGACTTTTATGGGAGAATACCATCAGTAAAACAAAAATAGGATCATGCTAAAATAGTAAGGATATACTGCAAGAA
>VSNO01000094.1 GCA_009774375.1 Lachnospiraceae bacterium
ACACACCCTTGTACCACAGTTCGACATGCGGCAGCTGCGCCCCATAACACCATGGATCCGAACCATTGTTGCAGACAGTACAGTTCAGAAAATTTCCCCCGTCTTTCCTCAAAGCAACACCCTCTTTTGAAGCCCTTTCCCGCAGTGGATCCGTATCCTCATATGTACCGCTCAGTGTAAATGCCGACAGATATGCGTCCATGTTCCTGTCAAAACAGTCTGCCTCCTCCGTTGTCCAGGGTTGGTACACGCCATCCAGCAAAGAGATGCATCCCGCGACATGATCCGCAGATCGTTCACGGAACACGACATAGAAGCTATTGCAGACCGTATCCCTGATCACATTTCCACTGCGGACCCTGGGGATCACGGCTTTTACAGTACCCTCATCGATCACATATGTGACATCATCATAATAGATCCGGTCTTTTCCATTGACAGAAACGTTATGTTCCCTCCGATCGAAAAGGTGATCTCCCGCCATGCCGGACGGTCCTCCCACACCACCGAATGAACCTGCAGATCCTGCTCGGAAATACCAGATCTTATTTCATTCTTATCAGGCATCCTATGCTGTACACCGAGCCGGAATCCCAAAAATCCTCCGGATAAAATGCAGACCAGCATGATCACAATGAGCCTGTGCGCTCTACAATCCGTATGTTTCTCCATCCTCACCCCGCCTTTTCATCCTGACAGACTATCCTGCTTTTTTATTATACTTTGTACACTTTGGGGGATGTCAATAGCAAATTTCATTTTATTTTTTAACTATATTTTTCATTTCATTTTTTTCTATGATTTTTATCTTGCTTTTATGAAAATCCTGTGTTAGATTTATCATATAGAACTTACTTAAACGTTTTCGTAACTGTGTCAACTGCTGTGCGGCACGCTCTGGTGCTTCATCCGGACAAGATCAGAGCCGCGGGCTGCACACTCAGATTTTATTTTCAGAAGGAGAAGACAAACCATGAAATTCGGATACTTTGACGACGCCAACCGCGAATATGTCATCACCACCCCTAAGACACCGCTCCCATGGATCAACTATCTGGGCTGCAGGGAGTTCTTCACACTGATCTCAAACACCTGCGGCGGATACACGTTCTACAAGGACGCAAAGCTCTTGAGACTCACACGCTACCGCTACAACGATGTCCCCTACGATACCAACGGCAAATATTTCTACATAAAGGACGGCGATACCGTCTGGAATCCGGGCTGGCAGCCGACCAAGACGGAGCTGGACGCCTACGAGTGCCGCCACGGCATCGGCTACAGCCGCTTCACCGCCTCCAAGAACGACGTGCAGGCATCTGTTCTCACGTTTGTGCCGATGGACGACAACTGCGAGATCTCACAGGTTAAAATAAAAAATAACGCCGATGTCCAAAAGACCCTCTTCCTTTTCTCCTATGTGGAGTGGTGCCTGTGGAATGCCGACGACGACTCCAGAAACTTCCAGAGAAACTTAAGCACCGGCGAAGTCGAGGTCATCGGCTCCACGATCTACCACAAGACAGAGTACCGCGAGCGCAGAAACCACTACGCAGTCTATACCGTGAACACAGACGTCGACGGTTTTGACACGATCCGCGACAGCTTTATCGGCACTTACAACGGCGCCGACAAGCCCGAGGCGGTGCTGGCCGGCAGATGTACCAATTCGGTGGCAAGCGGCTGGTCTCCGATCGCCGCACACCAGATCGACATCACGCTCGCTCCCGGGGAAGAAACGTCTTATGTATTCCTGCTGGGTTATCTGGAAAATCCTGTCGGGGAGAAATTTGAGGCGCCGAACGTCGTGAACAAGAAGCCCGCCAATGCGATGATCGCAAAGTACAACACTGACGCCGCTGTCGACAGGGCGTTTGCGGAGCTGAACGACTACTGGAGAGACCTGCTTGGCCGCTATGTCGTTGAGTCCTCCAACGAGAAGGTCAACCGCATGGTCAACATCTGGAACCAGTATCAGTGCATGGTGACGTTCAACATGAGCCGTTCTGCCTCCTACTATGAATCCGGCATCGGGCGCGGTATGGGCTTTCGGGATTCCTGCCAGGATCTGCTCGGTTTCGTGCATCTGATCCCCGACCGCGCACGCGAGCGCATCATCGACATCGCCTCGACGCAGTTCCCAGACGGAAGCGCCTACCATCAGTACCAGCCGCTCACCAAGAAGGGCAACTCCGACATCGGAAGCGGCTTTAACGACGATCCGCTGTGGCTGATCGCAGGCACGAGCGCCTATGTCCGCGAGACGGGCGACCTGTCGATCTTACAGGAAATGGTGCCCTACGACAATGACATGAGCGTTGCCACCACCCTGATGGAGCACTTAAAGCGCTCGTTTGACTATATCGTGAACCACAAGGGGCCGCACAAGCTGCCGCTCATCGGACGCGCCGACTGGAATGACTGCCTGAACCTCAACTGCTTCTCCGAGCATCCGGGCGAATCCTTCCAGACGTTTGGTCCGAGCGAAGGACCTGTCGCAGAATCCGTGTTTATCGCCGGAATGTTTGTCAAGTACGGCGAGGAGTACGCACAGCTTGCGGAGCTGCTCGGCGACGATGCCGAGGCAAAACGCGCGCGGGATGAGGTCGCAGTCATGTACGACGCCGTCCTTAAGGACGGCTGGGACGGGGAATGGTTCGTGCGGGCTTACGACGCATACAGCCACAAGGTCGGCTCCAAAGAGTGCGAGGAGGGACAGATCTACATCGAACCGCAGGGCTTCTGCGTGCTTGCCGGCATCGGCGTGAAGGAAGGACTGGCGGAGAAGGCGCTGAACTCCGTAAAAGAAAAGCTTGACACCAAGTACGGCGTGATGATATTACAGCCCGCCTACACCAGATACCATGTCGAGCTCGGTGAGATCTCCTCCTATCCGCCCGGGTACAAGGAAAATGCCGGCATCTTCTGCCACAACAACCCGTGGGTTTCCATCGCGGAGACCGTCATCGGACGCGGCGACAGAGCGTTTGAGATCTATCAGAAGACGTGTCCGGCGTATGTGGAGGAGATCAGCGAGATCCACCGGACAGAGCCTTATGTATACTCGCAGATGGTCGCAGGGCGCGATGCCACGTATCACGGCGAGGCGAAGAATAGCTGGCTCACCGGCACTGCCGCCTGGACGTTCACGAACATCTCGCAGTATATTCTCGGCGTGTACCCGACACACAAGGGACTCCGCGTCGATCCATGCGTACCGACAGGATTCGGGAATTTCAAGCTCACCCGGCGTTTCCGCGATGTGGTGTACCACATCACTGTCCGGAATCCGGAAAACGTCCAGAAGGGCGTCGCTTCCATGACTGTCGACGGCGTAAAGGCAGACGGCTGCGTGATCCCGTTTGAGGCCGGGAAGTCTGATGTGAATGTGGAGATCGTTATGGGATAGACCGCGTATAGCGTCAGATAAATCAAACAGGGAACTGCGCTACTGATGCAGTTCCCTGTGTTTTGTCGAAAGCAATCATTGCTGATATAAACGTGCTCATTTTCAGAGGATACAAAATTCCAAAAAAAGAAGATCAAACGCACTGATCAGCCATCAATAACGCCAATATATGTGCAGCCTGTGCGAATTCACCGTTTTTGACCTTTTCTTCAAGTTCATCTCTGGAATACAGATATACATTCAGAAATTCATCCTCATCCTGATCCTGATGACTGTTGATCTTCTGACAGTTTTTTGCCAAAAAGATACTCATGTAGTTATCTGACAGCGCAGCATAGGAAGGAAGCGTTAACAGGTGTCTCCAATCGTCAGAGCCATAGCCGGTCTCCTCCAGAAGTTCCCGTTTGGCGGCGGACAGGATGTCTTCCAAAACACCGTCGATACACTCGATGCATCCGGCACAGAATTCAGTAGTTACCTGCCGGATCCCCCTGTCTGAACTGCCTGACACAGACATAGCGGTCACTCTCAGTCATCGCAACAATGATGGCAAAGTTTCATCTCCATCTTCGTAAATCATACAGTCCGCCGACAGCGGATACCTTGATCTCCTTATTATCCCCGGTCAGAAGCGCCCGCGCTGATATCGGTGTACATGTCGAGCAGTCCGACAGTCTCTGTGGCTGGTCTGCCGTAGCTGTGGCAGCATTTGTGCGAAACTGCCTTTTCGTCCTCCGCCGCTTCGTCAAAAACAACGCTCATTCGCATAGCACCAAGCGCCAGCTCGCTGTCGAGATGTTTTAATACTTCATCGATCATATAATTATCGCTATCCATATAACTATTCACCTTCCCTTTCCCTTTCACATGTACACAGCCTCTTCTGTGCCATGAAACATGTCTGCAAAGTGCTTTAACCTTATATAATAACTCATTATAGCAAAATGTACCGGCGAATGCAACAAAAGCTCTTGCTTGTATGCAAGAGCTTTTTTACTGCAGGACAATCTCTGATATAGACTACAAAAATTTTAGATACTTACACAAAGACTGTCAAGTTACTGTACAAACATATTCGAGTACCCCATCAGGCTCTCATCGACTTCGCGCGCGCACTCGCGCCCCTGGCGGATCGCCTTGACGACGAGCGACTGCCCGGTGTGCATGTCGCCCGCGACAAAGATATTATCCGCGCTGGTCCTGAATCTGCCGGGCTCGGTCTTTACGTTGGTGCGCGCGTCCAGCTCCAGCCCAAACGCGTCCGTGACATACTTCTGGCTGCCGAGGAAGCCCGCCGCGATCAACACAAGCTGTGCCTCCAGCACCTGCTCGCTCCCTGCGATCTCCTTCATGTTCATCCTGCCGCTCTCTGGATCTTTTTCCCATGTGAGCTTCACGATCTTCACGCCGCAGAGACAGCCGTTCTTGTCTTTGATGAACTCCTTGACCGTGGACTCATAGATGCGCGGATCGTGTCCAAACAGCGCGATCGCCTCCTCCTGGCCGTAATCGGTCTTGCAGATCTTCGGCCATTCCGGCCATGGATTGTTCTCCGCCCTGGTGTCCGGCGCTTTGGGCATCATCTCGATCTGCGTCACGGACTTCGCGCCGAGCCGGATCGAAGTTCCCACGCAGTCGTTTCCCGTGTCGCCGCCGCCGATGATCACCACGTCTTTTCCCTTTGCGGACACATAGGCGTTGTCCGCAAGATCGGAATCGAGCAGGCTCTTTGTCACGCCTTTTAAAAAGTCCACTGCAAAATAAATCCCCTTTGCATCCCTTCCAGGCGCATTGATGTCCCTCGGATTGGAGGCGCCGCACGCGAACACGATCCGGTCAAAACCCTCCACGAGCTTTTTGGACTTGACGTCCCTGCCGATATCAGTGTTTGTAAAAAACTTTACACCTTCTTCCTCCATGATCCTGATCTTGCGGTCGATGATGTGCTTCTCGAGCTTCATGTTCGGGATCCCGTACATCAGAAGCCCGCCGAGGCGGTCACTGCGCTCAAACACGGTGACATTGTGCCCTCTCTTGTTCAGCTGGTCAGCCACGGCAAGCCCGGCAGGTCCGCTCCCGACCACCGCGACGGTCTTGTTGGTGCGCACCTTGGGCGGTTTTGCGCCCGCAAGCCCTGTCTTATACGCATTCTCGATAATGGCATACTCGTTTTCCTTCGTCGCCACCGCATCGCCGTTCAGACCGCAGGTGCAGGCGTTCTCGCAGAGCGCGGGGCACACCCTGGACGTGAACTCCGGAAAGTTATTCGTCTTTTTCAGCCGGTTGTAGGCGCGCTCCCAGTTTCCTGTATACACCAGATCATTCCACTCCGGTACCAGATTGTGCAGCGGACAGCCGGAGGTCATGCCCGCGATCGTCATACCCGACTGGCAGAACGGCACGCCGCACTCCATACAGCGGGCGCCCTGTTTCTGCTGTTCCTCTATAGGAAGATGCTCATGAAATTCGTTGAAATGTCTGATCCGCTCCTCCGGCGCTTCCGCCGCGGAGGTTTTTCTCTCATAATCCAAAAATCCTGTTGGTTTTCCCATCTTCTATAACCCTTATTCCTTTCCATACTATGAAGTCCATATCGCGAAGAACGCGGAAACACTCTTCATACTTACTATTTATGAGTATTGGCATAAAACGCCTCGATCTGTGCCTGCTCCGCGCTGAGCCCTTTTTCTTCCATCTGGACAATGGTCTTTAACATGCGCTCGTAATCAAACGGGATGATCTTCTTGAACTTCGGCAGGTACTCGCCAAAGTTCTCCAGTATCTTTCTGCCCTTCTCGGAATTGGTGCACGCCACGTGTTCCTGGATCATTCCCTTCAACTCGATCACGTCATATTTATTGGTGATCTCGCTCATGGAGATCATTTCCTTGTTCACTCTCATGTACAGGTCGTTCTCCTCGTCGAGCACATACGCGATGCCGCCGCTCATGCCTGCCGCAAAGTTCTTGCCCGTGCCGCCGAGCACGACGACGCGGCCGCCTGTCATATACTCACAGCCGTGATCGCCCACGCCCTCGACAACCGCCACTGCACCCGAATTCCTGACGCAGAACCGCTCCCCGGCAACGCCGTTAATGAACGCCTTGCCGCTCGTCGCGCCGTACAGCGCCACATTTCCCACGATGATATTCTCATCCTGCCTGAACGTACTGCCCTTTGGCGGGTACACGATCAGCTTGCCTCCGGATAAGCCCTTGCCAAAATAGTCGTTGGAGTCGCCTGCCAGCTCCAGCGTGAGACCGTTTGGTATAAAAGCGCCAAAGCTCTGCCCGCCGGCGCCGTTGCAGCGCACGCGGAAGGTATCTTCCTCCAGCGTGTCATCGTACCGTTTCGTGATCTCCGAGCCAAAGATCGTACCGAACGAGCGGTCTGTGTTGGTGACCTCCAGCTCGATGCTCTTCTTCCTGGGAGCCTTATGCTCCTTGCCTGCTTCCAGCGCACCGCCGAGCTGCTTCAACAGCACTTTTTCATCCAGTGTCTTCTCCAGTTCAAAATCATACACCTGCTTCGGATCAAATACAGCCTTCTCTTTCCGGTATGGATTGTTTAATATCAGGCTCAGGTCGAGCTTCACTGTTCCTTTCGGCAGTTCGTCGCGCATCTTCAACAGATCCGTGCGCCCGACCAGATCGTCGACTGTGCGGACGCCGAGCTTCGCCATGTACTCGCGCAGCTCCTGCGCGATAAACCGCATAAAGTTCATGACGTACTCCGGCTTGCCCTTAAAGCGCTTTCTGAGCTCCGGATTCTGCGTCGCAACGCCTACCGGGCACGTGTCAAGATTGCATACGCGCATCATCACGCATCCCATCGTCACGAGCGGCGCTGTCGCAAAGCCAAATTCCTCCGCGCCGAGGATCGCCGCGATGGCGACGTCACGTCCTGTCATCAGCTTGCCGTCCGTCTCGATGCGGACTTTATTTCTGAGACCGTTCTGGATCAATGTCTGGTGTGTCTCCGCAAGCCCAAGCTCCCACGGAAGCCCCGCATTATGGATCGAACTCTTCGGCGCCGCTCCTGTACCGCCGTCATAGCCGGAGATCAATACCACCTGCGCACCGGCTTTCGCAACACCGGCCGCGACCGTGCCGACGCCTGCCTCCGAGACAAGCTTGACACTGATCCTGGCATCCTTATTCGAATTTTTCAGGTCATAGATCAACTGCGCCAGATCCTCGATCGAATAGATATCATGGTGGGGCGGAGGCGAGATCAGCCCGACGCCTGGCGTGGAATGCCTTGTCTTTGCCACCCACGGGTAAACCTTTCCGGCAGGCAGATGTCCGCCCTCGCCGGGCTTTGCACCCTGTGCCATCTTGATCTGGATCTCCTGCGCGCTCACCAGATATCTGCTGGTGACGCCAAAACGACCGCTCGCCACCTGCTTGATCGCCGAGCAGCGGTTGATCCCGTCTGGTCCGATCACCATGCGGTCCAGATCCTCACCGCCCTCGCCGGAGTTGGACTTTCCGCGAAGCCGGTTCATCGCGATCGCAAGTGTCTCATGCGCTTCCTTTGAGATCGAGCCGTAGGACATCGCGCCTGTCTTGAAACGGGTGACGATGCTGTCCACGCTCTCGACCTCGTCGAGCGGGATACTTTTCTTTGGATAGTTAAAGTCCATCAGTCCCCTGATATTGCGGACACTGTTCTCGTCATTGATCATGTCCGAGTACTGTTTGAACATCTCATAACTGCCCTTCTGGGTGGACTGCTGCAGCATGTGGATCGTGGCAGGATTGTAGAGATGCTCCTCCGCCCCGCCTCTCGACTTGTGCTGTCCCGGGCTGTCGAGCGTCAAGTCCGTCGCAAGTCCCAGCGGATCGAACGCCAGGGAATGCAGCGCATCCACTTCCTTTGCGATATCCTGCAGCGTGATGCCGCCCACCCTGCAGACCGTATTGGTAAAATATTTATTAACCACGTCAGCGTCGATCCCGATCGCCTCAAAGATCTGGGAACCCTGGTACGACTGGATCGTGGAGATCCCCATCTTTGACGCGATCTTGACGATACCATGGAGGATCGCGTCATTGTAATCATCCACCGCCGCATGGTAATCCTTGTCGAGCATGCCGTTGTCGATCAGCTCCTTGATGGATTCCTGTGCCAGATAGGGGTTCACTGCGCAGGCGCCATAGCCGATCAGCGCCGCAAAGTCGTGCACCTCCCTCGGCTCCGCGGACTCGATGATCAGCGCCACGCTCGTTCTCTTCTTCGTGCGGATCAGATGTTTCTGCATCGCCGATACCGCCAGCAGCGAGGGGATCGCCACATGGTTCTCATCCACGCCGCGATCCGAGAGGATCATGATGTTCACGCCCTCGCGGTAGGCGCGGTCCGCCTCCACATACAGGCGGTCGATCGCGCGCTCGAGGCTGGTATTCTTATAATAAATGATCGGAATGACCTCGACCTTGAAGCCCTCGCGTTTCATATTCCTGATCTTTAACAGGTCTGTTATCGTGAGGATCGGGTTGTTGACCTTGAGCACATTGCAGTTCTTCTCCGTGTCGTGCAGAAGGTTGCCGTCCTTTCCGATATACACGGTCGTCGATGTGACAACCTCCTCGCGGATCGCGTCGATCGGCGGATTCGTCACCTGGGCAAACTGCTGTTTGAAATAATGCGACAACTGGTGGTGCGTCCTGGACAACACCGGGATCGGCGTGTCGACCCCCATCGCGCCGATGCTCTCCCCGCCGTTTTTTGCCATCGGCAGGATACTGGTCTGGAGCTCGTCGTAGGTGTAGCCAAACGCCTTCTGCATGCGCTGGCGCTCCTCGTCAGAAAATGCCGGCACCCGCACATTCGGTATCTTTAACTCCCTCAGCGTGACAAGGTTGGAGTCAAGCCACGCCCCGTAAGGGTGGCTCTTTGCAAACTTTTCCTTCAGCGTGTCATCGTCGATGACCTCCCCCTTCACCGTATCCACCAGAAGCATTTTTCCGGGGCGGAGTCTGTCTTTCTTCACGATCTTCGACGCGTCGACCGGCAGCACGCCGACCTCCGACGACAGGATCAGCTGGTCATCGGACGTGATGTAATAGCGCGACGGCCGGAGCCCGTTCCGGTCGAGCACCGCTCCCATGATATCCCCGTCTGAGAAGAGAATGGACGCCGGACCGTCCCACGGCTCCATCATCGTCGCGTAATACTGATAAAAATCTTTCTTGGACTGCGACATCGTCTTATTGTTCGCCCACGGCTCCGGTATCGTGATCATGACCGCAAGCGGGAGCTCCATGCCGCTCATCACCAGAAATTCCAGCGTGTTGTCGAGCATCGCCGAGTCGGAGCCCTGCGCGTTGACCACCGGCAGTACCTTGTGAAACTCGTGGCTCAAAAATTCGGACTCCATATTTTCCTCACGCGCAAGCATCTTGTCGACATTGCCGCGGATCGTGTTGATCTCACCATTATGTACGATAAAGCGGTTCGGGTGCGCCCGCTCCCAGCTCGGGTTTGTGTTGGTCGAGAAGCGGGAGTGCACGATCGCGATCGCCGACATATAGTCACTGCTCTGCAGATCCCTGAAAAATGTCCGCAGCTGTGCGACGAGGAACATCCCCTTATAAACGATCGTCCTGCTGCTGAGCGATACGACATACGTGTTATCAGAGCTCTGCTCAAACACGCGCCTTGCGATGTACAGCTTTCTGTCAAAGGGAAGCCCCCGCTCCACATTTGCCGGTTTCTTCACAAACGCCTGCATGATATTGGGCATGCACTCCACCGCCTTGTGTCCGAGCACTGCCGGCACGCACGGCACCTCGCGCCAGCCTAAGAACTCAAGGCCCTCCTTCTCGACGATGATCTCAAACATCTTCTTCGCCTGGTTTCTTTTGAGCTCATCCTGCGGGAAGAAGAACATACCGACACCGTACTCCCGCTCACCGCCAAGCTCGATCCCAAGCGGCTTTACCGCCCTGACAAAAAAGTCATGACAGATCTGGACCAGGATACCGACGCCGTCGCCTGTCTTTCCCTCCGCGTCCTTTCCGGCCCTGTGTTCCAGGTTCTCCACGATCTTTAAGGCATTCTCGACCGTCTCACGCGTCTTTGTGCCCTTGATATTGACAACCGCGCCGATCCCGCAGTTGTCATGTTCAAATTCTGCCCTGTGAAGCGGCGCTTCGGGGACATTCATCTTTGCATCAAACATCTTCTCTTCTCCTTCTCATCAATGATCTTGTCTGGGTGCGCCCGTTGACACTCTTCCTCCGGGTGCCCATGTGTAATCGAGTAGGGAAGAACCATCTTCCCCTACTCGCGCGCGACCCGTGCGCCGCACCAGCGGCATATTTCCCCTGCACGGGTCTGCGAATAAAAAAGCAACCAAAAAACAGCTGTTAACCGCCTTTGGTTGCTCTGAAATCCAATATTCTCCTGTGCTTTTCACATTATATGAGATTTTTCGCGTTTTGTAAAGTCTTTGCCGCTAATTTTCCCAAAAAAGTTTTGTCATACTGCATTCCACGTGCGTTTTAATGCACCGCACAGTCTGTCACATCTCAGCGGAATTTGTTCACTTCCTGTCTCAGTTCGCCGGCAATGCGATGGTTGTCCGTCATCTCCGCCCGTATCGAGGCAAGGTTGTTCACCAGATCGGATGCCGCGTCCGCCGCCATGGCGATACCCCGCGCACTCTCCTCAACCGCCGTCGCGATACCTCCCATGCCGTCCTTCAGGACTGCCGTGTTCCCTTTCACTTCCTCTGCCTGCACCGCAAATGTACCAAGAATTTCCTCGAGATAATCCAGATCCTTCTTGTAATATTTCGCTATTTCCACAAACTTGTCATAATCCTTCAGAACTGTCGCATCCACAAACTCCAGCATCGATCCTGCGTCCGCCGAGAGGCGTCCCACCGCCTTGATGACATTCAAGCTGATCTCCTGAATATCGTTGGCGATCATTCTTGAACGCCCTGCCAGGATGCGGATCTCATCTGCCACGACGGCAAATCCCTTGCCCACTTCCCCGGCTCTCGCCGCCTCGATCGAGGCATTGAGCGCCAGGAGGTTTGTCTGGCTCGCGATCCCGAGGATATCCTCCGTGAGATTCGCGATCCGGTCCACCTGCCTGCTGTTCTCAATGGATTCCTTCATGGCGGAGCGGATCTCGTCCACCATGGAATTCGTGGATCTCCTGCCCTCCGACGCCGTCTTTTCACTCTCGTATGCCCTTACGCTGGACTCCTTCGCGAATGCGGCGCTGCTCACGGACTTGTCCGCGATCTCCATGACTGTCTGCGCTGTCGACTCTGTGAGCTGATTGATGTTGTCTGTCGTTACCGACACTTCCTCCATGCTGGCTGTCAGTTCCTCCATGGTCGCGGAGGTATCGTTCGCATTTCCGTTCGAATCACTGATGCTGGCTGTGATCGAATCGACTGATCTCAGCAGATTCTGTGACTCTGTGTCCATCTTGGACAGCATGGTCTCCAGTGTATCCGCCAGGAATGCGACCGACTCCCTCAATTCCGCCATTTCCCTTGTGGCGGCATAGCCGCCAGAATTTTGGTCGATCAGCTTCGTCTCACCGCGCGACAATGCCTGCGTCTGTTTTACGATCCACGCAAACGGCATCGCGATGCCGTTTGCCATAACGACTGCCATAAAGATTCCGATCGCGACCGCGATGACCAGCGCGACACACAGCATGACAAACAGGCTCCTGATGATCCCGCACGCTTCGTCGAACGGCGCCGCCACACAGACTGACATTCCGCCGATCCCCACCGGTTCATACGCATATATGAAATCATATCCGGAGACGACCCCGCCTGCTCCCTTCGCCATATTTGCCGCCGCCGTTTTGAGGTTCTCCGTCATCGTGTCTATCGTTTCTGACGAGACAGACGGATCACATTCGCCGGTCAGCCAGTTCTGCAGCAGCACGATATCCCTGTCGGGATGCGCCGCAAGCATTCCGTCGGAATTCAGCATGAATACATAATTGCTGGGCGTGATGGAATAATCGTCCAGCATTTCTGATATGTACTCCAGACGGACAAATCCAACCAGCACACCAGCCTGCTGACCATTGTGCGTGACAGGCGTCCCGATCGCAAGGATCCTTCTTCCCGTACTTTTCGAGAACATTGGCTCACAGACGACGGTTTCGTTATTTTTCCACGGAGACAGATAGTACTCACGGTCGGCGATGGACGTCCCGTGGTGTTCGGCGCCGTCGGTATGGGCGATCTCGATCCCCTCGCTGTCCGTGATCAGAAAATGGGACCACATGTTGCCGCTGTCAGCAATGATCTGATTCAGATACGCCTCCGCCCTGTCAGCATCCATGCTGGTCACATTCTCATTATACGCCGCAGTCTCCACCACCGCGACGTATTTCTGCACGGACTCGTGAATGTTGTCAGCCAGCATCTGCGCCATTGTCAGATACGTATCCTCCTTATCGTTCTGGACTCCTCGAAATACCTGCAGCGCGATCACCATCAGGATGACGACAAACGGCAGGAGCATTCCAGCCAGCAGATTGCGGAGAAATACCCTTTTTAGGCTGATGTTCTTTTTGCTTTTCATAAATCTGTCCCCCTTTTTGTTCATATGTAATAAAGTGTACAGATTTATTCTAGCATAGTTTGTTCAAAAAAGCCACAAATATCCTTTAACGCAAACAGCGCACTTCTGGCTGCCCTGGGATTTTCCGGTCATCCTTGACTGCCTTTGTTTCCGCAAGCTCCTCATTTTTCTCCCAGCTTTTCTTTGCCATCTGGAGCTTATCTGCCGCCGCGTCCCTCACGAAATCCCGCCCTGTATCCTGCACGTGATCTTCTCTTGGCTGTGCCACGGTATTTTTCTTTCCATAGCCTGACAACGCCTTTAACCGAAGGTCAAGGGCAGATTCATAATCGTAAATCTTTAGATGCCGGGCGATCTCCCTGTTTTCAGCAAGTTCTCTGGACTCGTCTATGAAAATACTGTACGCCTCCGCGCGTTCTTTCAGGGTAAATTCCTTATTCTCAAAAACCTGCATGGTTCTCCCGTAGCTTTCGTCCAGCATTTTGCTGTACTCTTTTTCCTGCATCACCTCCGTGAGCCGTTGGTTATCAATCTCATCAATGTTATCTTTATTGTTCGCATCATAATTCATGCGCTTCTGATGCTCCGCCGCTTTTTCTTCGCCGGAAACCGCATTGTCCCCTGCCATGCCGGATATGCTTCCACCAGACGCCTTCTCGTACTCTGGCGCTTCTGCGGCGGTATTCTGATCCAGCCCTTCCAGACTTTTCGCGATCATATCCGCCTCGGCGGCCTTGTTTGCCACCTCATCCGCATTCTGTGCGGCCTCCGTCTCCTGCTGTGCGGCCTTGGCCTGCTGCGTCTCGTCTGCCGCCGCCTGACGCATGTCCTTTAATGCCTGCTGTTTCATGAGAAAATGGCTCTTTAATTCCTCCAAAATCCTCTCATCATTATCTGACAGGCGCAGATTCTGCATTTCATTGTAATGCATCCGGATTCTGCCAAACAGCTCTTTGTCAAGGCGTTCCTGTTCATCCTGGCTTAATTCCCCGCCATTCAGGGCAGCATCTATAAGTCGTTCAAAAGATTTTTCGGTTTTTACCTTTTCAACCGTCTCTCCATCTCCATACTCCGCCTTTTCCTCCTTCAATGCCGCAATATTAACATAATCCCTTGCCTTTTTGCTTCCTTCTGAAGAGATTACCAGTGTCGCCGCATCCTGTTGTAAGTCACAGTCTGCCAATCTGGATACACCCATCTTCACTTTGCATGGCTCCGTATAATTCACCTGCGCCTTTATAAATGGCATTTTAACTGTAGGCATTTTATAATCCCCCTTATTTAACTTCTATGATTTTTACATACTTGGAGTGACCCCGTCAAATGGATTGGGATCTGGCCAAATGACATCAACTGCAATAATTGCATGTGTAATATTATAATCGCTTGTTACAGTTCCTTTTGCTGTAAATCCGTCACCAAATACAGTCCTCCATCCTCGTCTAAAGATACAATAGGAGTCTCATAGTCATTTCACTCAACTTCTATTAGTTCCTCATTACTGACACTTTCCTCAGCGTGAGTGATTAATATATTATTGTTTACAAGCATAATAATTATAAATCAGATGATCACCCATATTGTTCATCTCAATATCAAGTCCCAATTTTCTTGCCATCTCAGGTTGACTATTTTTGTCCTGCAATTCATCCCCCCACCAAAGAGATACCGCATCAAATCCTGCACTCCTTATCATTTGCAATCGTTGCTGTATGGGTAATTGATAACTGAACCATGAAAACATTCCGAAACCAGACATATGCCCTCCAAAAATTCCGATTTTATGCTGGCTCCATTATACCACGATCACTTTCCAGAGGGAATAAATTTTACATAAAATTCATTTTTCTATGATAAACCTTATTTTCTTCCTGCTGTCAATATACCCATTCTCTGTGGCGGAAAACATGATATCCTAGTCCGTCTTGAGGTAACTGTCTGTTATGTGAAATTTTTCACAATAATTGTTGTCATTTTGGGCATGGGATAGTATACTAATAATATCTGATTATCAAAACCATATATAAGGAGCGATTACTATGCATGTATTTCAACCGATTCCCATCGATACCATGGAGTTCAATCCATTCGAATCGTTCGGAAAAGACTGGGCGCTCGTGTCGGCCGGCTCGAGACAGAAAGCAAACACCATGACCGTCAGCTGGGGCGGCGTCGGTGTACTCTGGGGAAAGAATGTCGCCTTCATCTTCGTGCGCGACTCAAGATATACCAAAGAACTGATCGACGCCGGAGATTTTTTCTCCATCTCATTTATGGGAAAAGAATATAAGGAAGCGCTGAACTACTGCGGTTCCCATTCCGGACGCGGCACAGACAAGATCGCAGAGGCCGGTCTCACCTGGAATTACAAGCTCTCGATCCCGTTCATCGATGAGGGAAGCTTCGTCGTTCTGTGCCATAAGCTGTCCGCCACAAGACTGACAGAGGACTCTTTCCTGTCACCGGAGATCGCCAAATGGTATGCCGACGGCGACCTGCACACGATGTACGTCGGGGAGATCCTCGAACTGATGGCGAGATAAGCGCAGGCTGTACAGCCTGCGCTTTCTTATCCACAGTCACAGAAGACCTTTCTGAGCCCCCAGAACACGCCTGCCGCCAGCGCCGCAGACAGCACTCCCCACATCGGTCCGGCCTGAAACGTCGTCCATGCCGCAGTCTGTGACATCATAAACACGAAAATATTGGCGGCCATATGCATCAGCACAGGCGCCGCAAAACAGGCCGAATATTCATAGCAGAGCGCCATGAGGACGCCCATCGCCGTTCCGTAGAGGAACTGCGGCAGATTTGCGTGAAATACGCCAAACAGGAGCGCGGAGCACACGACCGCCCTGGGAAGGCTGTAAAACTTTTTGATCCGGCTGAAGATCACACCGCGAAATACCATCTCCTCCACCGCAGGCGCAACGATCCCGTAGAGCACGATCCCAAGCCAGACTGGCACAGAGTACTGGATCGCCTCCACGTTCTGATACTTTTCGGAATCAAGCACCGGATTCCCGGCTCCGGACAGCACTCCGGACAAAAGCTCAAACCAGATGTTCAGCGCCAGCGATGCAGTGATGCCAAGCAGGGCGCACAGCGCCAGCCCTGTCATTTTGCGCGCCGTCTTTTTCCCCACAAACGCTGTCTTTAAGAATCCGGCGAACTGTCCCAGGATGCTTTTGTCTATGTCGATCTCCCCGTCCGTACTCGCTTCGATCAGAAAATCATTGAGCAGAAAACCCGCCGCGATCAGGCTTGCCACGCCGTTGACGACCGCGCTGAGCTGATGCGCGTTGTTCTCCACCCACACGGCCGCACCTGTTATGGGAAGCGCCGGGAGTGCGATCGCCAGCACGAACATCGCCGCCGTCTTCACCAGCATATAGAGCACAAACGGCCTGACGACGTATGCCAGCTTCTGCAGCGTCGTCGTCCGCTTCGGCGTGATCTTTGGCTTGCGCCTCTCCTTCTCATCCATACTCATCCACAACCCCTCTTCCATATTGACACGGTATCATATTCACTGCATCAGCAATCCCGCCAGCGCCTCCACCGTGTCGACGATATGATCGGCTCCCGCCTGCTCCAGCTCTCCCTCCGGCGCGTAGCCAAAGGACACCCCGACTGAGGTGATCCCGTGTTCTCTGGCGCCCTCGATATCAAATCTGCGGTCGCCGACCATTGCCACCCCCGCCTTCTTTTCAGCAGGGGGCATGCCGGCGGGAAGCATCTGCCGCAGCGCCTCCTCGACGACCTCCTCCTTTTTGCCGCGTGTTCCGTCCATGTTGCTGCCTATGATATAATCGAAATACGCCCTGATCTCAAAATGATCCAGTATGCGCTCCACAAACGGCGTCGGCTTGCTCGACGCGATCGCAAGCTTTTTCCCGCCTGCCCTGAGCGACGCAAGCATCCGGGCGGTTCCCGGGTAGATCTCATTCTCGTAGATCCCCTGGTCTGTAAACCGCTCGCGGTACTTGGCGACCGCCGTCACGACCTGCTCCTCCTCCAGACCGTAGAATTCCCGGAAGCTGTCCGCCAGCGGCGGCCCGATGAACGGCTCCAGCTTATCCAGCGAAGGCTCCTCGATGCCGAGTGCCCGCAGCGCATACTGCACCGAGCGCGTGATCCCCAGCTTGGGATCTGTCAGCGTGCCGTCCAGGTCAAATAAAATGTAATCAAACATAAATCTCCTCCTGCAGATAAAAAGAATACAGATACCGCTCCTTCACCTTTTTTCCCGTGATCTGTTCGAGTGCCATCTGATAATAGTCCAGCTGTGTCCTGTAACGCCTGACCAGCTCCTCCTTACAGCTTACCTTATCTGTCTTGTAGTCTGCAAGCACAATCTCGTCATTTTCATAAAAAAACACATCGATTACCCCCTGGATCAGAACGGTCTCCGCCGGCGGAAAACTGGGCCGCAGCTTGTCGGCACTGATTCCCAGCACAAAGGGCTGCTCCTTAAAAAGTTCATTTCTCAGGTTTGCGGCGATCATTCGCTGTGACAGGCCGGACTGGAAAAAGCCGATCATTTTGTTCATGCTGACACACGCAAGCTCCTCTTTGGTGATCCTTCCCTCGGCAGTCCACTGTTCCTGCTCGCTTTTCAACACCGCATAGAGGCGCTTTCTGGTGTTCCCTTCATCCGCCCTCGCCGCAGCGCCTGCATTTTCGACGCTGAGGCTGTCGGAAAAGGAGAGCATCTCCATGATCCTGTGAACCGCTGTGCCGTACCGGACGCCCGACAGCGCCCCCGCGCCATGTCCTGCATTTTCTGACACTTCTGTCATATCTGACTGCATCCTGACTGCAAAATCGGGGATATAGTACTCCCGCGGCACCTCGATCAGTTCCGCGGACTCCACGAACGCCTCCTCGTAGGACGCCTTCTTCAGCTCGGACACGGTCGTCTTCACAGTGAGCCCTTCCAGGTCTTTGTGCGGATAGGAAAAATGGAGCGCCTGCCCCGCCGGGTCCTCGC
>VSNO01000095.1 GCA_009774375.1 Lachnospiraceae bacterium
CTCATATTGGGGTTAGCAGCAGCCATATTCGGTACACATACCTCAATCATTTCTTCCATTGTACCATTAAAAGTAAACTTACCGTTTTCAAAACAATACTTGCAGTATTCCTCATTTTTGCTGCCATCTGCATTTGTTCCGTACAGTTCATCAGTATCTCCCATAGGCATACCGCAGCACTGACAAAATTTCTGATTCATTTCATTCATTTTTGTTACCTCTTTCTTTCTAAATTGTGCTTAAAGTTTCTGTATAGCTGTAATGCTATGGTCATTAGTATAGCACATATATCTTGACACCTTTTGTCAAGGTTTATTTTTTTTATATATTTCTTGTGCCTGTTCAGCTAAAATACCTTTTAAATACTTTGGTTCAATGATTTCAACTTGTGCCCCGAATGAAAGCAGATAACCAGTAAGCCATGTATCAACTGGCATTTCAGTACAAACAATTAAATCACCGTTTTTTTGATATTCAATTTCTGATTCGTCAAATTCATCATAGACACGATATGCAATAGCTTTTGAAAACGAAAGGACTACTTTAGGGTATATCTGTTGCAGATTGTTTTTTTCTTCCGGGTATGGTCTTGGCACAAATGTGTCCTCTAATAATTCCAGCTCTAATATACGGTTTAACTTGAATATGCGAAAATCTTGTTTTTCCATACAAAATGCTTTTAAATACCATTCTTTTGATTTATAAGATATTTTTAATGGTTGAACGATTCGTGTGCTTCTTCTGCTGTTAGAGTTTTCATAAACTATCTTTACTTCTCTACACTGAATCACCGCTGTTTTCAGAATTTCAAATTTTGAGTTATCATAAATGCGTTTTCCCCAACGTGAAAAATCCACTTCAAGCCAATTTCTTGTATTTACATTGAAAATCGCTGATAACTTTGTCAGTAATTCTTTTTCGCCAGTATAGCCTGTGGCAAATATACTTTGTATTGCCGTCAATACTTCCCGCTTCTCATTTTCGGATAATATTGCTCTGTCCAAAATAAAATCCTGCAATAAGTATATACCGCCGTTTCTTCCCGGTTCAGCATAGATCGGGATACCCGCACTGCTTAATGCTTCTACATCGCGATAAATTGTTCTTGTAGAAACTTCAAATTCAGCTGCTAATTCAGGAGCAGTAGCACGTTCCTTGTCTAAAAGATAATATAACACTTTGAATAAGCGATTATCTGACATCATTTCACCTCCCCCCCAATAAGAATATCATAAAAATCCTGACATGGCTTGACAAGTTTCGATTTTTTAGTGATATATATGAAATGGATTCCGGAGTAGTCGGCACTGTGCGTAATGCGCATAACTTGCTGTCTTATGGAGTTGTGGGAAAGCTGCACTTTAGCTTTTCCATGTTCTGTGAACGGAATTTTCCATGACGGAACAGCAAGTTATACACATTTCCACGGTGCTTATCCCAAGTACCATTCCTGCGCCATGTTCATTTCAATACGGGGCGGCTTCCACTTGCCGCGGGTGAATACGTCGAAACAGTCCCCGGCAAAAACGCGCCGTGAGAAACCTGTACTCCGGGGCAAGCGAATAATCTACATCGAACGCAACGCATCCAGCCTTTTCAGCCAGAAGCCTCATGGGATTTTCCCCCACAAACGGAGAACACGCTCTAGGAGCCGCCATGCAGGAATATACACGCCGGACGATCTTTCTGCCCGATTTGCCGACGCGGATAATAGATCCAGACTGGAATTTTTCTGTTCTCCAGTTCCACCTCAATATAACGGGTTATTATTTCGATCGTGTTCAGATTCAGGTTGGGCGCTCCGGTGCTGTCCCTCATTTGCCAGACAGGGTCGGAATCTTTATCCCCTTCTACTCCCTTATATCCATCGACAGTCGCCGCCAGAGCTCTCAATACTGATACAGCTCCACATAAAGGCACGCTGGCTCATCCCCAAAGGCGAGCATCATCTGTTCGTCTCCGTTCAGCGTCCTTGCGGGAACCCATTCTCCCCTGACAACACAGCCCTCCTGCAGTGTTACTATGCCGGCCTTACGGTTTCCGCCCGTTTTGGGCAGAAATGTCAGCCTGCTCATCATGCCCGCGACCAGAAAACGATCCTGATCCAGTTCAAAGATGACGCCTGCAGTCACAGGTTTTCCTGTGACTGCAGGCACATAGTCAACGACAAGCTGATACGCGCCAAATCGAAAATACGTTCCCGATTCCGTTTCCGAATGCTTCACATAGCACTGCATCTGCTGTGTTTCCCTGTATTTCAGATACAATGGTTCGATATTCTGCAAAAGGTTATAGACACTGCCCAGATATTTTCTGCCGCCCTCTGTCTCGAAAACTGTTGGATTGATGTTCAGGGCTGCCATGACCTTCGCCGGGGCTTCTCCACTTCCTCCGGCTGCAGTCCCAGATCCTCTATGCCAAACGGCGAATAGCAGAGCGCGTGGCATTTCAGAAAGGCGTACAGGCAGTAGGAAGCCGTCGCCGCGTCCTTGCGCACCTCGGGGATAAACAGCGGATTTCCCGGGTAGCTGTACGCCTCGATCACCGCTGCCGTATACGGCACATAAATGTCAGGCGCCAGCGCAAACAGGGACGGCGCTGCGCTTTTCCATATCCTGTGCACCTCCTTCACCGGCCCGCCGGACGGATAGGAACCGGCTACCACGGATGCTGTTTCAGCCATGCGTTGGTATAACATGGAAGCGGATAGGCCTGCTGACCGCCGGAAGTGATCCGCTCCAGTGCAGACGCGAAAGCATATGCCATAAAATATTCCCCCGCGTCTTCTCCGAAAGCTTCCGCCCATGTACCGCTCACCTGATACATTTCAGCCAGTTCATCCGGTATCTCCTGCGCAAATCTCTCCTGTGCCGTACCGCAGTAATCCCGTTCTGTTCCGAGCAGGCCGATCTCATTCTCCACCTGCATGGCGATAACCGTGCCATATCCTTTATCCTGTTCGCGGATATGCGCCATAAGTTTTGTAAAAGCCGCCCTGTCTTTTTCCACGGCGGCATCACAGAACGGAGAGATGGTATTCATGCGCTCCCCGGTTCCTTTCTGCGCCCGGAAATACTTCTGGCTGTCCTTCTTCATCCAGGCTGGCACATACATGGATTCACCGTTCTTCCACAGCCCGAACCACAGCAGTACAAGGCGCATCTTCCGCTGCCTTGCCTGTCTGAGCAGACCGTCAAGGATGCCATAGGAAAACGCGAGCTTTCCCGACGGGTTCACGTTCCCGACCAGGATATCAGAGAGCGCCGACGCCCCCTCTTCTCCCAGAATACCGACAAACAGAATGCTCTGGACAGCCTGAAACGCCTCCACCCAGGACAGATCGACCAGTCCGTTCGTATTCAAAATAAGGACGACCCTCCTGAAGGTACTGCAAACCCGATCTGCCAGCTCTTTTTCCGCATCCGTAAGATAATAATCGCCGTATAAGTGCCTGTCGCACTCCTCCCCGCCGGAATTTCTCCCGAGCACCAGCACAGCCGTGTCCGTGTGCGCTCCTGCCGCCCGCATCAGCTCATCCGGTATCCTGTATTCCTCTATAGGCGCATGATATTTTCCAAAGATTTCATACATAACGCCGCTGGTGATCACCTTGCCGGTATCCGCCCAGTCAAATTCGTCCTCCTTCGTGATCTCCTCCGAGAAAACTTTTTCCCGGTAATATGCTTTCAGTCCCGGCTCCGCGCAGATCCCGCTCTTCTCACATTCCTCCAGGATATTTTTGCATCCTGTCTTGTGAGCCGCGCCCGAACCGTTCCCGAAATAGATCGTATCGAACTGGGTTCTGCCAAAAAAGGCTGCACGCTGCCCTTTTGAAAAAGGAAGAAGCTTCGACTCATTCTTTAATAATACAATCGCTTCCTCCGCAATCTTTCTCGCCACAATCCTGCTGTCCATCTGTTTCCCTCCTTACTTCCTGCAAAATCGCATAAAACGTCCTGTCCCTGCCTTCGATCCAGGCATCATTTTTCACACTGTACGCCCCTGTCAGCCTGATATCCTCCGAGGAACTTCCGATCTCCACACCAATCTCACCCTTTTCAATCTTCCAGCGCATATCTCTGTCAAGGAATGCCGTCAGACTTGCCTGCACTTCAAACACAACGCGCTTCTTCTCCCCTGGCTTTAACGAAATGCGGGTAAATCCGGCCAGTTCCTTGACCGGTCTGGTCATAGACGCATAGCGGTCAGTCAGGTAGAGCTGCACGACTTCCTCTCCCTCACAGCCTCCGGTGTTTGACACCTCCGCCCCTATCCTGACGCTCCCCCGCGCGTCAATTTCCCTCTCAGAAATCCACAGATCTGAATAAGAAAAGGTGGTATAAGAAAGCCCGTGGCCAAAATAATAACGCGGCGTGTGCGGCAGATCCACATAATTGACAAAGCCGATGCTCTCCCCTTGATGCCACGCAGAACCATAAGGGTGGTTGTAGTAAATCGGTATCTGCCCTGCGTGGTACGCCACGGACACCGGCAGCTTCCCGCCCGGATTGTACGCCCCGATCAGTGCGTCCACGACGGCCTCCGCGCCGCACTCCGCCGGACTCCACGCCTCCAGTATGGCATCCAGGTACGCGTCTGCCGCGTCGCTGGAGATCGGTCTCCCGTCAAAATGAACGCCGATCAGCGGCTTGCCGGATTCCGCCGCCTTTCTGATAAAGGCCTCCTGACAGGGCGGCAGATTGATATTGCTGGCGTCCACACCCTCGCCCATCGACGCCATGGAACACGTTCCGTGCTTTCCACCGAGTGTCAGGATCACGAGATCCGCCTCGTTCACCGCCTGCAATGCCTCCGCAAAACGGGATTCGTCCGCCCCGGCAACAGGATAGCCATAGGCATAGCAGATTTCCGCCTCCGGCAGTCTGGCGCGCATTTCTTCCAGCAGGCTTCTGCACGCTGGTTTCTGGCGGCGCAGGATTGCGTCAAACACTTCTGTCTCATCCGACTGAATGTTCGTTCCCGGAACAGTCCTGATCGTCGCAGCGTCAGCCTGTACCACGCCGCTCACCCCCGCTATGGAGTTTGCGACCGCATAAGTAGACTCCATCATGCACAGATGTGTATAACCGCCAAAAAACTTTCTGGCACAGTCCGCGTGCGGGCCGATCAGCGCGATCTTTTTTCTGCGGTCTGCCTCTTTTAATGGAAGTGCGCCGTTATTTTTCAGCAGTACCAGGGATTCCCGCGCCGACTGCAAAGAAAGTTCCCTGTCCCCGCTATGGCATACCATTTCCCGCAGCGCCTCCCCCTCCAGCGCATAAGGGTGTTCAAAAAGCCCCATTCGGAATTTCGCCGTGAGCACGCGCAGCACCGCCTGATCCAGCAGCACCCCATCCAGCTCACCAGACGCAAACCGCCTTTTCAGCTCCTCACTGTATCCGGCCGGACTCGGCATCTCGATATCCATGCCGGCCTGCATGCACAGGAGCCCTGCCTCCACCGCATCTTCCCCCACATGCTGTACCTGGTGCACATTGCCGACCGCGCCGTAATCGCTGACACACAGCCCGTCAAAGCCCATCTCCTCCCGCAGAAGTCCGTTTAAAAGTGTCCGCGAGGCAGAGACTGGCTCGCCGTTGATTGAATTATAGCTGGGCATGATTCCTTTCAGACCGGATTCGGCAATCGCGGCCTGAAACGGCTTCCGTAGATCTCCCGCAGAAGCCGTGCGGGGGTATCGCTGTGGGTTCCGTGGATTCCGCCCTGTGAGTTGTGAAATGCCAGAAAATGCTTCGCCACGCTCTCCGTCCTCCGCCCGGCTGTCTCCCCCTTCTGGATTCCTCTCGTGTAGGCGGCGCCCAGGGCGGACGCGAGCGCCGGGTCTTCCCCGTAAGTCTCTCCCTGGCGCCCCATGCGGGAGTCCCTTGAGATATCCAGCACAGGCGCCAGAATATGTGTAATGCCGCAGGCAGCCTCCTGTCTGCTCACGGTCTCGGCAATCCGCTCCTCCAGTCCGGTGTCAAATCCGGCGCCCCTGCCGATTCCTGCCGGAAAGCTCGCGGTATCCTGTATAAATGCACCGCACAGTCCCTCCATATGAAAGACAGCCGGTATGTGGTGCGGACTGTTTTCCATGACAATCCGCTGCACATCCCGCTGCCACCGTGCCGCCTCCTCCAATGTTCCGATCCTGCGCATCTCCAGTGTGCTTACTTCCCCGATGCCAAAGGGCGTGTCTGCCGCAATCTTTTCCATGTCATTGTAAGATTCGCCAAACGGAAAAATGCAGTTGACCTGCGCCATTTTCTCGTCAAGGTTCAGCTCCGCCAGAAGCGCGGCAGCGCGCTCCTGCGGCGTTCTATTCACGTCTTGATACATTTTTTCCATATCAACCTCCATGTCGCTGCCGCGACTCAAATAGATGTGAAAAACGCTGTCCTTCGCGTTTTTCCAAACATTTAGAAGCTCTTAGGCGGTGTCCTTTAGCGCCTTAGTGTTTCTTAATGTTTTTTTCACGCTAACTCCTGCGCATTCAGCGCATTGATCACCGCCTCGTACACAGCGCGGATATCGGGCGCGGAGCTGATCCCCTCCGCGAGCGTCATCCGTTTCGCATACTCGATCATGGGATTTACCATCAGCTCCGGCACCATCTGGTCAAGCATCTGCTTGCCGAGCGGTTCTTCCATAATTTCCCCTAAGGTATTGTCAAGGCTGAAACGCAGTTCTCTAAGACTGGTAGCCGTGTCATATTCATACACGTAACTGCCGGAACCTGCTTCCAGTACATCCTCTTTTTCCGGCAGATAGATCAGCGCAGTGGTATTGGCAGGCACACTGACCTCTATATGGATTTTCTTATTCCGGCAGCTCCAGAAGGATACGATCCTTCCATAAGGCGTCTCCAGTTCTGTCCTCGCCTCTTCAATCCCCTTTACAAACATCGGCTTCACATAAAATCTGTGATATCCGGCCTCAAGCTGGTTGATGCCGCCAATCTTGCGGTACATCCAGTCCCCGATCGCGCCGTAGGCATAATGGTTCATGGAGTTCTGTCCCGGGTGGGGCATGCTCCCGTCCGGCCGGATCGCGTCCCAGCGCTCCCACATGGTGGTGGCGCCCATCTTCACGCCGTACAGCCAGGAAGGATAATCGTCCCGCATGAACAGCAGCCCCGCCATATCGTGCGCGCCGCTGTCCGACAGGGCATGGCACAGATAGGGCGTACCCAGAAATCCGGTTGTCAGATGATTTTTATGATTTTCAATATTGGCGAGCAGCGCATTTAAAATCCTCTCCCTGTCCTTCTCCTTTGCCAGATGGAAATGCAGGGAGAGCACGCAGCCTGTCTGTGTCTCACTGACGATCCTGCCGCGGGAAGTAAAGTATTCTTCCCGGAAGGATTCCAGCGTTTCTGCATATAGATTTTCATAATAAGCGGTCTCTGTCTCCTTCCCAAGCACCTTCGCCGTCTTTGCAACCAGATCCGTCACATAGAGATAACAGGCATTGGCAACCAGATAGATATCCGTAGCCCCAACGCTGCCATCCCCCTGTTCCCTGTCCAGCGCCAGCCAGTCGCCGTACTGGTAATTGGTCATCCAGAGCCCGTTTTCGTTTACCCGGTTGTGGATATAATCCACCCACTCGTGCATACACTGCCAGGACTCCTCCAGAATCCGCACATCTCCGTATGTCTGATAGACCACCCATGGTATAATGACCGCGGCGTCGCTCCATCCGGCAGAGCTGTAAGTACCCTGAATGTCCGGCACGATATGCGGAACCCCCTCCTCCAGCGAGGAAGCCGCCGCCACGTCCTTCATCCACTTGGAGAAAAACAGGGCGGTATTCCGGTTAAACGCCGCCGTCCACGAAAACACCTGCGCATCCCCCATCCAGCCAAGACGCTCGTCCCTCTGCGGACAGTCCGACGGAATGTCAAAAAAGTTGTCCCGCAGGCTCCATGCAATATTTTCCTGTAGGCGGTTGACCGTCTCATTTGAACAGTGAAACGTTCCTGTTTCCCGCATGTCCGAATGCATCACACAGGCCGTGAACATCTCCGGCGACAGATTGGCCACGCCCTCGACCGCGATATAGCGGAACCCGTGAAATGTAAAGTGCGGCATCAGAACCTGTTCTGTCCCGTCCAGGATATAGGTATCCACCGAAGCCGCCGTCCGCAGCGTATCTGGATAAAATACGCCGTCATGGTCCAGCGTCTCTGCATGGCGCACCGTAATTTTCTGCCCCTTTTTCCCCTGTATCCTGATCTCGACCAGACCTGTCAGGTTCTGTCCGAAATCCACCAGCCGGTTTCCTTCCGGGTCCGTAAAGATTTTCTTCGGCACAATGCGTTTGGTGATGCGCACAGGCTCATTTTCCTGCGGGACGAGCACAGCGGCGTCAAATTCCGCCACGGAAACTGTTCCCTCTCTCTGCGCCGCGTTGTCCGTGTCAATGGTCTCACCCATATAAATCTCGCTGTACCGGATCGGTCCGGTCCGAACCTTCCAGTCCGTGTCCGTCACAATGATTTCCCGACTGCCGTCCTGATAAATCACATGCAGTTCCGCAAACGCCGCCACCCTGTCCCCGTAGCGGTCCGGCTTGCAGTCGAAACTCAATATCCCTTTGTACCAGCCGTTTCCCACAGTCATCTCGATACAGTTTTCGCTCCCTGTTTTCAGATATCCTGTAACGTCATATGTCTGATACTGCAGGCGCCTGTGATAGCCGGTCCAGCCCGGGCACATATAATCCTCACCCACCCGGCTTTTGTTGAGCTGCACCTCATACACCCCATGGGCAGTGGCATAGAGAACTGCCCTTTCCACAGGCTTCTTTGCCACCGCAAAGCAGCGGTAAAAGACCGGGCACGCTGTCTCCTCCTGCTCGAAATCGTGTGTGATCATCTTTGCCTGTAAGTGGTGAGCGTCAAAGATCCCCGTGTAAAACGAGGTCTGGCTCTCCGCCGTATTTCCATGGTTATCCTCCACAGACAGGTATACCTGATAGTCCCTCTCTTCCTCCAGTTTTTTCCCGCCATAGGAAACCAGAACGGACTGCGCGCTCTCACGCCTGCCGCTGTCCCATGCCAGTTCCTTCCCGGAAAACACCTGCAGGCGGTAAGCTGTCTGCACGGTATCCTTTTCCTCCGATTCCAGCTTCCAGGAAAAACGCGGTATGCGCACTGACATTCCAAACGGCTCTCTTTTGTACTCAATCCAAAAATCGTATAACTTCATCTTCTCACCCGTCCTTTTTTTCATCATATATTATCATCTTTTCTGCAAGATAACCTTCACTTCATGCAATTTCCCGTCGCGAAAATCAGGCAGCACGGTTCCCGCGACTGCCGCACCGTCCACAAGGATTTTGGCGGCACCATTTTCTATATGGGACGGATTCTGTATCACCACATGGTAATCCGCTCCCCGAAAATGCCTTGTCAGCTCCGCCTCTTCCCACGCGGAAGGGAAACAGGGTTCGACGCGCAGCCCGTCATAGTCGCCTTTTACGCCCATGATACCCTCATACAGCCCCATCATGCACCACGCCGAAGTCCCGGTTGTCCACGACTGGTACGACTTCCCATAATATCCCGGGTGGGCGGCGTAGCAGTTGGTAAACACATAGGGTTCCGCCCCCGACTGTACGGAAGGATTTTTATCGCTGTCCGGCATGATCTTTTTCAATGTCCCCACGGCCTTGTCACCCCGCCCGGTCTTGCAGTCCATAAGAATCTTAAAACCTGTCGCATGGCAGTATACGCCGCCATTTTCAAACAGCCCCGGCAGCATGCCCGACATTCTGCCGACATTGGGCGAATATGCGGGATACGGCGGCATATTTAAAGGAAAGCCGAAATCATGCTCCATGCCGTCCACCGCCTGCAGTACCAGCGGCAGCCTCTCCGCGTCCGCCACGTCGCCGAGCACCGCCCATGTCTGTGCGTTCAAATAAATCGTGCTGCCTGCGCTGTCCTTGGAGCCGATATTCTCCACCGTGCTCAGCGCCCGCATATACCAGCCGCCGTCCCACGCCTTTTCATTGATGCTGGCCTTCATCGTCTCATATTCCGCCGCAAGCGTTTCCGCATAGTCCGCATCGCCGTATTGGAGCACCAGCTGCCTTAATTCTTTTAAAGCCAGACAGAACTGGTGGGAGAGCATCACCGACTCCGCCTCCGGGTCTGTCGTGATGTTCAGGGCATCGTTCCAGTCCGCAAAATAGATGCGCACCAGGCCGTTTCTTCCCTTGTCTGCGATCAGTCTGTCCACAGCCGCCCTCATATGCTCCAGAACCGTGACCTCCCCGCCGTCCTGCCATGAAATGCGCTCCTCGAGCAGCGAGAGATCCCCAGTCTCCTTGATCAGACGGCAGACCGCCCATATGATCCAAAACGGCTGGTCAGAATACCGCGTGTCATCATAAGGATACCAGGTCAGCACGGCATGACCGTCCTGAAACTGGTGCCGCAGACATTCCAGGATCTCCTCCTTTGCCTTGTCCTGCCTGTAATTTAACAGCGCCGCAGCGATCTGGAGATTGTCGCGCACCCCCTTCTTTCCGACAATACAGAAATCCGCCTGTTTTTTCACCCAGTTGTTCATGATATGGTTGATCTTTTCATCGGGTGTCTTTATGTACAGGGAAGCATACTTTGCAAAATAATACTTCTGTGCCTCGTCATATGCCGCCTCCACCGCCTGGCTGTCCCTGAACTTTGACGCCACATCGCGCGCCTCCTCGCGCGAGCTGCTGATGCCAAACAGCAGATGGATCTCCCGGCGCTCCCCCGGCTTCAAAGTGATCTTATGCTGCAGCACACCACCCAGAATAAACAGCGCCGCCTCGGAGTTGGTGCAGTCCCTGCCCTCCATCACCACGTCCGGGCGCTGGAACAGCGCGCAGGCCGATGCGTCCTGCTGTGTTATCGTACTCGTGGAACCGCAGAATTTCGCCAGATCCCCATCGTAGGCGTACACCGGTTCAGAAGAAGCCAGAAAACCGTGATACCGCTCATGCGGCGCAAAAGGGTGCGACGAATCGCAGTAGATTCCGTTCAGCTCCCGGTCAAAGTCCGTGCTCATGCACCGATACATCTCATAATACCGCGGATAGGAAAACCCCTCCAGCGAAAAGCTGACCGCGGAAAAGACACTGAACGTCCGCGGCTTTTGTCCGGTATTTACGATATTCAGGCTCCAGACCTCGTGAAATCCCTCCTTGGGCACAAATATCCGCCATGAGCTGTGTATCCCCCGACGGGCTGACTGCAGCAGCGAATAGCCGATGCTGTGTGTACACTGGTACGCCTCCACCGGTGTATTCAGCGGCCCGAAGCCGATATTCCAGCAATCCTTTGTCTCCTCGTCCCGCAGATACACATACCGGGCATCATCGCGGTTGATCATGCACATGTCCGCCTTCTCGCTCAGGTAATAACTGCGCCCGTGTCCGATCTGGGAGACCTGCGCGCAGTACCGGTTCTCATTCCACAGATAATTATACCAGTATCTGGGCGTGCGCGGCTCTTTTATCACACAGGAATTGCCATCCTGTGAAAACTCATATATTTTTCTGTCTTCCATCGTCTTACCATGCTCCTTTTCCTGTAAATCCTATTATTCTACAATTTTTTACATTATCCGTGATAACAAAAGCGCACCCGGGATCCTTTTCCTTCAAAAAAATCTGAAAACTGCGATCCCAGACACGCTCTATTGTAACGGCACAGAAAACTTTTGTATTGTAAAATGCCGCTTTGTATTATAATATTCTGCTATTTATGAACCTTTGTCAAAATACCATTACCGTCGAGCCCGCATCCAGACTCCGCCAGAAATCCGATTGCCGCAAAAATGGACATTGTCTGCCCTGTGTTCGCAAATAAAATATTGCCCATGTGCATAAAAAAAGCAGGCTGTCTTTATCAGACTTCCTGCTCATAATGATCATACTGACTGTAAATTTTCCTGCTTTTGCAATTCCAATATCATTTCTTTGGACAGCCTGGAGTATTTCATAATTCTCTCTATTGGCTCATTATCTTTAATCATCTCTCTGGCTGTCTCAATATTTGCTTCTTCCCTGCTATCCTTTGCAATCTCCTCAAATAATGTGCACACTTTTAATCGCTCCTTCCTTTTTGTCTCCTCTATCTTTATGTTATTCGTTGCTGCTAGAGCGTGTTTGAAAAATCATTCCCGCCATCTATACGCCCCACTTTGCGTGATATTTGCACCGAATTCAGTCAACATAGCCCGCTATGCCTCCTTCATTCGGCACAAATCTCCCACAAACTGTGACGCACATCTGACGGAAAGCATTTTTCAAACACGCTCTAGGGCACGCACGACATCTTCGTCAACGGTATGGGAATCTTCATATTCCTGCGCTTTTTTCAGACGTTCGTTTTTATCCAGCGATGCATTATATACCAGATTTAACATTAAGAACTGCATCGGCTTCAATCCTTTTCCCATGTATTCCATACTCCTTTTGCCACCTCCGGTCACCAGCAGAGCACGGTCATCCCTGTCCCTCAAAGTCAAACCAGTAGATCCCATTCGGCTCCAGATGCAGCCGCGTGTCCCTGCCGCGCCCGTCATAGATGACCGTGTCCTGCGGCTCGTAGGTGTTGTTGACCACGCAGTACTTGCCGGTCGCCGGATAGTAGTTCACCTCAATCTTGTCGTTCTCGCTGTACCAGTTCCTGATACGGTTCTCCTCGCCCGCTGCCCAGAACACGGCGCGGTAGAACAGGCGGGCATTCTCAAACGAGTACGGAATGCCGCTGATATACACGCTCCTGCCTTTGCCGAATTCGTGCGCCGCAAGCTGCACATCCTGGCCGTCTTTTCTGAGGATCTCCGTCCCCGGCAGCGCGTAGACATTCTTCATGCCCTCTCCGAAATCGATCTGCTCCGGCCTGCCCTCGGTGATAAAGTGCGCCTGTTCCTCCCAGTTGTACTTGTCCGTGGAAAGGCTGAAACCGACCTCCTTATCCACGCCGAGCACGCTGGCGAGCGCAAAATAGTGTCCCTGATGCTGGCAGGCGCTCGGCTCGCCCACGCCGATCAGGCCGCCGCCCTTTGCGACATATGCCCTGACGGCACAGGACAGCGCCGGATCCTTCCAGTAGGCGCCGCCGCTGGGCGCCGTGTAGGCGTCGCCCACGTTGACGATCACCCTGCACTCGTCCAGCACGGCCGGATTCTCCAGCACCTCGTCAAAACTGATGAAGCGGACGTCAAACGGCATCCCGCTCAGACTCTCGAGCACGCCCGCGTACGAGTATGTCTGCTTGTAGGGAATCGCGTGCGCCACCATGTGCGTTCCCCACGAGCGCAGTTTCCCCCAGCTGTTCAGCACGCCGACCGTAAAGTGGCTGTAGGGCTGCTGCCCGCCCACATTTTCATACAGCAGGCGAAACTCGTTGCAGATGTCCTCAATATACTGGATAAAATCCGGGAACTGCAGCACGAGCTTCAGGTAGCCGCCGTAGCCGATCCTGTCAACAGGCTTCCGCAGGATCGCGCGCCGCGCCGTGACCCAGTTTTCCTTCGCCTCTCTGATCGGATCGCCGCCCTCGTGGAACACGTCCGGGAAAAAGTACGGCAGGAATCTTCCCTCCGTGTACTTCACGCCCGGAATGTCCGAGATCAGGCGCAGCGTCGCGCCGTTGCCCACCGAGCCGACCACAGCGTCCAGCCCGACATCCTGAAAGTACGCCCCGTACGGCTCTGTGCCGATCCAGTGGTCGCCCAGGAACATCATCGCCTCCCTGCCGTGCTCGTGACAGATGTCCACCAGCACCTTCATCAGCTTTGCCACCTCGCGCTGCTGGAATCTCTGGAAATCGCGGAACTCTTTCGAGGGCACACGGTTGGTATTGTTGTGATAGCCCTGGTCGATAATGTACTCCGGCCGGAACGGATAGCCGACCTCCCTCTCAAACTGCTCCAGAATATAAGGGCTCACGCTGGCGCTGTATCCAAACCAGTCCACAAACTTCTCCCGCGCAAGCTCGTCAAACACCAGCGTGAACTGATGGAAAAAAGTCGTAAAACGCACGACATCGGTATCCGGATTGTCTTTCAGCCACTGCTTTAACTTCTCGATTACGTGGTTCTGCGTCTTGGGCTGGCGCACATCAAACGTGATCTGATGCTCCACATTCTCCCAGCTGTTGGTGATAAAATTGTACATATGTACGGGATCCCACATGATAAACGCCAGAAAACTGACAGTGTACTCATGGAAAGCATCCGGCCGGTGGATCACCACTTCCCCGCTCTCCCCGTCGTAGTCCCAGCCCTCCGGCTGCACGACCTCCCCGGTCGTCCGGTCTATGACCTCCCACCACCGCTTGATGTCGTGCAGAGTGTTCGGCTTTAGCTGTTCCTGATAAAAATGTTTCATCAGCGGGATCCTGAGCGGCGCGTTCTCCTCCATCGCGGTGTAGAACGCTGTCATCAGGTACACCTGCTGGACCTCGTCCGGGTTTGCCTGCGCCCAGGCATTGTCCTTTCTGGTCGTGTAATATGTAGAATAGATCTTTACAGGCATGGATTTGAGCGCATCCGGCATCTGCGTCCCGTCGCAGTCGCGGATCGCATCCGCGCCCCAGCGCTGTGCCGTCTGTTTTGTCTCCTCCACCATGTCCGCGTCTGTGGGTATCGTCACCCTTCCATAATTCTTATCCATTTTTTTCCTCCATCATTGTCATCAACTTCCCGCCATATCGTACGCCCGAAGCACCGGCACGGTCCCGCGCAGCTCATACGCGTTGCTGCACGCATAGCGCCCCTGGCCGTCGCGGATCTGCACCCGGATATATTCCTCTGTCCCGTCCAGTGGAAACGCCGCGCCCGTCAGTGTCTGCCCCGGGACAGCAACCTTTTTATGGCAGTTCCTGCCGCTCATCATCACATATATTTTCTCGACAGGACTGGTCTCGATCTCGAGCACGCCGTCCTTCACGGACATATGATAGATCTCCGGCCCCATGGAGCTGTAAAAATCACCCCGCAGCAGCGCGCCTGTCACCACCTCGTAGGTCAGACGCTCCGCCTTCACCATGACAAAACCGCCAAAGGAATCGCACAGCGGGTCGCCGAACGGGAACTGATTGTGGTTATCGTCCGTGGCGACACAGAACAGCCGATTGCCCTGCCGCAGCATCTCGTCATAGCTCTGCGGATTAAACCCGTACAGCCCGTCGTGCTCACAGCCGTGATTATAGATCTCCATTCCCCAGAAGCCCCTGAGATTTTTGTAGTCGTCGTAGTTCTGCAGCGACCAGTAGGGATGATTGTAGCAGGCGTAAAAGCCGTACTCTTTCATTTTCTGAATATATTCGTTGATATAATCCGTGTCGTTGTATCGCCGCTCTGGAAGCAGGTTTCCCCGTTTTTCCTCCACAAACTTTTCCGGTGCAGCGTCATACAGATTCATGTGGTACGTCTTTACATGCGAAAAATCCCCCGGCCTCTTAAAATGTTCGTTGATATCGACCTCCATGGCGGCCAGCGCCAGAAAATCCTTGTCACACAGATCCCGGTGCCACTGATAATGCCTGTGGTCCGTGACCGCTATGATCTGATACCCCCGCTCCCTGTATGCCTCCCTGACCTCCTGCGGCGTCAGATGCCCGTCCGAGTGGATCGTGTGGCAGTGCAGGTTCGCCTTGTAGACCTTTCCTTCTTTTGGCAGTAAATAGATACATTCTGACATTTTTTCTCTCCTTATTCCCAAATCGCGCAGCGAAGCGTGCTCTAACGCCTGCCTCCTGCCAGTTCCCTGCGGTATGATCCCCACCTTCCGGCGGCAAGGCAGCAGATCGATAAAGCGGCCGCCGCCATCACAGCCCAGATCAGGATCGTTGCCGTCCAGCCAAAGCGCCCCGCCAGACTGCCGATGCCGTACGCGGAGACCGCCCCGCCAGAATACACGGCGGAATTGAGCAGTCCCGACATTGACGACGCCTTTCCGACCGCGCCGAAGCAGGACGGAAGCACCGCCGTCAGCATCGTGTTCACAGCCATCATTGCCGTCGTGGACAGCGCCAGCATCCCCATCGAGACTGCCATGCTTTTGCCCGAGCCCAGCCACAGCACCGTCAGCGCCGCCGCACAGACCGCAAAAAATCCCGCCGAGACCGCGATCTCATTTCGCTCCATATGCCTGCACGCAGCCGACGCCAGCCAGACGCCAAACAGGTTGCACAGCGGTATCACCATGGTTCCTGCCACGGCAAGGATCGGGCTGACGCCGTAGGTCTCCTGGATATAGACAGGGATCCATGTCGTGACGCCGTCCTTCAACGCCCCCTGCACAAACAATGCGGCAAACAGCAGGATCAACCCTGACTGCACCAGGATCCCTCCCAGTCCTGCCGCTGTTTTTCCTGCACTACCCGCCCTTTGCGGCTGTTTTCCCTGCGCCGAAGCAGTCTGTCCAGCCTGGCACACCGTCTGTCCCCGGGCAGGAACTGTCCGTTCCATCCGCGTGATGCCCCAAAGCCACACCAGCGACATCGCCATCAGGCACACGCCGCCCAGCAGAAACGCTGAACGCCAGCCGGACACGCCCAGCACCACTGCCGTGATGCCGTAAGCCGCCATCGTACCCACGGGCACGGCGCTGTTGAGTGCGGCGCACAGCTTCGGCCGGACTTCCACCCTGCAGTAGTCGGTGACGAGCCGCAGCATCGGCGACCAGATCAGCGCCTGCACGAGCCCGTTAACACACCATACTCCTATCATAAATCCTATCGTTCCGCCCTGCGCCATCAGCAGGTTGCAGACGCCGGAACAGCCCAGTCCTGCAAAGACCAACCACTTTGCCGGGAGACGGTCGCCCAGAAAACCGCTGACAAACTGTCCGGCTCCGTAGGCAAAGAAAAACGCTGTCCCGATCAGTCCCGTCTCCCCCTTGCCAAAGCCCTCCGACCGGATCATATCGGTCAGGGCGGCCGAGTAGTTCAGCCGCCCGAGATAGGCGCAGAAGTAAGAGCACCAGCACAGCAGGAACAAAAAACGGATTCCCGGTTCTTTTTTCAATTGATCCAACTCCTATCTGTATCTCTAACCCTTTACGGCGCCGCTCGCAACACCTTCGATAAAGAACCGCTGGCAGAACAGGAACGCCACGAGCACAGGGATCAATACGACTGTCGCCGCCGCCATCTGCGAACCGTAATCCTGGATCAGACCCGACGAGAACAGCTTGACGCCCACAGACAGCATCTGCTTATCCATCGTGGAAATGTACAGGTACGGTCCCATGTAGTCGTTCCACGCCCATGTGAAGGAAAACAGTGCCATAGTCGCGATCGACGGCTTCGCCAGCGGGAAGATCACCTGCCAGTAAATGCGCAGATGATTGCACCCGTCAATCTTTGCCGCCTCACTGATGGACTCCGGTATCGCGATAAAGGACTGCCGGAGCAGGAATACAAAGTAGACATCCACGCAGCTCGGCAGGATCATGATATCGCTCGGAATCATCATCGCGGACAACAGAATGAGAAAGATCGCATCCCTGCCCTTGAAATCAATCTTGGAAAACCCGTACGCCGTAAAGCTGACAAAGAAGATCTTGATGATGATGCAAAGCGCGGTCATCACGACCGTGTTCACATACCATTTCTGGAAATTGTACATGCCGTTGGTGAACAGTCCGACAAAATTGTCCATCGTGAAGCGCTCCGGGATCAAATGGAACGGAAACTTCATGACGTCCGCGCTGATCTTGAACGACGAGGAGATCATAAAGATGAACGGGAAAATACAGGCGATGCCAAAAGCCGCCATGAACACCGTCATCAATATCTTATATACTTTTTCTTTCGCTGCCATCTATCCATCCCTCCTTAATAACCTAAATTCCGCAAAAAATTATAACGAGGCTAATGATTTTAGGCTTAACCTCCCATAAACACTAAATTTTTTA
>VSNO01000096.1 GCA_009774375.1 Lachnospiraceae bacterium
AACATATATTATTCTATTCGCCTAGTAGATTTTTCACTTTTCTCCATCTTTTTTTCGTCATTATTACCAACTGCCTGAAATCATCCACTTTCCAAGCACCCTGCGGACACACCACGCCAGATCCACCGCCTCGATCTCCCCGGCTGCCACCAGCCTGATGCGCTTCCACTCCTGATTGCCGACCGCGTAGCTGATATAGCCGACTGTCTGCCCTTTCCTGACCGGCGCAGAGAGCTCCCTCACCTTCTGCAGCGTGACCGTCACCTTCTCATCCTCGTGCATCAGGAGCCCTTCCACCCCCGCCTCGTCCGCGGCGGTCTCCACCGGCATATACAGCAGGCCGCCGATGCGGCTGCCCTGTCCGCCGCTCACGAGGACATCCGCCGTCGCCCCGGCCGGAAGCGCCACGTCGTCAAAGCTCCGGTAATCATAATGCGCCAGCCCGTACTCCATCAGCGTCCTCGTGTCACTCCATTTATACGTCTTGTGACTGGGCCAGCCGCACGCCAGAAGCGCCACGACGAAAGTCTTCCCATCGCGCCTGAGCGCTCCCACATAGCAGTATCCTGCCTTGTTGGTAAAGCCCGTTTTCCCGGAGAGCGCACCTGTCATCATGCCCAGGAATGCATTGTGATTGACACAGGAAAAGCTTCTTTTGCCCGACAGGTCTGTAAAAGAATGGTCCGGTGTCCTTGTGATCTCCAGAAAGGTTTCCTTCTGCGGCGACTTTGCGACGCAGTACGACATGACGAGCGCCAGATCCCGCGCGGTGGTCGAATGAAATTTTCCACCCCGCATGGCATCCAGTCCGTTCGGCGTGATATAGTATGTATTCTCACAGCCGATCTCAGCTGCCTTCTGGTTCATGAGCGCCGCAAACTGCTCCACGCTGCCGCCCACATGCTCGGCGATCACAACCGCGGAATCGTTGTGGGATTCCAGCATCAGGGACAGCACCAGATCCCTCAGCCGGTACTGCTCGCCATTGCGCATCCCCAGGCGCACCTGCGGCATGGATGCTGCGTAGGAGGAGACCTCCACCGTATCGTCCAGGCTGGCATTCTCCAGCGTGACGATCAGCGTCATGATCTTCGTCGTGCTCGCCATCGCCAGCTGCTCATCGCCGCTCCGCTCATACAATACCCTGCCCGAGTCCGCATCCATGAGCACTGCCGCCTTTGCATAGAGCTTTAGATCCGCCCCGTCCGCCTGGACGTACATCGGCTGCCCGACCAGCAGCGCAATGATCATGATCACAGAGACCAGTATCGTCTTTTTATTTTGCACACATTTTTTCATAAAACTTCATTTCCTTATTATAAGGGTTCCATAAAAATATATGTGAAAAACCTGAAAATTAGTCCGCCCCGACCTTTGCCTTTGCATGGAGCATATCGTATTCCAGAATGACATCATAACCATATTTTTTGACGGTCGCCTGCATCTCGTCCAGAAGCGCCTCAAAATGCTCCCGATCCGGCGCAAAGACCATTTTCCACGAGTACTCCTGTATCGCGCGCTTGCACTGGCGGCGTATGGTTGACTGCTCTGACGTCTCGACCGATGCCGTGTACAGCATTCCCGGAGCGACCAGAAGCATGTCATTCTTCTGCAGATACTCCATCGTGGTGTCCGCTCCCATCTTCTCCCTCCAGTCCCTGACCAGTTCCGACGTGTCAAGCGCCTTCATGCTGTCCCACAGATCATAATAATAGTAATAGCCCTCCTCGCTCTTCTCGCATTGTACCACAGCCTTGTAATTCAATGTCGACGTGCCCGACTTCCATGTCCCACCGCCATATTCTTCCGGCACCTCGATCTCCCCGCCGTTGAGCAGCGCCTCCTTGCCAAACTCCGTCAGATACGGACCGTCCTCGCGCATCTCCCACGTCAGCCCCTCCGGTCCTGCCGCCGCCCCGGACAGATTGGCGCCGTTGAGCATGATCCCCTCATCCGAGTACAGCCAGTCGATAAAATCCACGATCCTTTCCTTGTCCGCACACTGCGAACCCACCGCGATGATGCTGTCCTGATTCCCATAAGGATAACAGCCATAGGAGTAGATCTGCAGATCTTTAACCGGAGCCATCATAAATCCCCTGCCCTGCTCCTCCGTGTTTGAGATCGTGTTGAAAGCAGATTTTCCCTGCCACGGCCACGGAGAGAAGAAGATCTCCCCGTTCTTATACTTTTCAAAGCACTGTTCATAGTTCTGGTTCTCCGACTTCGGATCGATCAGTCCTAACTGGTTCGCCTCGTAAAAAAAATTCAGCATGCGCACATACACCGAGTCGTCGTCGATAATGCTCTGATAATCCGAACCATCCGCCTTGCCCAGCACCACCCCGTATTCGTCATAGCCGTACATGCAGCACGGCTGCTTGACGGCGTTCATCATATTGTCGTCCCAATCCTTAAAAAAGGAAAAGCCATACGTCTTCGCCCCGTTCTCTGCAGTTGGATACTGCTCCTGCATCTGCTTCAGTATAGGAAGCAGGTCTTCCATGGTATCGATCTCGGGATACCCAAGCTCTCTGTACAGATCCCAGCGGATATACGGACCATACACCGGCTCAACTCCCTCACTCGGGACATTCGGACCGTTGACGGATACCTGCGACGGGATCGCATAGACGCCTCCCTGTTCCAGGCAGCTGTTCAGATTCTCGATCGCTGTCCTGTATCTCATAATCCCCTTGCCCTGCAGCTCGTCCTCCATATCATACAGAAGACCTGCATTCACCATATCCTCCAGCTGGCCGTTCACGCCTTTGCATATGACAAGGTCGCCGAGATTTCCCGCAGCCGCCCGCACCTCAAAGAGCGTGTCCCCTCCCCTGGCGATGTTCGGCGCGATGATATTGAGCTGCATATTGAACTTTTTCCTGACAACTTCCCCGAACCATCCCGACTGGATCCCCTGATAATTCGCCGAGAAGTCAAACACATCCACCACGATAAACTCCTCATACGGACAGTCATTTGCGTCGAGCGACGCCAGATCGTCCGAATTTCCTTTCATATCCAGGCCGGAACAGCCTGCCGCGCAGACGATCCACATGACCAAAAAACACCCTGCTGCGATCCTGCAGCGCTTTCTTCCCTTCATTATCAAAACCTCTTTCCTGCCCGCTCTGTCATTCTCCAGATTGACAATCTTTTTATGCTCACTTATACTAATACTATATCAGAATCAAAGGACAATTCAACACATTTTCATGTGGATTTACCATGAGGAGGCAGAACACAATGGAAACTTTAATGATAGCCGATGATGAAAAGAGCATACGTGACGGTCTGAAATGTATCCTGGACTGGGAGGCGCTCGGATTTACCCTGTGCGGCGAGGCCGCTAACGGCGAGGAAGCACTCTCTGGCATCTTAAAAAACAATCCCAGTCTCGTCCTCCTCGATATCCGCATGCCCAGGCTCTCCGGCATCGACATTATCCGCATCGCGCGCGAGCAGGGCTACTCCGGAAGATTTATCATCCTCAGCGGCTACTCCGACTTCTCCTATGCACAGGCGGCGATCCGCTACGGCGTGGAGTACTATCTGACGAAGCCGATCGACGAGGAGGAGCTGCTCGACGCCATCCATACGATCCGGGAAACGATCGAGCAGGAGCATCGGAGATCGGACAATATCGCACTCTACCGCGAGAAGGCCAAGGACGTGATCCTCCACGAGCTGATCACCGGCGCATGGAAAAAGGACGGCATCACCAGTCTCTCCTCCGCGGACTTCCAGGGCATGGATCTGGTCTCTGACATCTACCAGATCGTGATCTATGAACATTTCGGTACTTTGCAGGGGCAGACATACCCTCAGCCACATACCTGTAAAAGCTGCGACTTTGCCGGACTTTTAAATATCACCAACAGCGAGAACCGCTCTTTTGAACATATTGAGACAGACAACAGAGATGTGATCCTCCTCAAAGGTTCCTTCGCGCTCCGGCGGTTTGAGGAATTTCTCGACCGGTGCGAAAAGACCAATGATCAGGCTGGCAGTCCCATGGATTCGCTCTTTCTCGCATACGGACATCCTGTGGAAGCGCTCGACGAGATCTGTCTGTCCTACAAAGAGGCGGACACTCTGATCAGAAGACGCTTCTTCTGCGCGCAGGGACAGCATACGCTGGGATATGAAGATCTGCCCACTGTGACCTCGCACGACCGCCCCATCAGTGACGGGAAGCTTCATGAATACTGCGGCGCCCTGACAAACTATCTGCAGGCAAACAACCGCAAACAGATCGCCGCCACGCTCTTCTCCCTCGAACAGTACCTGAACTGCACGGACAGCTCCATAGAATCCGTCAGGCTCTTTCTCACGGATCTGTTTCTACAGTTGAAGGAGAACATCAGCAGGCTTTACGCCAGCTCGCGGATCTCATTTCCATCGAATTCCGCCATCATCGACCATATAGACAGCTGCCACTACCTGTACGAGATCATCCTGTACATCTCCGAACAGGTAAAATCCATCATGGACATCAGCGACAGCGCATCGAGGGACTCCATCCTCGACGACATCCTGTACTACATCGACAACAACTACCAGAACAATATCAAGCTCGAGACCATCGCTCCTCTTTTCGGTTACAACAGCGCCTACCTCGGCAAGCTCTTCACCAAGGCGATCGGAGAAAACTTCAATTCCTACGTCGACCACCGGCGCATCGAGCATTCCAAGCGGCTTCTCGCCCAGAGGAGCATGAAAGTATACGAAGTATCTGAACAGGTGGGATACAAGAACGTGGACTATTTCCACAAGAAATTCAAGAAATACGTCGGCATCAGCCCCGCGGAATACCGCAAACAGCTAAAGCTCGACGAATGATCAAAAACCGTTTGCAGTCGAGTAGGGGAATGACCTTCTCTCCTACTCGTGCGCGACCCGTGCGCCGCCTTAGCGGCATATTTCATCTGCACGGGTCTGCGCATAAAAAGAACCGGGGGTTATCGCACCGCTCCCGGTTCTTTCTCGATCTCCTGAAAGATCCTCTTGGAAAATGCCGCGACTGTAAAGATGGCAAACGAGACGCCAAACAGCAATCCAAAACACATCAGGACCGTATTAAAGTGAAATATGACATACTCGGCCAGCAGTATTCCAACGATCAGTAAAGTCCTGCCAAAATATCTTCTTGAGATCTCCATGGAATTCTGTATCGTCGCGACGATGCCGTTCTCATATCTGGCAAGAAGGGGGAACGCGTACAGCATCGCCGCCACATATACAAAATCTGATCTGTTTCACCTTATTGATACTCGGCTGCCCTTCTCAGCGCCGCCTCGCTCTCGCACCACTCGATGCACTCCTGATAGCCGTAGCTGTCCGCATCAGAACGCATCTTCGCTACGACCGACTCAAACTCTGCATCGTCCTTCGCATAGATCGCCTGCCATGAGCCATTCTGGATACATGTCTTTACCTGCTCCCACCTTGTGGCAAGCTCATCAGACTTTGCGCTCTCCGCATACGTATGAGGCAGGGATGGAGAATAGTCAAACTGCACCATATAATCATCATAGATATCGACGCCCATGTCGGCTCTCCACTCTTTCTCCGCCTCGTCTACATCCAGCGCCAGATACTTATCCCAAAACTTGGCATTGAAGGTCTGGTTGTCTGCCGCGCCCGGGATCACTGTGTTGAGCGACCACGTCGTATTGTTCATCTGCGGACATCCGTCATCCCAGAGTCCCGTATAAGGAGCCGGCATGACCTTGTCTTCCTTCGCCGCCAGATACTTGCAGTCCATACCGAAATCTGTCAGCTCGACCTTTCCGTTATCAAGCCACTCCCAGCACACATCCTGAGGCCCATACTCATAGGTAAGCCTTCCTTCCGGTGTGCAGAGCCAGTTGATGATCGCCATGCAGAGCTCCGGATGCTGTGACTTGGAGCCGATCGACCAGATGCGGGTACCGCCGCCCTGTCCCAGTGCGTAAACCAGTGTATCCTGATTCTTTGCCGCTACCGGAAGCAGCTTCTTTCCCTCGCTCATGTGTTCGTTCGTATTGTACTGTATCGCGCCCATCCAGTTAAAGATGCAGAAGAACGCGCCGCCGTCCTGATAATCTTCGATACAGCCGTCATATCCCTGTGTCAGTGAATCCGGGTCGAGCAGACCTTCCTGATACAGCCTGTTGTAGAATTTCAGACATCTCTCATAATGTCCTCCTTCCTGCAGACAGTCCTCAAACTCCCCTGTATCCGGGTCATAGAATCCAAAGTTAAATTCGTCCAGGCCAAAGAAGTTTGTCGCGGTTGCCTTCACGAACATCACCATGTTTCCGTCCCAGTCCTTAAAGAGGGAAACGCCGTACGCTTCCTTGCCGGAATCCGAGGTCGGGCAGATCTCCTTCATCTGCTTCAGGACATCGATATAGTCCTCCAGCTCATTGATCTCAGGGCTGCCGATCTGCTTATAGAGATCATAGCGGATATCTGGGTGATAGCTGATCTCATCGAGCTGTCCCGCACCGGAAGCCACGTCATGTCCGAAACCATACACAGTCCCCTCGGAGATCGCCGCATTCTTCTCAAGTGCGGCTGCCATATGATTCTTGATATAAGGAGCATAGTCAGAGAGAATATCATCCTCATTCCAGTCGAGAAGCATGCCGTTCTGGTATGCGCGCGTATACTCATCGCCGTCAGCGCCAAAAAGCACGATATCTCCGAGATTTCCGGACTCCATACGGGTGTCGAACACACCGTCGCCATTGCTGATGATGTTCATCTTGACATTGAATTTTTCCTTCAAAATATCAGCAAACCACCCGATCTGTTCCCCCTCATAGTTCGAGAGCTGTGAGTACACTGTGAGCGTAACAGTCTCATCAGGGACCACATCGGAATAATCAGCCTCCTTGACGTCGTCTCCAGCCGCGCTGTCCGCCGGCTGATCCGCATCGGCATCCGCCGCAGCTGTGCCTATGTCCGCAGCCGTGTCTGCGTCTCCCGCCGCGTTATCCGTATTGGCCGCATTCTGCGAGGTCGTCGTTGTCGAACCACTGCAGGCTGCAAGCGAACAGGTCATTGCAGATACCAGTATGAGCGATAATGCTTTCTTCAATTTCATAAATATTGTTCCTCCTTTTTCAAAATGTGCTATGTAAAATACCATGATCATGATATCCAACACCAGATCCTTAACCCTTCACAGCGCCGAGCATGATCCCTTTCTCAAAATACCGCTGCATGAACGGATATACCATCAGGATCGGCAGCACCGTGACCATCGAGATCGTGTACTTGATCGTCTTTGCGTTCAGCACGTTCGTCGCCGCCGCGCCCGAGATCGTACCCGCACCGGAGTTCATCATATTCTTCAGGTTAGAGGCCGCATTCAGGTACGTGTACAGCTTGTGCTGCAGTGTGTGCAGCTGGGGTGCATCCGGCATCAGGATCAGGGAATCCGTGAAGGAATTCCAGTTGCCCACCGCGCCAAAGATCGCGATCGTGGCGAGGATCGGCTTGCTCAGCGGCCATATGATCTTCACAAAGATCGTCATATAGCTCGCGCCGTCGATCTTCGCGCTCTCCTCAAGCTCTCCCGGGATCGACTCGATGTACGTCTTCACCAGGATGATATTGTAGGGAGCAACGATGCCCGGAATGATGTACGCCCAGAAGCTGTTGGTCAGTCCCAGCATGGACATGTTCAGATACCATGGGATCAGACCTGCGTTGAAATACATCGTGATGACAAGGCATCTGTACCAGATCTTCCTGCACCACATATCCTGCTTCGTCACCAGATATCCCACAAAAGCGGACGCCAGGACCATCAGCACCGTGCCGAAGACTGTTCTGCCCACAGTGACCATCAGCGCCGTTCCGACATCATTGACATTGAACATGGAGATATAGTTCTGAAGGTGGATCCCCTTCGGTATAAAGTTGATCGCGCCCTTCCGCACCAGATCATTGTCACTGATCGTGTTGATAAATATATAGTAGAACGGGAAAATACAAAGCACTGTGAAGATGATGAAAAATGCATGGTTCAAAATCTCGAATATCCAGTCGCTGGTAGTCATGCGATACCGTCTCTGATGTGTCTGCTCGTATTTCTGTTCCGCCTTTCTGTCAAGCTTTTCCTGTTTCGTCATTGCCATTCCATTCACCTCCCCTACATAATGCTCTCGCCGCGCACAGCCTTGGAAACTTTATTTGCGCCAAAGAGAAGCACTACACTGATAACTGACTTGAACATACCGACTACTGTCGCCAGCGGGACCCTGCCGCCATTGATACCGAGTTTGTATACATAAAGGTCTAACACTGTGATCGTGTCCGTGTTATATGGTGTCTCAAACACGAGGTACTGATCCATACCATTGCTCAGGATACCTGCGATCGCCATGATCAGCAGTGTCATGAACGTCGGGATCAGGCTCGGAACCGTGATGTTCCACATCTTCTGGAAACGCCCCGCACCGTCGATGGAAGCCGCCTCGTAGAGCTGCTGGTCGATACCGGAGATCGCCGCTATGTAGATGATCGCATTCCAGCCTAAGCCCTTCCACATTCCCCACGCGAGCATCTTGATCCACATGTGGGAATTGTCCATCAGATAGTTTGTTCCCGTCTCGATCGCACCGGAATTGATCAGCATGGAACTGACAAATCCGTCTGTCGAAAAGATCGCAAACGCTACCGCATACACGAGGACCCAGCTGATGAAGTTCGGGATCGTTGTGAAGGTCTGGACAAATCTTCTGAACTTCAGGTTCTTGATCTCGCAGAGCAGGATCGCGAACGCCATCGAACACCAGCTCGTCGCCAGTCCCAGGCCACTCATCGCCAGCGTATTTCTCATCACGCGCACCAGGTCCGCGCGCGTCGCCTCATTCTCAAACAGGAATGTAAACCACTTCAGCCCGACAAAATTGTCCATCGACAGCGTATCGCCTGACTTGTAATCAAAGAATGCATATCTCCATCCCATCAAGGGCAGATAAGCGAACACGATACAGAGCGCCAGAAACGGCAGCAGCAGCAAAAACAGCTGGTACTTTGTCTCGATATAACACTTCTCGCCCTTTTCCGTCTTTGGCAGGCAGAAGAAGATCACCACAGACAATGCGATCATCGCCACGCATAACACGATATAAAATGTGAGATTCTGGGGATCCATCGGAACGATTCTGTCCGGTTTCGACGTGCCCTTGATATCCGTCGCCGCCCAGTTGATCATCATGCACCCTGCAAATGCGAGAACAGCTCCCAGGACAGAAGGTATGGCGCCGATCTTTTTCAGCTTGTTCGTGCCAAGTGACATGCATCCCCCTGCCCCGGCGGCAACAAAGCCGATGATGATGCACAGGCACCCGCCGAATACCATCTGCATTGTCAGCGTCCCTACCCAGCCTTTGTTAAAGGCTCTGGCAAAATTCTGTGTCAGTGTGCCATATGAAGTGCCGCAGGTGAAAACGGAAGCTGTCTTGGGAATCAGGTCGCTGATCCGCGCAGGATTCAGCGCCGGAATAAACAGTAATACAAATGCCACAAGATATAGGATCCTCAGGACAATATACAGTTTATCTGCGATTTTTTCCTTATTCATATCTCTACTTCCTTCCTTTTTAAGATTCATTCTGCAGGCTGTACTACAGTGACTGCCGGCATCACCCTCCTTCTGCACAGCGCCGCAGCGATCACAAGCATTTGTGATATTTTTATTATAATGGTTAAATATGTATAAAAATACTGAAAAAATTAATCACAAATTGCATCACTTTTTTTATGCATCTTTAATTTTTACTATAAAAAATGTATAAAAAAAACACTGTATCGCACAGTGTTTTTTGCTATATGTCATGATAAACTTTTTCCGGCAGATGCAGGGTAATGGTCGTTCCCCTGTCACGCTCCGAGTCGATCGTCATCCCGTACATGCTCCCATAGCAGAGCTTCACCCTCTGATTGATGTTGTACAGGCCAATGCTCTCCTTCTTCTCAGGATTCTTTGTGACAATATCCGCCCTCAGGCGCTCCAGCGCTTCCGGCCTCATGCCGCAGCCGTTGTCGGACACCGCGATGCAGATCTTGCCGCTTTCTGCTACGCGGGCGATCCGGATCGTGACCATGCCTCCGGTCTCTTTTTCCTCCAGTCCGTGCAGGATCGCATTTTCGACAACCGGCTGCAGCAACAGCGGCAGTATGATACAGCGGCTCACATCCAGCCCGCCCTCAACATCAAACGCATAGTCAAATTTCTCCCCGAACCGGAGCTTCTGTATCTTCATGTAGATCTCGATATGGTTCAGCTCATTCTGCAGGGACGTGAATGCCGTCCCGCTGTTTTCCAGCACATACCGCATGGACTTGCCCAGCAGCTTGATCGCCGTCGCAGCCTCCCTGTCCCCCGCAGTGTACGCCTTCATCCGTATCGTCTCCAGCGTATTGTACAGAAAATGCGGGTTGATCTGGCTTGCCAGCATCTTAAACTCCATCTTCTGCTGCTCATTGACAAGCTCCTGCTCATTCAACATCGTCCTGTACATCAACGCGTCCTTCTCCTTGATCCGCTGCACCATGATCTCGAGATCTGCGAACGCCTCCGAGAGCTCATCATCACCGCGGACGATCTCCTTGAAATCATAGTCCTCATTGCTCGCCTGATGCATCACCTGGCGGAGCGTGGAGACACGTCCCGTAAAATAAGAAGTAAAGAAATGGATCAGTATCCCCGGTACCATGATCGCCAGCAGGATAATGATCAGGCAGGTCCGAATGATGCTCCAGATGTTCCCATACGATTTGTCATTGACCGTGCAGATATAGATCTTCGAGTCCGACTGGTACAGGCGGAGCGTGGATACCTCCACAAAGCAGGTGCTGTCCTTTATTTTTACCTTTCCTGCATACTGAAAATAATTCTGACTGTGATCGATGCCGATCAGCTGGGGTTTCCCGTAATCCTCCCTGTCGGACGCATAGAACACGACGCCCTCATCGACCGACACACTGTTTTTATATTCCTGGCTGTTGATGCGTGTCTTCAGATAATTGTCGCTCAGGCGGATCACCAGCACTGCATTGTAGTCCGCATAGACGAGCGGAATCCGCCTCACCAGACACAGTCCCCAGTATTGGTTGCCGTGCTCGTCAATGTTCTTCATCTCTGTCCAGAAGATGCCCGCCTGCGATGTCGCTCTCTGATACCAGTCCGTCCCCAGCACCGCCTCATCCACGCTGTGATACTGCTTATACCCGCGGATATCCGGATTGTCACAGTAGATATCGATCCTCTCGATCTCCGTATAGTGATACATATAACTGTCAACCGATGAGGCGCAGGTATTGACCGCCTCCACAAAATCCTCCTCCGAGGCGTATCGTCCTTTTAAGATCGATACCACCTGCTCATCGAAGGACAGCTCCTCCGAGATATTGTACGCCTGAGTCGTTATCTCGAACAGGATCGTCCGCACACGCAGGTTGTCCGACTCGAGCAGATCCCTGTGATAACTGGTCAGCAGCTGATATGTATTGCCCACCAGAAAGATACCGATCAGTACTACGGGCACAAAGACAGCCAGTATGTAGATCGTGTACAACTGCCTGCGTATGCTGGATCTGCGCAGGAAACCAAACAGTTCGCGCCCTCTATTCATATTTTCTTTCCATATTTCTCCCTGTAAGTGTACAGATCGATGATATTCTGAACACGCCGCCTGATGATCTTCGGCTCAAACGGTTTGATCACGATATCAGCCACCTTGTACTCATATGCCCTGTCGCTCGTCTCCTCCGAGTCGTCATCCGTGACGATCACCACCGGGAGCCTGTCCAGCAGTCCCTTTTTCTTCATATATTCGAGCACACCGAAGCCATTCATCACGGGCATGATGATATCCAGCAGCACCACCGCCAGACTTCCGGCTTCCGTCTCCATGACATCGATCGCCATCTGCCCGCCGGACGCCTCGACGATCTCATACTCCTCCCGGAATATGTTCCCCAGCATATACCGGTTGATTCCCTTGTCATCCACAACAAGTATCTTATTTTTTGTTTTCACCTTTTGTTACCTCATTCCCATTTTACACTGTATAAGATCGAGCATAAAATAAAAGCATAAAATCATAACAATACAGTGACGATCCTACAGGCCTCCATAACCTCGTCATACGCCTCCGCAGCGCCGTCAAGCCCGCCGGGGCGCAAGATCTCCACCAGCACACTGAGCCTGCTGCGCACTTCGTCAAGTCCGAGATTGGCAGCCATCCCTTTCAGTCCATGTGCATACTCGAAAGCATGCTCCGCATCCCCTGTCCTCACCGCTGTCCCCAAAGCTTCAAAGTCAGGATCCGCAAAAAATTCCATCAGAAAATTCCTGTACGCCTCCTTATCTCCCTTCATGCGGGCAAGTGCCCTGTCCACATCGACGCCTTTCTCCCGAAGCGTATCCCACAGGAAATCGCCGTCCCTCTTCCCCATACGGATCCCATTGCAGATCAATCTGTTCTGCACTTCCAGCAGGATCTTTGCCCGCTCCAGATCCATATCCTTGTCTGCCCGTACCATCTGCACAAATCCCCAAAAGGACGAGGACAGGAAAAAAGCCTTTTCACTGATATCTGTATTATCCACCTCCCCGCGCGACGCCGCGTCCTTCAGATAGCTCTCAACCCGCAGGAGGAACGGGTTGGATTCCCTCCGAAGCCTTCCCCGGTAGGCGATCTGCATATAGACCGCCTCCAGCTCGAAGGAATACAGCTTTTCCAGCAGACTCTTTGTGACCCTGTCTATATTGGCAGACAGATCTGCATCCCTGGAATAGGCCTCATCCCTAACGACGAGCAGCGGCTTTGCCTGCAAGGCGGCGATCGCCGCCGACAACGCGTTTTTGTCTCCGAAATGCTGATAGATCGCCGAGTTGGAACATCCGCTCTCCTTCGCCACCTTGCGGATCGTCAGATTCTCGTAGCCCTCACGGCTGATGATCGCAGCCGCAGTATCCAGGATCTTCCTCCCGACACTGTCATCGATCATCATGCTGTTATGTATCCCTTCTTCAACGTACACCATATGACTCCCCCATAACTGATCAGATCTCCACATTTAATTCTGTCTTCTGTCCAGCCTCCTCCTCCGCCTGTTTCCTGAAGTCCTCCATCTGCTCCGGATTCAGCATCGGAAGATCCCCCAGCGACTTCACCCCGAACGTCCTGAGAAATTCTTCTGTCGTGCCAAACAGCAGCGGACGCCCCGGCGCGTCGAGACGACCAAGCTCCTGGATCAGGTTGAACTCGAGCAGCCTGTTCACCGCGTGGTCACAGCTCACCCCCCTGATCTTCTCGACCTCCAGCCGGGTCACCGGCTGCTTGTACGCGATGATCGAGAGCGTCTCCAGAAGGGTGTCTGTCAGGACATACTTCCGCGGCGCCTTCGCCACCTTGATCAGATATTCATACAGTCCCGGCTTCGTACATAGCTGCACCGCATCCTCCAGTTCCGCGATATAGATCCCCCTGTCCGCCCGCTTATATTTGTCATTCATCCTGGCGATCACGCCGCGTATCTCCTTCTCAGGCATCTCCAGCACATGACTCAGGCTGGAGAGCCCGACCGAATCCCCCATCGCAAACAGCACCGCCTCGATCACTGCCATTATCTTCTTTTCATCCATTATAACAATATCCTCAAAAAGCCCCACCGCACCCCGGCTGGTCACGCCGCCAGGCTCGATGTGATGATGATGTCCGCAAAGGTATCCTCCTGCTCGATCGAGATGATCCCCTGTTTCATCATCTCGAGCACCGCCATAAAAGTGACGATCACTTCCATCTTGCTCCCCTGCTTCTCCAACAGACTGCGGAAACTGAATCTCCTGTGGTTCTTTACATACTCCTCGATGTACCCCTGCTTCTCCTCGAGATTGATCTCGTCCTTCTCGATCTTGCCAAACTGGCTTCTGATCGGGTCGATCTTGTCCTCCTGACGCCGCATGACGGACTTGAAGATCTCATGGAGCTTCGCCAGCGTGACATCCCCGACAAGCTCCTCATAATCTATGGGATACTGGTAGTCCGCGACTTCCTTTGGCAGCATAGGCTTCTTATACCAGCTCTTCGCCGCATCCACCTGCTTGTCCCTCAGCTCGAACGCCATGTATTTGTACATCTTGTACTCGAGAAGCTTCTGCACGAGCTCTGCCCTCGGATCCTCCTCCTCACCCTCCTCGTTGACCTCCCTGGGCAGGAGCATCCTGCACTTGATATCGAGCAGCGTCGCCGCCATCACAAGAAACTCGCTCATGACATTCATATCCTCTGTCTGCATGTTTCTGATATAGTCCAGATACTGTTCTGTTATGACTACGATCGGTATATCATAGATATCGATCTTATTCTTTTCGATCAGATAGAGAAGCAGATCCAACGGTCCCTCAAACACCGTAAGCCGCACAGACAATCCCATACAAAACCCCCAAATTCATTGTATACATTCTTTCATACTATATTTTACAAAGAATTGGGGGAAAATGCAATGCAAACTGATATTCGTTTTTCTTGTTCTATACAGGTTTCAGCACCACTTCATAGAGTTCTGCCGGATTAAAAAAGCGAAACGGCAGCGTGTGGGAGCCCAGTCCCCTTCCCAGCAGCATGACAGACCTGCCGGTCCGGAAGACCCCGCCGTCATATTTCGGAAAGATCTTGTAGGACGGGGCAATGACGCCGCCCAGAAAAGGCAGCCGCATGATACCGCCGTGCACATGCCCCGACAATACCAGCTGCGCGCCCCACCTGGCATAATCCTCAAAATAATCCGGGTTATGCGCGATCAAAATATTGCATTTGCTGCCGTCATATCCCGGAAGTGTTTCCTGCAGATAGCTGTCTTTCATCTCCCTGATCCTGAAATGGGCAAAATACTCCAGATCCAGGTCAAGTCCTGTCACCCTGATATTGTACTCCGGCAGGTCAACGGACTCATTCTGCAATACCCGCACATTTCTGCCGGAAACGGCCTGCATCAGTCTGTCAAATTTATCGCCAAAACGCTCTCTGTCCTTCTGCATCTTTGATTCATGATTCCCCAGCCCATAGTAGATCCTGTAGTTTTGGCCGAGCGCATTGATCAGTTCGATCCCCGGTGTCATATCCTCATTGACCTGCGATGTGACAAGATCGCCGGCCAGCATGATAAAATCCGGATCTATTTTCTGTATAGCTCTGATCACCCTGTCATTCCTGTTGCCATACACCTTGTTGTGCAGGTCTGATATCAGCACAAGCCTGCACTCCTTCGACAATCCAGAGAGCTCAAACTCCTCCCGCACTGTCACAAAACGATTTCCATCGATGATCCCGACTGCCAGAAGTGCGGCAGCCGCTATCATCATGATCAGAAAAACCGTTCCAAACACACTCTGCATATTTCCTGCTTTCTCCCACCCTGATAAACCCAGGGTTCACTTTTTCATATTTTTATACCAGATATTTGATCAGCATCCGCCTGAGATAATCGACAAAGAATGCCTTCTCCACCGGCTCAGAGGCAATGATCGGCATTCTGCCAAGCTCCCTGCCCTCGAGGCTGTAGCTGATATAACCGACCTCCGCTCCCCTCTCGACAGGCGCCGCCACGGTGTCGGCATACTGATACTGTTTCTCGATCTTGTTAAAGTCCGCACCCGTGACATCAAGATACCGGAACGCTCCCTTTGGCTCCACCGCGAGCCGCTCCGCCTTTCCGCCTGTCACGGGAATATCGCCCAGGACCTGCTTATTCTCATCCACATACAGCCTGGTCACTGCAAAACCGTACTCCAGCAGGATCTGCGCCTCCGCAAAGCGCACCTTGGGATCCGGCGCACCCATGATGACCGCGATCAGGTCAATGTCGTTCTTCCTCGCCGTGGCGCTGAAACAATACTTTGCCACGTTCGTCGAACCAGTCTTTAATCCTGTCGTCCACTGATACTGCTTTAACAGCTTGTTGGTGCTCGCCAGCGTGAACGGCTCACTGCCCCGGCTGGTCACATGCGTGATATCCTCCATCCAAATCTTCGTGTAATTGTAGACCTGCGGATATCTCGTGATCAGCTCCCGTGACATGATCGCCACATCCCTTGCAGTCGTATGGTGCCCGCTGTCCGAACACAGTCCGCAGCAGTCCATGAACTGCGTGTTCGCCATGCCCAGCTGCGCCGCCTTCTCGTTCATCATATTGACGAACTCCTGCTCACTCCCCGCGACATACTCCGCGAGCGCCACCGACGCATCGTTGCCGCTCGCCACCGTGATGCACTTGATCAGCGTATCCACAGTCTGCACCTCGCCCTCGTCCAGAAAGACCTGTGAACCGCCCATCGACTTGGCGTAGGCGCTCGTGAGCACCTCGTCCTCCAGCCTGATCCTGCCCTTCTCGATCGCCTCAAACGTGAGGAGCAGTGTCATGATCTTTGTGATACTCGCCGGGCTGCGCATCTCGTCGGCATTTTTTTCGAACAGCACCGTCCCGGTTGACGCCTCCATCAGGATCGCCGACGGCGTTTCCAGGCTGACGGAAGCGGAATTGATCGTCGTGTTTCTGGCCGTTTCTTCCGCAAAAGCCGTGTTTTGCGCCAAAATGACAAGAAGCATCGCCGACGCTATCATTTTATATATTCTTTTCCTAACTGATTTCATAAAGCAGACCTCATACCTTACTTATATGAAATCTATGCTGTGCCATCACATTATATGACTTTTTTCCTGTATTATGCGCCTGTGTGCAATCTTCCCTGCCCGATTGCCCGCGTGCATTAAAGAAGGAATACCGCAAGCGATATCCCTCCCTTCACTCTCGTCTTCTATCTGCCTATCTGCCGATCAGCCGATGGCAGAAATCCACGATCTCATCCTTCTTCTCGATAAAATCCTCTCTCGTCTCCTCATCTATCTTCACGGACATCGCAAAATGGTAGCCAAAATCAATGATCGCCATCGCAAATACCAGTGCGATCGTCTTCAGCCCCCATATCCTGGGGTATCTGTCCACAAAACCGATGACCTTATCGAACAGGAACGTGATGATGATGACCGCGTACAGCCCCCACGCCAGTGTGCTCTCCAGACAGATCACACCTTTGTAATTGCAGAACTTGTCATTGTAGTCCCACCACACTTCACCGAAGAGCTTCATCATAAGCTTCGCCACCAGGAATTCGAACACTGTCGCTAGCAGTGCCCCGACTATATACAGCGCCACGATATTATGGGCAAACGGGTGCAGTATGATGTAGCCCAGTGTCGCCCCGACGCCATAGATCGGACAGAAAGGCCCTGTCATAAATCCCCTGTTGGTCAGTCTCCTGTTGCACAATGATATATAGATCGACTCGACCATCCAGCCGATGACACTAAACAGAAAAAAGCAGGCTGCCAGATGATACAGATCATACCCCGCCAGCTCGTACCTGCTCATCCACACCAATAATTTCTCCATTCTCTTCCCCCTCACACGCAAAAATCCTTGGCGCAAAAACAGCCAAGGACTTTGATTCAATTAATTAACATTAATTATATTTACGCTTTCTAGCTGCTTCAGACTTTTTCTTA
>VSNO01000097.1:0-8221 GCA_009774375.1 Lachnospiraceae bacterium
GGATGATGGCGTGCAGTCTGCTCACGGCCTGCGGAGATTCTTCATCCCAAAGCCAGGACAGCCAGAGTACATCCAGCTCGTCAGATACACAAAAGGCGGATCAGCCTTCAACGGCGGCGGAGGATAAGGCAGCAGACAGCGGCGACTCGGCACAGGAGGGGACACAGGAGCTGTCCGTGACTACGTGGGACAATGAGTCCAGCCCGCAGTTCCAGGCGATCGTTGATGCCTATGAGGAAAAGAATCCAAATGTCAAAATCAAGATCATTGACACATCGGCAGATGAGTACAACAACTCCCTGGGGATCAGCCTTTCTGCGGCACAGCCGGATCCGGATGTGATCTGGGTCAAGGATATGGGATCCATGCTGCAGATGGCAGACAAGGAGCAGCTTTTGCCGATCGACGATTTTATTGCCAGGGACAGTCTGGATCTGTCGATCTACAAGGGAGCGGCGGAGCAGCTGATGTACAATGACAAGTCGTACGCGCTTCCCTACAGAAATGACTGGTATGTGCTCTATTACAACAAAGATCTGTTTGATGCAGCCGGAGTGGAGTATCCTTCCAACGACATGACCTGGGCGGAGTACTATGAGCTGGCTGAAAAGATGACAAGCGGCGATGGGAGCAGCAAGGTTTATGGTTCACATAATCACACCTGGCAGGCATTGGTCACAAATTGGGCAGTACAGGATGGAAAACATACGGTCGTGGAGAAGGATTACAGCTTCATGAAGCCCTGGTATGAGGAATGCCTGGCACTTCAGGATAACGGCTATGTCCAGGATTATTCTACCTTGAAGACGGCAAATATCCATTACTCATCAGTATTTAAGAACCAGCAGTGTGCGATGATGCCTATGGGAACCTGGTTCATCGCTACTATGATGCAGTCCCAGGAGGAGGGAGAGACTGATTTCAACTGGGGTATTGCCACGATCCCGCATCCAGAAGACACAGAGACCGGTTATACAGTAGGTGCACTGACACCGATCGCGATCAGCGCCTACACGGATCAGCCGGATCTGGCATGGGATTTTGTGAAGTTTGCATCTTCTGAGGAAGCTGCGGAGATCTTGGCGGCGCAGGGAGTGTTTACAGGTATCCCTTCTGAGACTGCACTCCAGACGATCGCATCCGCTGAGCGTTTCCCGGAGGGAGAGAGCAACGTTGAGGCGCTGAACTATACACATTATTCGTTTGACCGTCCGCTGGATCCCCAGATCGAGGAGATACGTACGGTGCTGAATGAAGTGCACGAGATGATCCTGATCCATGCGTATGATGTGGATGAAGGAATCGCGGAACTGACGGAGAGAGTTGCGGAGATCAAGGGCTGGTAAACCAGCCCTTCTCTATGGAGGGTGTGCGTATGAGCAATGAAAAAAAGGGTTTACTCACTTCCGGTCAGAAGAGAAAGATCCGGCGTAATATTACAGGATATGCCTTTATCCTTCCCAATCTGATCGGTTATTCCATCTTTGTGTTTGTACCGGTTATTTTTTCGTTTGTGCTGAGTGTCATGAGCTGGGACGGGTCGAAGAAGCCGATGGAATTCGTGGGACTTGCAAATTTTGCAGAGATCTTTGGCGATAAGGTCTTCAGGGGAACATTAGTACATACGATCAGCTATGCGGTGATGACAGTCGTGCCGACTCTGATACTGGCGCTCCTGCTTGCAGTGCTCTTAAACAACAAGATCAAAGGCGTGGCGATCTTCAGAACTGCATTTTATTTTCCGTATATCGCATCGATCGTCGCGGTAGGCGCTGTGTGGAATATGCTGTTCCAGCCGGATTTTGGCCCGGTCAACCAGATCCTGAAATTTATCGGTATCAGTGATCCGCCCAGATGGGTCGTGGACAAAGACTGGGCGATGGTGGCAGTCTCCATCGTGAGCGTGTGGAAATATATGGGATACTACATGATCGTATATCTGGCGGCGCTGCAGGGAATATCCAGTTCGCTGTACGAGGCGGCAAGCATCGACGGGGCGAACGGGTGGCAGAAGCTGTGGAGCATCACGGTGCCCATGCTGACGCCGACTACATTTTTCGTGATGATCATGCTGACGATCCAGTGCTTTAAAGTGTTTGACCTGGTGTATGTCATGACAGGCGGCGGTCCCGGCAATGCGACCAAGACACTGGTCAACTATATATATGAAAAGGCATTTACAAGCTGGGAGTTTGGACCTGCCAGTGCCGGGGCGATCGTACTGTTCGCCATTGTCCTGGTCATCACTTTGATCCAGTTCAGTGGAGAGAAGAAATGGTTCAAAGACTTATAGGAGGGGATTGAATGAATACAAAGAGAAAAGCAATAAAAGTCATCCTGTATGTCATTTTGATTGGTCTGTCGATAACTATGCTGGTACCATTTTACTGGATGGTGATCTCATCGCTAAAACTGAATAAGGACGTGTTCTCCATACCCATGAGATGGTGGCCGGAAACCCTGCACCCGGAAAACTATAAAGTGATATGGCAGAAGCTGCCTCTGATCACCTTCTTTATCAATACTGCCAAGCTGACGTTGATCACGACAGCTGTCCAGCTCTGTACCAGCTGCTTTGCGGCGTATGGATTTACCAAATGCAGGTTTGCGGGAAGGGATCTCATATTTCTGATGTATGTCACGACCATAGCGGTTCCCTGGCAGGTGTACATGGTGCCGCAGTTCATCCTGGTCTCCAAGATGGGGCTGAATGACACACATATCGGACTGATACTGATGCAGGCATTTTCCGCGTTCGGCGTATTTCTGATCCGGCAGTTTTATATCAGCATTCCGGATGAGCTGTGTGAGGCGGCACGGATCGACGGGCTGAACGAATTCGGCATTTTTGCCAAGATCGTGTTCCCGCTTGGAAAACCGGCTATGGCTACCCTGATCATTTTTACCTTCACAAATGTATGGAATGACTTCATGGGTCCGCTGATCTATCTGAAGACAAAGGAACTCAAGACTGTACAGTTAGGTATCCGCATGTTCATTTCCCAGTATGGAGCGGACTATGCATGGATCATGGCTGCTTCCGTGTGCTCCCTCATTCCGATCGTGATCGTATTTCTGAGCTGTCAGCGGTTCTTTGTGGAAGGGGTTGCCGCCAGCGGTATCAAAGGATGACGGGAAAGGGAATGCAATATGGCAATATACAGTCTAAAAAATTCACAGATCGGCATCTGCGTGGATTCACATGGCGCGGAGCTGCGATCACTTAAAAAACTGGACAGCGGCATGGAATATATGTGGAATGCGGATCCTGCATACTGGGGGCGGACATCGCCTGTGCTCTTTCCGCTTGTGGGCTGTCTGAACAACGGCAGCTTCCGCTATGACGGCAAAGCGTATCCGATGGCAAAGCACGGATTTGCGAAGGATATGGAGTTTGAACTTCTGCGGCAGACGGAGGAGGAGCTGATATTCCTGCTGCGGTCAGATGAGGAGACGAGGGCGGGATTTCCCTTTGAATTCGAGTTTGAACAGGGATACCGGTTTGACAAAGAGAACGAAAAGAAGCTTGTTGTCTCGTGGAACGTAAAAAACTGTGGCAGCCAAAGAATGTATTTTAGCATCGGCGGGCATCCGGCGTTCTGGTGCCCGATCGGCGGCAGAGGGACACAGACAGAATACAAACTTATGTTCGATACAAAAGATAAGATCGTGTCGAGTCTCGTGGGGGAGAACAGTCTGCTCACAGGGGGCACAAAAGAGTTTGCCCTGCGGGACGGCGCGATGGAGATCACGGCAGACTTGTTCGACACGGATGCACTGATCCTGGAGAATGATCAGGCGCATACAATATCACTCTGTGACAGCAGAGGCCAGCCCTATGTGACGGTATGTTCTGACGCGCCGGTTCTCGGCATATGGTCGCCCGCGAAGAAAAACGCGCCGTTCATCTGCATCGAGCCATGGTACGGCATATGCGACAGTGAGGGTTTTGCGGGGGAGCTGTCTGAGCGCAGGTATGGAAACGAGCTTGCGCCTTCAGGGGAGTTTTACGCGGAGTATACGATCATGATCTAGTATATATACGTTCATATAGTTAGGGGGATTGAGATTTATGGCACAAACATTTGAGACGCTCATGAAGTATCCTGCCGCGGATGAAGCGCTGGTAAAGAAAGCGCTGGAGACCGCGATCGGGATCGTCAGGAGTGATCTGCCGGTATTTACGGATCATTTTCCATCATCCAACAGTTTTCAGGGTTTCTATGAAGCGACGGAGAATGTGGAATGGACGACAGGCTTCTGGACCGGAGTGCTCTGGCTTGCCTACGAGCATACGGACGAGGATGCGTTCCGGCAGGCGGCAACCGTGCAGGTAGACAGCTTTTTTCACAGGATCGCGGACAAGATCGATGTGAATCATCACGACATGGGATTCCTGTTCAGCCTGTCCTGTGTGGCGGCGTATAAGCTGACAGGAAATGAGAAGGCAAAGGAGGCTGCGCTGATGGCGGCTGACCATCTGGCGGGGCGGTATCGGGAAAAAGGAAAATTCCTGCAGGCGTGGGGCAGTGTGGGAGAGGCGTCAGAGTACCGTCTGATCATTGACTGCCTGCTGAACCTTCCGCTTCTGTACTGGGCAAGTGAAGTGACCGGAGACAAAAAATATGCCTGCATGGCGGAGAACCACATCAAAACAGCAGTAAACTGCATTCTGCGGGAGGATGATTCCACGTATCACACGTATTTTATCGACATGGAGACGGGGGAGCCGTCATACGGCGTGACGCACCAGGGAAACCGGAACGATTCTGCATGGGCGAGAGGGCAGGCGTGGGGGATATACGGGATCGTGCTGAGTTATCATTATCTCAGGGATGATTCCTATATCAGACTGTTTGAGCGTGTGACGGACTTCTTTCTCTGCCATCTTCCGGAGGATCTGATCCCATACTGGGATTTTGACTTCGACACCGGAAGCGCGGAGCCAAGGGATTCCTCCGCGGCGGCGATCGCCGTGTGCGGAATGCTTGAAATGGCAAAATATCTGGATCGCGAGCGCGCGGAAAAATATACAGGTGCGGCGAAGCGCATACTGTACGCCCTGATCCGGACCTGCGGCAACGCCGATCCGAAACAGTCCAACGGTCTGCTGCTCCACGGAACCTACGCGCGGGATTCCGCGGAAAATACCTGCAAAAACCGGGGCGTGGACGAGTGCAATACATGGGGGGATTATTTCTACATGGAAGCGCTGACCAGGAGCATTGCGGACTGGGAGATGTACTGGTAACGCTGTGAAAGGAGATGTGACAAGGACAGGATGAAGACGAATTTGATCTATATCTTTGCGGATCAGTGGAGATATCATGCGATGGGCTGTGTCCATCAGGATCAGGCGGTCACGCCCAATATGGATGCGTTTGCGGAGGAGAGCCTGTGCTTTGAGCATGCGGACAGCACTTTTCCGCTCTGCACGCCGCACCGGGGAAGCCTGATGACGGGCAGATATCCTTTTTCGATCGGACTGTGGACGAACTGCAAGACCGGCCTGGAGGAAAAGCTGATGCTGAAGCCGCAGGAAACCTGTATCGGAAATGTACTGCAGGGTGCGGGATATGACACGGCATACATCGGAAAATGGCATCTGGACGCGTCGGAGCAGAACTTTACAAGCCATCCGGAATCGGGCGCTGCAGGCTGGGACGCTTACACGCCGCCGGGAGAGAGGCGGCAGGGGTTTGAGTACTGGCTGTCCTACGGAGCCTGCGATGACCATCTCGATCCCCATTACTGGACGGACTCCCCGAGGCAGATCCGACCGGGGAAATGGTCGGCGGAGTATGAGACAGACAAGGCGCTGGAATATCTGGACGCCCATCGCGCTGCGGACGATCCGTTTGCCCTGTTTGTGTCCTATAATCCGCCGCACCTGCCATATGAGCTGGTTCCCGAGCGCTATTACGAGAAGTTCAGAGATCTCGACATCGCGTGGCGTCCCAATGTGCCGGAGGAAAAGCGCACGCCTGAGATGGCGGTCATCGCCAGACAGTATTTTGCGGCAGTGTACGGGATCGACGAACAGTTCGGGCGGATCGCACGATATCTGCGCGAGAACGACATGGAGGAGAACACGCTGGTCGTGCTTTCGGCGGATCACGGGGAGATGCTCGGCTCCCACGGGCTTATGAGCAAGAATGTCTGGTATGAGGAATCGCTCCACATTCCGCTGCTGATGCGGCAGAAAGACCGGATCAGGCCCGGAAAGAGCGACGTTCTGTTTGCCAGCCCGGATCACATGCCTACGCTGCTGGAGCTGCTGGACGTGCCAGTGCCGGATACCTGCCAGGGGATCAGCCACAGGGCGTCGGTCTTCGGGGAACAACAGACGGAACCGGAGGATCTGTTCATATGTTCTTACCCCGGATCGCCGGAGAGCGTCGATGCCTTTGCCAGATCGGGGCAGACGCACAAGGCGCACGGCTGGCGCGGGATCAGGACGCGGGCGTATACATACGTGATAACGAACGGCTATATGCCGGAGGACAGACAGGCGGAATATCTGTATGAGGATCAGAGCGACCCGTGGCAGCTGCACCCGCGCGTGATCGGGAGAGACTGCCAGGACGCCAGGATCCTGGCATGCAGGAAACGGTTGAAAGCGTATCTGGCCATGCTGGGAGATCCCTTTTTGTGGGAGAAACAGCGGGATGACGGCATGGAATAATATGAAGAGAGGTAAGAACGATGAAGAAAAAACCAGTACTTGTGATCATGGCGGCAGGGATGGGAAGCCGCTATGGGGGATTGAAACAGATCGATCCCATTGACGATCATGGAAATCTGATCATTGATTTTTCTATATATGACGCGGTGGCGGCAGGGTTTGAGAAGATCATCTTCCTGATCAAAAAGAGCATTGAGCAAGAGTTTCGGGAGCAGATCGGCAGGCGCATGGAGGCGCATGTGGAGACCGCCTATGTATATCAGGAGCTGGACCAGCTGCCGGAGGGGTACGCCTGTCCTGAGGGAAGGGTGAAGCCGTGGGGGACTGCCCACGCGGTGCTCTGCTGCGCCGGGGAGCTTGGGGACGCGCCCTTTGCCGTGATCAATGCGGATGACTACTATGGCAAGTCCGCATTTCAGACGATCTTTGACCAGCTCTCCCATATGGAGGATGACGACACCTGTCATTACACCATGGTAGGATATGACCTGTACAAGACGCTGACGGATCATGGGCATGTCGCCAGGGGCGTGTGCACGCTGAGTGAGAGCGGTATGCTGCAGGAGATCGTGGAGCGGACGCGGATCGAGAAACACGGAAACCGCGCGGAATATACGGAGGATGGCGGGGCAGTCTGGACAGCCTTGCCGGAGGATACGATCGTGTCCATGAATCTGTGGGGATTTACACCCAGTATCTTAAAGGAGCTGGAAGAGCGTTTTCCGGCATTTCTGGACAACAGCCTGAACAGCGATCCGCTGAAATCCGAGTATTTCCTGCCGTTTGTCGTGGATCAGCTGATCCGGGAAGGCAGGGCGGATGTCAAAGTCCTTCACTCTGCCGACAGCTGGTATGGCGTCACGTATAAGGAGGACAAGGAGAGAGTGGTGGAGGCAGTCCGCGCGTTTAAGAAAGCGGGGCTGTATCCGGAGCGTTTATGGGAGGAAGCATAGTGGATTACCAGAAGATTGCCACAGGGGCATGTGAGAAGATCGAGGAGGCTGTCAGCCAGTTCTGTGTGGAGGGAATACCGTCAGAGTGCGCGCGCTATGGAAACGGGCATATCAATGACACATTTTTGCTCTGCACAGAGGATGGGGAGCAGCGCCGCCAGTATATCCTGCAGCGGATGAACACACATGTGTTTCAGGATCCCGGCGGCCTGATGCAGAATATATCCGGCGTCACGGCGTATCTGCGGGATCAGATCGTCAGGGCGGGAGGAGATGCGCAGCGCGAGACGCTGACGCTGATCCGGACAAAGGCCGGGACGGACTATTATGTGGACAGTCTGGGATCCTGGTGGAGGATGTATCTGTTTATCACGGATGCCGTCGGATACGACGTGGCGGAGAGTAAAGAAGATTTTTATCAGAGTGCGAAGGCGTTTGGACATTTTCAGAGACTTCTGGATGCCTATCCGGTGTCGGAGCTGACAGAGACGATCCCGGACTTTCACAACACGCCGAAACGTTTTGAAGCGTTCTGCAGGGCGGTGGAGACAGATGCGTGCGGCAGGGCAAAACACGTTGGCAG
>VSNO01000097.1:8231-17423 GCA_009774375.1 Lachnospiraceae bacterium
CGCGCGCGGCACCGCCAACCACGGAGCCCGCGAGCTCCCGCCTGCCAAGGACAGACACCCGGACCCGCCCGCTGTGACGCACCGGCTGCAACACGGAGAGATCCCCTGCCGTGTCACGCACAACGACACGAAGCTGAACAATGTTCTGATCGATACCCGGTCAGGGGAGGCGGTGTGCGTTATCGACCTGGATACGGTGATGCCGGGCACTGCGGTATTTGACTTTGGCGATTCGATCCGCTTCGGCGCCAACACGGCGGAGGAGGATGAGAGGGACTTAAGCAAAGTATCGCTCTCGCTTCCGCTGTATGAGGCATATGTGAGCGGATTTCTCGAGGGCTGTGCAGGCAGTCTGACAGATGCGGAGATCCGCCTGCTGCCGTGGGGCGCAAAGCTGATGACGCTGGAGTGCGGCATGCGCTTTCTGACCGACTATCTGGAGGGTGACAGATATTTCCGGATCCACAGGCCGGAGCACAATCTGGATCGCGCCAGAACGCAGTTTGCGCTGGTGGCGGATATGGAACGGAAATGGGATGTGATGAAACGGTTCGTGTGATGAACATGCCCCTGGGTGATCCAGGGGGCATGTTCCTTGTCTGTATCCGGCAGTTTGTCTTTTTATTCCGAGATGCATTGTCCTTTTTTCCGGGTGGCCTCTTTCATGGCAAGTCCGGTATTATAATCTAACTGGCGGGGTTCATATTCTTCATTTTCTCTCTGCCGGGTCATCAGGCGGCTGTTCCAGGTCTTGTCCGCGGGATAGCTGTTCCAGGGGCGGTTTTCCCAGTAGTATCCGCGGAACGGGTCGCGGGTTTCGTACATGTTGTCGAGCAGCGCTTCGTGCAGGCGTTTCTTTTCAGCATCCAGCGAAGCGTCGAGGATCCGGTTCTTCATCTCATCCGGATCGTTTTGCAGGTCATAGAGCTCATCGGAGGTCATCAGGTTGATGACCAGCTTATATCGCCCGTCAAAGACACAGCGGACAGGCTGATAACCGCCAAAACCGTCGTGGTCGACCTCATACCGCCCGAATTCCATAAAGACGTAATCGTTTGTCCGATGTCCCGTTTTCAGCTCCTCATAGATGCTTTTTCCCTCGAAGACCTTTGGCTTGGGCACCCCGAAGATATCGCATAGGGTGGGTGCCAGGTTGATGTGGGAGACCGGGTTGGGGTCAACCTGGTTCCGGCCAAAGCCGCGCACGATGAACGGAATGTGGGTGATCTCCTCGTACATGGCGGGTCCCTTGGCAGTCAGGGAGTGGGAGTAGAGCATATCGCCGTGGTCGGAGGTGTAGATGACGACTGCGTCGCTGGCATAGTCGTTCACGGCCTTCAACACGCGCCCGATCTCATAGTCCGCAAAGCTGTTACAGCCCAGGAAGTATTTGAACCGCATGGAAAAATCAGGCGATGCCGCTTTCATGTAGTCGTCGCCCGCCCAGATCCTGTGGTGCTCGGGTTTGTCTTCCAGGGTATCGAGCAGGTTGGCCTTGCGGGAAAATTCATAATCTTCATATCGCTGCCAGAATTCCCTGGGACAGAGGCTGGGGCCGTGGGGCTCGTCATAGGAGACCACCAGAAAGTAGTCGTCGTCCAGATCATGGTGTTTCTGCAGGAAATCGATCGCCTTGTCGGAACAGCGGTGTCCGAAGGTGAACTCCGCCTTGATGTCATGGGTCTCCATGCTGTGGGTCTGGCGGGAAAGATAGCGCTCCTCGGGCGTGAGTTCGTCCAGGTAATTGCGCATGTCGTACCAGTAATCGGGATCCCAGCCGTCCGCGCATCTGCCAAGCCCGAAGTAGTCGCCTCCGTCCAGATGCCACTTTCCGATGTAGGCGCTGTGGATGCCGTGGTCGCTCAGCCGGCGTCCGATATTCTGGACATTGTCGGACAGTCCCATGCAGTTTGACCAGCCGGCGCAGGAGTGGGGATAAGTCCCGGTGAAGATGGCGGAGCGCGCGGGCTGGCAGACGGGCTGTGTGGTGTACGCCTGTTCAAAGCGGATCCCGTCCGCGGCAAGCTGGTCCAGATTGGGCGTGATCATGCCGGGGTTGCCATAGCAGCCCAGCATGTCGGTGCGGGTTGTGTCAGTCATGATCAGTATCACTTTTTTACTCATAGAATCTGTTCTCCTTTCACGAGCGTCTGTTGATAACAGGTTGTTATTGATAGTTCCTCAGTCCTGATTCAATCTGTGCCGGCATTCATAATTCTTTGGGGAAATACCAGTTACTTTCTTGAATACTTTGCTGAAGTAATAGGCATTTTCAAACCCCAGCTGGTTTGCGATCTCATAGATCAGGTACTGGCCGGAATCGATCAGTTCTTTGGCGTGTTCGATCTTTACCTCGGCAATATAGTCCGATACAGTCCGGTTCGTGCAGCTGCTGAAGGAGGTGCTCAGGTAACCGGAGCTGATCTTTAAATATTCTGCGATGTCTGACAATGTCAGCTTTTCCCTGTAATGCTCATGGATGTAGCGCTTTGCCATATGGACAAACTTGTCGGAACGTTTTTCTTTCCGCTCGGTCAGCAGCGTGCATATCTTCTCGCAGAAGCTGTTCTGCCACTGCAGGATGTCGTCCAGGCTGCCCAGCCGCGACAGCTGTTCCGCGATATCGATGCTGTATGGAAAGGCATTCTCCTCAAAGGCATCGTTCTGCAGCAGATCGTGCAGGTAGGAATAGATATTGATGCAGGCGCTGACTGCCTGTGTTTTGTCCGGTTTGTACTGTGTAAACAGTTCGGAGAGCTCGCGAAAGATCTCCCTCAGATCCTGGCTTTCATTTTCCAGCACGGCGGCCGACATGGATTTCTTCAGGAAATTGATATTAAATTCCCGCTGTGCAGGCGGCCGGAGGCGGGATTCCTGATCTTTGTAAAAGGCGATGCGCAGCGAAGAATCATAGTAGCAGCGGTTCAGGGCGGACTGCGCTTCGCGGAGAGCCTCGGGAAGCATGGATATGCCGGCCTTTTTCAGACTGATGCCGAACAGGGCAGTCAGGGCGAAATAAGTGCTGAGAGCCACGTTGACCTTCGTGCAGAATTCCGAGAGGGATTTCTCCGTACTGCTTTCCGGCTTCGGACAGACGACAAGGAGCAGGGTGTCCTTGTGCGGCATCAGTATGGTGTGGCTGGAAAAATAGCGCCCCCCGATTCCGCTGACGATATCCTGAAGCTGGCTGGAGATAAACTGGAAGTCGTAGGCTTCTGTGTGGCCGAAAAGGATCTGCTCCGGTTTCATCTGCAGTAAGATCAGACAGGCGTCCTGATACCGGTCCGATATTTCCGGGTTGGAGGGCAGTTCATGGTCTGCCGGTGACAGGATGAGCTGTGAAAAATAATTGCGCTCCTGCTGTTCCTGCGTGTCTTTTAGCAGCAGTGAGTACAGTTCCTTGTTGTGATGGCTCTCCATGCGGGAACAGTGTTCCTTGGCTCTGTCCAGCGCCTGGATCAGCGTCTGCGGCTGGAGATCCAGCTTCACCAGATAATCAATGGCACCCAGGCGCACAGCCTGTTTTGCCAGTTGAAAGTCCTCCAGGTTGGTGAGGAAGATGAATGCAAACTCACAGTGTTTTTCCTGGCAGGCTTCGATCAGCTCCAGTCCGTTCATGACTGGCATGCGGATATCCGTGATGATGATATCCGGCTGGGTTTCCAGGATCATGTCGATGGCGTCATGTCCGTTCGTGGCTTTTCCCACGATACAGCAGTCATGTTCCTCCCAGCAGATCAGCGACGCGATGCCGGCCAGGATCAGGGGTTCATCGTCAATCAGAATGATTCGGTACATAAGATAAGAAACTCCTTTATATCTGCAATTCTATATTTCTAAATTCTATATTTCTAATGGAAGCGAGACGGTAACGCAGGTGTAGACGCCGACCTCGCTTTCGATCGAAAGGCCGTATTCCTGACCGTACACCAGTTTGATACGGCGGTCCACATTTGGAAGGCCGATTCCGCTCATGTAATGTTTGGATACCCGGGAGGTATCGGTCAGGAGACGGGCGATATTTTCCTGTGATATGCCCACGCCGTTGTCGCGGATGCTGATGTACAAAACCTCTTCCCGGGAGAAAATGTGGATCTGGATCAGTCCGGGTTTTCCGCTCGGCTCGATGCCGGAAAAGATACTGTTCTCCACCAGCGGCTGCAGTGTCAGCTTGATGATATGGGCATTATACAGCGCGGGGTCATCCACGGTGATCTCAACGTCGAAGAGCTCGATATAGCGTATTTTTTCGATCGTGACATAATTATCGAGAAAATCCAGCTCCTGCCGGACCGTCACTTTTTCGTGAAATCCCTTTGCCATATTCTTCAGAAGGGATGAGAGGGCGGAGACCACTTTCACGATCCCCGCGTTGTGCTGCATCGTCGCGATCCACTTGATGGAATCCAGGGTGTTATATAGAAAGTGGGGATTGATCTGCGCCTGCAGCATCTTGATCTCCAGGTTCATCTTTTCCTGTTCGTCCCGGATCCGGTTCTCCATGAGCACGGAGACATGGGAGGACATCTCGTTGATCTGCCGCCCGATGATCCCCAGTTCGTCATCGGACTCGATATCCGGATTTCTGTCAAAATTGCCGGCGGAGATCGCCTCCATGTGTCCGATCAGGCGCATGATGGGGCGCGTCAGATAGCGGGTAAACAGGAGGGATAAGGAAAATCCGATGACGATACAGGACACAAAGACAAGGCCGACCGTCATCTGGATGGCGCCCGGGTTCAGCGCGATGTTTTTTAACGGCAGCACCTCACAGAGGATCAGTCCGCTGACGGACAGCCGTTCCCAGATAAAGATGCAGTCCGTGCCGGACAGGCTTGCCTTCACGCAGCCTGTCTGCTCCGGATGGATGTCCAGAACAGCCTGGATATCCGCCATGGAGAACGGTTCCATATTCATGCTGCTGACCGGAGAGTGATCGCTGGTCATGATAAGGACGGATTTGTCCTGCGACAATAGCTCCAGCGTATCCTGGAACAGTCTGGGTGAGAGGGTGAGGCAGACCCATGCATCGCGCGGCGATTCCTTCCTGGAATACTGGAGCGGCCGTATCAGCGGCAGAAGCTGGGGAATGGCTTTGGCGTTCAGGGGAAACGGATTGTCCCGGAGCGTCAGGGTGTATTCCTGCATATTTTTGTTGAGGAGCTCGTCAAACCAGGATGCTTTCATGATACAGTCCGCGTCGTTCGAGCTTCCGTAGGAGGTTCCTGCCTGTATGAAAAGAGACCCTTTCTCGTACACGGTTATTTTATGGATGTATTCATTGTATCCCGAGATGGCACAGAGATCCCGCAGGACATTGGCGGCATAAATGCCGGATCCCTCGCCGGACCGGCTGACGCGTCCCGAGAGGAGGGAGGAGAGAAACAGGGACTTCCGCCCCGCGCAGTTCTGCACAATGTTGATGAGCTCGTCACAGGCGATCTCGATCCTCGAAGCGACGAGGTGCAGGCGGCTGGCAGAGTTTGCGGCCTCACTGTCAATGACATCTTTTTTATAGAAAGAATAGGTGTAGACACTGATGAGGAACGCGATACAGACGATTACCAGGAGATTATATAAGATCATACGTTTTCGGAAGGTGATTGGTATTTTGTTCTTGTTCATCAGATGCATCCTTTCTGAAGTTTGGTTTTCTTTATTATACTATTATACAAAATGCAACGGGATTGTACAATAAAATTATACAAGATATACAAAAAGTAACAGAATATGAAAAAAGTATATCTTTCGGGGTTCTGACAGGAATGACCAAATGATGCATTTCCAATTGCATTTTCCGGCTTGTATTGTTACAATATAGTTGTATGATCATAATCTATTCTGTTATGTAAAGGAGAATTGTAATAATGGACAGAGGAGCAGGTATTTTATTGCCGATTACCAGTCTGCCGTCGAAATATGGCATCGGGTGTTTTTCGAAAAGTGCGTATGATTTTGTGGATTGGCTGAAAGAGGCGGGACAGAGCTACTGGCAGATACTGCCGCTGGGGCCTACTAGCTATGGAGATTCACCGTATCAGTCTTTTTCGACTTATGCGGGCAATCCTTATTTTATCAGCCTGGAAGCGCTGATCGAGGAGGGCGTGCTGACACAGGAGGAATGTGACGAGGCGGATTTTGGTGAGAAGCCGGGAACCATCGATTACGGAAAGATGTATGAGAGCCGTTATCCCTTGCTGCGCAAGGCGTATGAGCGCAGCGATGTCAGCCATAATCCGGAGTATCTTGGGTTTGTGGAGGAGAACCGCTGGTGGCTCTCAGACTATGCACTGTTTATGGCGGTGAAGGACCGGTTCGGCGGTGTTCCGTGGACAGAGTGGGCGGAGGATATCCGCTTCCGCTGGGGAAACGCCATGGATTATTACAGGAGAGAGCTCTATTTTGATATCGAGTTTCAGCAGTATCTGCAGTTTATGTTCCAGAAGCAGTGGAGAGCGTTGAAGCGTTATGCGAATGAGAATGGGATCCTGCTGGTGGGCGATATCCCGATTTATGTGTCCATGGACAGCGCGGATGTCTGGGCTCATCCGGAGCTGTTCCAGCTTGACGGGGAGAATCTGCCTGTGGCGGTGGCAGGATGCCCGCCCGATGGTTTTTCTGCGACGGGACAATTGTGGGGAAATCCGCTGTATTGCTGGGATTACCACAGACAGACCGGATATCAGTGGTGGATCTCGAGGCTGGAGTACAGCTTCCGGCTGTGCGATGTGCTGAGGATCGATCATTTTCGTGGATTTGATGAGTATTACTCCATTCCTTACGGAGAGAAGACGGCAGTGAACGGTCACTGGGAGAAAGGGCCGGGGATCGATCTGTTCCGCCATATGGAGCGTGCGCTCGGCTGGAAGGAAGTGATCGCTGAGGATCTGGGCTTTGTGACGGATTCGGTGCGCAGGATGGTGCAGGATAGCGGTTTTCCGGGGATGAAGGTACTGGAGTTCGCGTTTGATACGCGCGACTCAGGGAGCGCGAATGACTATCTGCCGCATAACTACATAGAGAACTGTGTTGTCTATACAGGAACGCACGACAATGAGACGATCGTCGGCTGGCTTGACAGCATCCCGAAGGAAGATATGCAGATGGCGAGGGACTACATGTGCGATCAGTATACGCCGAAGAAACAGCTCTATAAATCGCTGATCAGCATGGCGATGCGCAGCCGCGCGAAGCTGTGCGTCATCCCGATGCAGGATTATCTGGGATATGACAACAGCTGCCGTATCAACACGCCGTCCACAGTGGGAGAGAACTGGAAGTGGCGTTTAAAGGGAGGAGAGCTGACAGAGGAGCTGAAAGAGGAGGTTCACGAGCTCTGCAAGAGATACGGACGTCTAAACTGGAAGAATGAGAAGATCACAGTCCCGGAGGAGGACGCTGAGACCGCCGGGGCTGTGTAAATGGCCGGGGGTGCCAGAGATATACATGAAAAAGCGCGCATCGCAGGATGGGCGCTTTTTTGGTGCTCACGATTCTTTCATCTGGTTCCATAAAACACTCGTTTCGTTCCTGGCAGTGATCCTCAAAATTACTTGCATAGAGCAATGAAATAGGTGATAATAAAAAAGAGGATTCATGTGTGGAGGGGATTATATGATATGGAATAAAGCAAGGGAATGTATGAGCCGTGATGAACTGGCTGTATTGCAGGGAAAACGTCTCGTGGAGCTCGTCAGGTATGTGTATGACAAGGTGGAATATTACAGGAAAAAAATGTGGAGTATAGGACTTGAACCGGATGATATACGGGGGATAGAGGATTTGGAAAAACTGCCTTTCACGACGAGGGAGGATCTGATCGAAGCCTATCCGCTGGGAAAGATTGCCGTATCGGGCAGCAGGATAGCAAGTTATCAGTTTTCAAACCATGGAGATGGTCATGCCGGGATGGAGACGGCAGCCGGATACACGCAGATGGACATGGACATCTGGAAGGAATGTATGGCGCGGTCGATCAGCATGGCAGGGCTGGGAGAGCAGGATGTCATACAGGTTGCCTACAGCGACGGGCTGTGCACCGAGGGTCTGGGAGCACAGTATGGTGCGGAAGCAGTCGGTGCAGCGGTGGTACTGTCGCCGGACTGCAGACCGGCAGCGCTGGTCGCACGGATGCGGAGGCTGGGTGTGACAGGAATGATCAGCACTCCGGTACATTTGAAGTGTCTGGCACAGATGGTCGAGGAGAGAGGGCTGAGAAACAGTCTGCATCTGAAGGCCGCGATATGCGGAGGGGAGTCCTGGACAGAAGGTATCCGGGAAATGATCCAGCGCAGGCTCGGGATCAGACTCTATGGTATCTTCGGGTTAAACGAGCTGACGAGACTCGGCGTGGCGTGCGAGTGCGAGTGTCAGAAGGGGATGCATATCCAGGAGGACTTCTTTCTGGCAGAGATCCTGGACACGCATATGAAGCTCGTCCTGCCGGGGGGAAGAGGGGAACTGGTCTTTACAACCCTCCAGAAGAAGGGGGTTCCGCTGATCAGATACCGCACAGGGGGAATAACAGGCATTTATTATGAGAGATGCGAATGCGGCAGGACGATGGCGAGGATGGACAGGCTCAGCCATGGGATAGACGATGTTGTGCAGGTCAGGGGCGGCAGTGTGCCCGTGTCCCGGATCGAGGAGGCGCTTTCTGGTCTGCAGGGTATCGATGCTTCCTATATCATATGCATCGGAATGGAACATAATATTGATGTGGTGGATGTCTGCATTATTATGAAAGGGGAAGGGGCGCTGCCGGCAGCAGACGTGAAACGTCTGGCAGCCGGTGCTGTCGCTGATGTCATCGGTGTGGAGCCGGAAGTGCATATTGCAGAGCGCGGGAAAACGGAGACTTTTGATGGGATCTTGGGAATCACGGATGAGGTCTTTCAGGAGGCTCTTGAGGGAAGAAAAGTGACAATTGTGGACAGGAGGAGATATTAGCGAACGATATTGTGCACATTGTATTCAAAATCGCTTAAAAAGGGTTAGAATATATACATTTGAAATAAATTCGTTGAAAAAAGATTGCAGATAGTATAAAATAAACGGTAGGGAATTGTCGGGAAATAATTAACGAAAGGAGACTTACTGTGAAAAGGAAATTATTAGCGGTAATACTATCTGTTTCTTTGTTGTCTGCGGTGCTTGAGACAACAAAGAAACAGATAGTATTACCGCTAATAA
>VSNO01000098.1 GCA_009774375.1 Lachnospiraceae bacterium
TTTAGAAAGAAAGAGGTAACAAAAATGAATGAAATGAATCAGAAATTTTGTCAGTGCTGCGGTATGCCTATGGGAGAAACTGATGAACTGTACGGAACAAATGCAGATGGCAGCAAAAATGAAGAATACTGCAAGTATTGTTTTGAAAACGGTAGGTTTACTTTTAATGGTACGATGGAAGAAATGATTGAGGTATGTGTACCGAATATGGCTGCTGCTAACCCCAGTATGAGCGAAGAAGAAGCAAGAAAAATTATGCTTGAATGGTTTCCGACACTGAAACGCTGGAAAAACTGATTTTGATATTTGAAAACGGGCATATTGACAGAGATACCGAGGACAGCATAAAACAGCGGCTTGCTGCGTCCCTATTCAAATTTCGTTTTGATGGGAAGGAAGTATAAGGAATTGCTTTCATTTTTAAAAAAATGGAGGTATAATAGAGCAACGCTAAAAAGAAATTACGGAGATGTGCTTATGGAATATATCAGAGTAACAAATGAGAATATAGAAAAAGAACATATATGTTGTGCAATTTCAAACAATAATGATATTCAAGTGTCATCAAAAAAAGAATGGTTAAAAGAACGTTTTGATGATGGTTTGTTTTTTTTAAAAAGTGAACAACGGGGAAAGTGTTTTATTGAATATATACCCGCTGAAAATGCTTGGAATCCCATTGTCGCAGATAGCTATATGTATATTGACTGTTTATGGGTAGCCGGTTCTTTTAAAGGACATGGTTATGGGGCAGAACTACTGAATATTTGCATTGAGGATAGCAAAGACAAAGGAAAAAAAGGACTATGTATATTATCTGCGGCAAAGAAAAAACCATTTCTGGCAGACCCTGAATTTTTAAAATACAAAGGGTTTGCCGTCAGCGATGAAGCGGATAACGGTATTCAGTTATGGCATTTATCTTTTACCGAAAATGCTTTATTGCCAAAATTCAAAGAATGTGCAAAACATCCTCATATTGATGAGATGGGATATGTTCTGTATTACACCAATCAGTGTCCGTTTAATGCAAAATACATTCCTGTAATTGAAAACATTGCGAAAGAAAAATCTATACAATTCAAGTCGGTTCACTTACAGAACAAGGAGGACGCACAAAACGCTCCAACACCAATTACAACTTATGCATTATTTTTAGATGGTAACTATATTACTAACGAGCAGATGAATGATAAGAGGTTTTTGAAATTGTTAGAAAAGTAACTTGCCTTTTGCGGTTTTGTAGGTAGTAGGGGGAGAAATATCGCCGCAGCTTTGGCAAAATCCCCGCTTGCGCCGCTTGAAAAAATCCACACATGAAGGATGTAAAAATCCTACTGAAAAAACGTGAGGCTTTGGAAACACAGTGTTTTCAAGGACTGTGAGTTTCCGAGAGTACTCGATGCATGAATAGAGGTAATAGTATGCAGCCTCAGTTTTGCTGTAGACAGCCAAAACACTTTTCTGTGAAAAATTTGATAAAGGCCTATTATATAAGCTATCATATAAGTGCAAAATGCTGATAACATACTGAAAAGTTAAAATCAACACAAATTTCAAAAGATGTCGTTCAATTCCTGTATAAAATCTAGTATGATCATATCAGCTGCTATAATATTTGATCAGAGGAGAGGTTATTATGAACACAGACAAAATTTATGCTGAATCAATTGCTAACGAATATGCCCCTAAGAATACTTCTAAAATAGTTGCTTTGAAGAAGTTAGACAGAAAAGCAAAGGGAAAGGCAAACATTTTCGCTTATACTTTCGGAACGGGAATGACGCTTGTTTTGGGAATCGGATTGTGCATATCTATGGGTGTAATAGGCAGCAAAAGTTCCTTGACGATGGTCATTGGGATTATTGTAGGTGTAATCGGTTTTGTGGGAATTGGTATTAATTATCCCATTTACAAGAAGTTACTTGAAAACGGAAAAAATCAGTATGCGTTTGAAATTATGCAGCTCGCAAAAGAAATCAGCGATGAAGCAGAATGACGGTATCTTATGAATAAGTGTGAAAGCAAATATTTTAATACTGCCCTTTGTATGAACGAAGCACTTATTTCTTTGCTCAAAATAAAAGATTTGGGATTCCTAATGCTTACTGGAAATATTATATTGCGTACTATATAGAGGGAACAGTGGCGATCATCAAGGAATGGCTCAGCAATGATTGTCAGGATCCCATCGAAACAATAGCTACTGTTATTGAAGAATGTATCAGACCTTTAAAAGGAGCATCCGGGGAATTGGATAGTGAAAAATACGATCGCTTATGAAAAGATGGAAAACAGACTATGGTTTCAATATTATGGTAAGTTCTTTTTCATGCGAAAGCGACAGCAGCTGCTGGCAGAACGAAAACTGTTTGGTCAGGAATTGAAGAAGCTCTTCTTCTGATTCCAGGCAGCCGCTGTCCAGCCATTTTTGCAGGATAGCAGTCAGTCCGGCGAGAAAAAATGTCTGGCAGTATTCGTATTCTGACACACTGTTATCTGCTCTGGTACGTGGCAAAAAAAAAAAGAAAGCATTTTCCCTGAATATCAGGAACCTGTCATTGAATAAGGAGGTAATTGTGCCCATCGTGACACTGGGGCTGCTTCTGGCCTGCAGTACGATCATGATGAGCATTTCCCACATGTTCATGAACCATATACTGGCCGGATACGGCTCCGTCACTGTAGCGGCAAGCGGAGTGGCCGGAAAAGTTTCCATGGTAGTTTCCATGACCGCCATGGGGCTGTGCATGGGACTGCAGCCCGCGGTTTCTTATAGCTGTGGTTCAGGAGAACTGAAAAGGATGTATCAGATTATCCGGAATCTGGGAATCATGACCGTTATCGCGGGAAGCCTCATGACCGCCGGCTGCCTGCTCGGGAAGGGCAGCCTGGTAGCAGCCTTCATCAAGCATGAGGAAGTGATCGCCTTAGGAGAGAAGATGGTCGTCGCGTCCATGCTGATGGGGCCCTTTTACGGACTGTACCAGTTATGCACTACATTCCTGCAGTCTACAGGAAAAGCATCCTATGCAACGGTGGTGGCGCTGTTAGATAAAGGGCTCATCTACCTGCCGGTCCTCTTCGGGCTGAATGCGTTGTCCGGATTAAACGGCGTGATCTACACGGCTCCGCTTACGGATATGCTGTCTCTTCTGGCGGGGGCGGTTCTGTGTTTCAAATGGAACAAAAAACTGTCTGGCAGCTTCAATTGCCAATCGTCATAGCGTCAGTTTTATCGTGTACATTCATGGATAGGTTAGAACAATTTTGAGAGCCTTGCGAAATTCACATCGGATAAGGAACAGAGATAAATGTATGTCACGAAAGTAATAGGATTGTGTCAGAAAGGCAGGAATATATTGCAAGAATTTTATGAAATATAAGCGTACAATACAATTACACCATGTATTTGATCTGTTCAATAAAAGTTCACACGCTTATTCTTTTATTGACCGGGGTGTACAGCCTGCCGCAGTCCGTGCCCGAGACGGGCGGACTGCGGCAGGCTGGAACTGTATAGAAGGAGGAGGACTCATGGAGTACGCGGCGATCAGACATTTTGCAGATAAGCGGTATTGTTATGCATTGGAGAAGGGACGTTTTCTCATCAGGCTTGAGACCAAAAAGGGCGATGTGGAGCATGTGGCGCTGCATGTGCAGGACAAATATATGCCGCTAAAGTGGCAGGATACGCGGCAGGTGTATCAGATGCAGGCCGCTTATTCGGATGAATATATAGATTATTATGAGATGGAGCTGGATATGGATGTGGTCTGTCTCCGGTATTTTTTTGAAATAAGGGATACGGCGGGAAAAGTGGTTTTCTATGGCAACCACGGCTTTTATGACGAGTGCATCACGGATCTCGACAGGATGTACGACTGCCCGCAGACGCTTCGGGAGGAGGAGCTGTTTGAGCTGCCGCAGTGGGCGAAGAACAAAGTCGTCTACCAGATCTTTCCGTCCAGATTTGCCACGGACAAGGCGGTTTCCGAGGCGGAGTGGTATCAGGCGCCGATCGGTCATCAGGCTGATCTGAAGGGATCCCTGCGCGGGATCATCGATCGTCTGGATCACATCAGGCATCTGGGCGTGGACGTGATCTACATGACGCCGGTCTTCAGCTCCAATTCCAGCCACAAATACAACATTGACGATTATTATAAGATCGATCCGTCGTTTGGGACGGAGGAGGATTTGAAGGAACTGGTTCAGAAAGCGCATGCGCTTGGAATGTATGTCATTCTGGACGGCGTGTTCAACCATTCGGCGGTGGATTTCTTTGCTTTTAAGGACGTGATGGAACAGAAAGAGCAGTCGGACTATCTGGACTGGTATTATATCAATGATTTTCCGCTGGTGATGGAGTGGGGGAAGAAGCCAAACTACAAGACGTTCAGCTATGCCGCGATGATGCCGAAGCTGAATCTACAAAATAAGGAGACGGCGGATTTTGTCATTGATGTGGCATTGTACTGGATCCGGGAGTGTGATATTGACGGGTGGCGTCTGGACGTCGCGGACGAGATCCACCATGCATTCTGGAAAAGATTCCGCAGGGAGATCAAGGCGGTCAGGAAAGATGCGCTGATCATCGGGGAGATCTGGCATTTTGCAGGGGACTTTCTGGAGGGCGACGAGTGGGACAGCATCATGAATTACCAGTTTTATCATGCGGTGATGGATCTGGTCGTCACGGGGCGGATGTGCGCGTCGTCGTTCGTCGGGAAACTGAACTTTATGAGGGGAAATCTGAATCGAAAGCTGGAAGGGTACCTATGGAATTTTATTGACACCCACGACACGGAGCGGTTTCTGCACAGCGTCGGGAAGGATGTGAGAAAGCAGAAACTGGCGGCGGCCCTGCAGCTGCTGCTCCCCGGTATGCCGATGATCTATTACGGGGATGAGGTGGGCATGGACGGCGGCATGGATCCGGACTGCAGGCGCGGTATGCTCTGGGATCCGGACAGACAGGACAGGGAGCTGCTTGGATACTATCAGGCATTGATCCGGATCCGGCATGACTTTCCTGTGCTGACAGAAGGTACGATCACAGAACAGTACGCTGATGACGATGCAGGACTGATCTATATGGAAAGAATGCTGAATGGACAGCATATCGTACTTATTTTTCACACAAAGGACGGCTGCACAGAGATTCCGGCGATGAAAGGCATGAAAAATCTTGTGGACGGCAGTGTGTTCACGGGAAGTCTGGGAGACTATGAGACGGCAGTGCTTGTCAACGGGTCTGTGTGAGCCTGTTGCAGTCATGGCTGCAGTTCAGTCTTGCTGGACGATAGTTGGTCATGGCATATGAAAGTAGGAAAAATGAAAAATATTTTGCGATCAGTGAAAGGATTGCCGCTTCCCGCGCGTATTGCTTATGAAACAGGAAATCAATGTGGATATATGCGCGGGATCAGGGGAAAGTTTTCGCGTGTACATTTCTGAAACGGAGGTAATCAACATGCGGAAAAATGTAACAAGATTTGCGGCAGTGATGGCTTTGGCTGTAATCGTGGCTGGAAGCACGTCGAGCGTGGCGTCGGCGCATCACGGGAGAGGGCACAGGGTAGTCGTGCAGACTCCGCCGGTCGTCTGTTATGAGGACGGCAGCTGTGATGTGGACGGTGTGTGCCAGCTCGGTGTGGATTGCGACGGGACAGTACATCACGCGACAACGTATTATTACGGCGGAACGAGACACCACAGCGGTCACCATCACTGATCGATCGCCAGAAACCCTGTCAGCAAATGACAGGGTTTTTGAATGCAGTGCGATTGTCGGCAGATGAGGGGGAAAACAATTGAAGAGCACAGAGGATGTGAACCGTGTCATGGAGGCGTATGCGGACATGGTGCGGAGGATCTGTTTCGTACATCTGAAGAACAGGCACGACACGGAGGATGTATTTCAGAATGTATATATGAAATATTTGTTATATGAAGGTTCTTTCGAGAGCAGTGAGCACGAGAAGGCGTGGTTTGCGCGTGTGACCATCAATGCCTGCACGGACTGGCTGCGTGCCCTGTCGCGCAGAAAATGGGTTCCGCTCGATGCTCTGGCGGAGGAGGGAACGGTGCTGGACGATCCGTCAAAGGAGGTACTGGAGGCTGTCCTCAGGCTTCCCGAAAAATACCGGGATGTGATCTATCTCTTTTATTATGAGGAGTACACGGCAGTGGAGATCGCGAAGATCCTTGGCAAAAAGGAGAATACGGTCTATACATGGCTTTCCAGGGCAAAAGATATCCTGCGGGAAAAGTTGGGAGGTGAATGGTCATGAGCGGTGTGAAGAACGAGATTCAGAAGAGTATGGAGAACATACGGGCGACAGCGGATATGAAGCGAAATACACTGTTTTATCTGGAGGCGCAGCGGACGAAGAAAAACCGCAGCATTTTGCAGCATAAGCAGAATATGGCACTGCGGTACGCCATGGCTGTCATCTGCATCTTTTTGCTGGCCGGGGCGGGCGGTTATCAGGTGTATCGCAGGCCGGTGTCGTACATCAGCATTGACGTCAATCCGTCCATCGAGCTTGCGGTCAACCGCTTTGACAGGGTAGTATCCGCAAAAGGCTACAATGCGGACGGTGAGGATATCCTGCAGCATGTCTCTCTGAAAAATATTTCTTATCTGCAGGCGATCGAACGCTTGCTGCAGGATGCCTATTACAGCCGCTTCCTGAACAGGGATTCGCAGCTGGTGGTGACGGTGGTATCTGAGCACTCCGATGTGATGATGGAGCAGATCAATGAAAATGACAGCTTCCGGGCGCTGGATGCGATGACGTACAGCAGCGACACGGCGTGCATGGCGGAGGCGCACCAGCATGAGATGTCCTTCGGAAAATACAGGGCCTTTCTGGAATTGTCACAGTATGACGAAAGCATTACCGTGGAGGACTGCCATGGCATGACGATGGGAGAGATCCAGAACCGGATCAGGAAATGTCAGGGACATGGCGGCGGTTCCAAGACGACAGAAAAGCATTCAAACGGCCATTCCGGCAGGCATGGCCATCACTAGAAAAAGGCTGTCTCTTTGATGAAGGAGACAGCCTTTCGTATTCATCTTTTGGAACAAATTCATTCAATGTTTATTCCGGCAAAATCAATCTCAAAGTTTTCATAGCTTCCGGCTTTTACTTTATCTGAAAAAGAATATTGTTCAAAGGTATCATGTTCAAAATTGTAAACCAGAATCAATTGCTTCATCGAATCAATAATCCAGTATTCCCTGACGCCTGCCGTTCCATATTTCAATAATTTCTTATTATAATCCATCGCACGGCTGGAAAGTGAGACAATCTCTATTATCCAATCCGGCGCGCCCTTGCATCCATCATCGGTTAGTTTGTTCTTGTCGCAAATTACAGATATATCAGGCTCAAGATAGATTTCGTTATTTGCATTTAAAAATACAGCAAATGGCGCTGGAAAGACTTCACAATCCCCGTTATTATGCCGAATATGATCTTCGATAAGATAAGTAAATTCTTTTACTAATCTTTGATGATTTGTGCTAGGTGCCGCCATCATATATAATTCTCCGTCGATCAGTTCCGCTCTTTCTCCGGCCGGTAAATTATAAATGTCTTCAATTGTATAACGATCTAAATGCTTTGCCGCTGCATTCATTCGATCACCTTCCTTTTCCCTATATTATATCGTGTACTGATTTATGTTGCAAGTTCTTTCCGCATGCGCAGCCCATTCGAATGTTGAAATGATGGATCTTTTAGACAGTTGCATGTCTTTCAAAATGTGTGTATACTTTATATGGAAGATGGCAGGAATTTATCTCTGACAGTGCCTGCACGATGAGGGTCAAAAGGTCTTTTTTGACTGTGATGAGTAGATCAGATGTGTGAGGGGAATGAGAACATTGAAAACGATACTGTTGATCGAGGATGACAGGGATTTGAATGCGGGGCTGGCGTGCGATCTGGAGATGGAGCGGTACGAGGTGCTGTCCGCATTCACGCTCGCGGAGGGGCAGCGGATTCTGGACGAGGGAGCACCGGATCTGATCCTGCTGGACGGAAATCTGCCGGATGGGGACGGCTTTGATTTTTGTAGGAAAGTCAGATCCGAATATGACATTCCCGTCATTTTTCTGACGGCGAGGGATATGGAGCTGGAGGAACTGCAGGGCTTTGACTGCGGGGCGGATGACTATATCACAAAGCCGTTCGGAATGCCGGTACTCCACAGGCGGATACAGGCGGCGCTCCGCAGGACGGGCGCGCGGGAGGAGCGCCGCCTGTACGACGACGGATATCTGCGGATCGATTTTGACCAGATGACCGCGGCGCGGGATGATGAGCCGTTCACAATGACACCGACTGAATTCAGGATCCTGCGGCTGTTGACAGCTAACGCGGACAAGGTCATGACGAAGCGCCTGCTGCTGGAAAAGATATGGGACGTCAGCGGAAATTTCGTGGATGAGCACGCGGTGGCGGTGAACATCAACCGTTTGCGGAAAAAGCTCGAAACGCAGGATCACGAGTATATCAGGACGCTGTACGGCGTGGGATATCAGTGGCAGAGCAGGGAAAAAGGATTAAAAGATGGAGGAAACGGGATAAGATGAACTGGATCGTGCTTGGGAGCGCCGCGCTTCTGTTTGCGGCGTCTGTAGCTATTTTGCTGTATGTCAGAAAAGGGCTTGTGCAGTACACAACGCAGTTGATGTACAGTCTTGACGCCGTACTCGCGGGGGAGGCATGGGTCGATCTGCGGGAAGACAGGGAGACGTTGAACGGAAAGCTGCAGGCGAAGCTGTGTCAGCTCAATGAGGTGCTGGAACAGAGGTCAGAGGAGAACCTCCGACAGCGAAAACAATTGGAGGCGATCATTTCCGATATCTCGCATCAGGTCAAAGCGCCGATCGCAGGCATACGGATGTACCATGATCTGCTGAGCCGCCAGGGATTCAGTGAAGACAGGAGGGCAGCGTTTCTGGCGGCGGTGGAACATCAGGTGGACAAGCTGGAATTTTTTATGAAGAGCATGATCCGCATGTCCCGGCTCGAGACGGGGATCGTGCAGGTGCAGCCCAAAAGAAATCCGGTATCTGAGTTGATCGCACAGGCGGTCTGTGACGTGGCGCTGAAGGCTGAAAAGAAAATGATCGATATCGTCATTGACGGAAGCATCGATGACACGGGATCCCGCTGATCTTCAAGCGGTTCTACAGGGAGCCGGAGTCTGCCGGTGTCGAGGGCGTCGGCATCGGTCTGTATCTGGCGCGCGAGATCGTGATGAACCAGAGAGGATTTATCGAGGTGCACTCCAAAGAGGGGGAGGGCACGGAGGTCTTTGTGAGCCTTCCGGCGGCGAGATCTTAACAGTTCCTTATGATTCCTGTGAATATAAGATTATCTCGAAACTGTTACTTTTTTGAGAACAGTTTGTGATAATCTTTTTCTATTCTTATTTTAGAAATTTTTTTAAATTTTTGATCAGGAGGGGAAACCATGAACTACATTTTGGAGACAAAGGATCTGAAAAAATATTACGGCAGGGAGCCCAATATCACAAGGGCGCTGGACGGTGTCAGCGTGGCGGTGGAGCAGGGGGAGTTTGTGTCGATCATCGGAACGAGCGGCAGCAGGAAGTCGACGCTGCTCAACATGCTCGGCGGGCTGGATATACCGACCTCGGGCAGTGTGAAGATCCGCGGCAGGGAGATCGGGCAGATGAACGACGAACAGCTGACGGTATTTTGCAGGCGGAATATCGGGTTTGTGTTTCAGAATTACAACCTGGTTCCGATCTTAAATGTCTATCAGAATATCGTGCTGCCGATCGAGCTTGACGGCAACAAAGTGGATAAAGCGTATGTGAACAGGATCATTCAGACACTGCATCTGGAGGGAAAACTTGACAATCTGCCAAACAATCTCTCAGGCGGGCAGCAGCAGCGCGTGGCGATCGCGCGTGCTCTGGCGGGCAAACCGGCGATCATGCTTGCCGACGAACCGACTGGAAATCTGGACTCGAAGACTTCGCTGGAAGTGATGCAGCTGCTGCGGATGACCAGCACGGAATTTGGGCAGACACTCCTCATGATCACACACAATCCTGAGATCGCGCAGATCGCAGACCGGATGATCCATATCGAGGATGGAAAGATCAGGAAGCAGGGGGATGAAGCGAGATGAAATTATTGGAGAACAATAACCGGAAATTTATCCGTGCATTGTCTGACAGCTGTTTAAAGGCCAACAGGGGCAGAAATGCGATCGCGATATTGGCAGTAACGCTGACAGCAGTCCTGTTCATGGCGCTGACGACTGTACTCGAAGGAACACAGATCTCAATGAAAAGCCGGATGTTCCAAGAGGCGGGCAGTCAGTTTATGGTATCGGTCAAAAACCTGACGAAGGAGGAAGCGGAGGAGCTGGTTTCAGATCCGGATTTTACGGCTGCGGGGATCGAGCAGTACGTGTCCATGGCTGTAAATCCTGCGCTGGGCAATATCAATGCGGTCGTTGGCTGGGTGGATACAGTTATAATGGAGAATAGTTTTATGCAGCTGCAAGCAGGGCATTATCCTGAAAAGGCAGATGAGATCGCCTGTGACACGGAGGTCTTAAGATTGCTGGGACTGCCGGAGGACACCCTCGGAAGCACCTTCGTGCTGGAATACACGGCAGGCGATGTGTTCATGGAGAAGAAGATGACAGTCTGCGGTATCTGGGCGGGCAGGAAGTACGAGCAGTCTGCCTCCCTGCTGGTATCGAAGCCTTTTGTGGAGGAGGTGCTGGCAAACTATACGGGAGAATACGAGCCGCTCCGTGAGACGTGCTATGATGTCCGCGGCAGCTTTGCAAGCGACAGGAACATATCGATGCAGCTTGACAGAATGGTTGAAAAACTGGGGTATGATCCCCTGGCGGAGCGCGGGGAGGAAGGCTTTCTCATACATCATGCGAGTCCGGCGTACATGAGAGGGATCACAGGAAATACAGCGGCGGCGTACATTGCGGAAGGGGTTGGCGCAGCGCTGATCCTGTTTGCGGGATATCTGATCATCTATAACATATTTAAAATTTCGATCGAAAAGGATATCCGTCTCTATGGCCAGCTCAAGACCATCGGGGCTTCACCGCGGCAGATCCGCTATATGGTGATCCGGCAGGGAAATGTGTTGTCGGCGGTGGGGATTCCGGCAGGGCTGCTGTCTGGCTGGCTGCTGGGCAACCTGCTGCTCCCGCTCGTGATGGCAAATACGATCATAGGCGAGGCAGCATTCGTCGTTCCGCCTGTCTGGGTCTGGTTCATATCGGGATCGTTTACGTGGATCACGGTGCGCATCAGCTGCGGCAGACCGGGCAGGATCGCGGGAAGGATCTCCCCGGTTGAGACGTTGAAATACCATGGTGTATCGGATACTGCAAAGACGCATAAACGCGGCATGGATTCCAGCCATCGGATCATGTCGATGGCACTTGGGAATCTGGGAAGGAACAGGGGAAAGACGGTGCTGGTGGTGCTGTCGATCTCGTTCAGCGCGGTGCTGCTCAACAGTGTCCTCAATTACGCCGGAAGCATGGATGAAGAGACGTATATCCGAAGGGACAGCATCACGGACTTTGACGTGCGGAGTGCGGATTTTTATAAATATATGATCGATCATTACACGAAGGTCGTGCCAGAGCAGGTCGTGGATATACTCAGAAATATGGAAGGTGTGGAGGATTTTGGGCTGGTCTACTGCAACATGCTGCCGGGTGAGCAGATCACTGCCGCGCGGGAGGATCTGGCGAAAATAAAGCACGCCAATGAAAAGGAAGTGCAGGGCAGCATGATCTATGGATTTGACGCCTGCGCACTGTCGCTTGGGCGGGTGATCGAAGGCAGTGTGGACTATGAAAAAATGTGCAGCGGAAACGATATCGTGATGGTGGGATTTCTTGATGACCGCGGAGAATATATCTATAAAGCGCAGCAGTATCACGCGGGCGACGTGATCGCTGCTGAGATTGACGGGAACGTGCAGGAGTATACGGTTCTGGCGGTTGTGGGAATGCCGAACGCCGCCCTGCAGTGCTACAGCGCCGGGAGTTATGAGGCGATCGGCTTTGCGGAGCCGGTCTTTCGGGAGAAGTTTCCGGGGATGCAGCAGCCGATCCACTGTCTGTTCAACGCGGCGGAGGGAACGTTTGACCAGATCAACGAGCAGGCCGGAGAAATCGCACAGTACAACGGATTGTCAGTCCAGACGAGACTGACCGTGGAGGAAGATTTTAAAGTTTTCCAGAATATGTATGAAATGGTCGGTCTGGTGAGCTCGCTGATCCTGGGCGGCATCGGCATTCTGAATCTGGTCAATATGATCCTGACTGGCGTGATCGCGAGACAGAAGGAGTTTGCGTCCATGCGCAGCATCGGCATGACGCGGCGGCAGCTTCGCAGGCTGGTCGTCTATGAGGGGATCTGTTACGCGGTTCTCGCAGGTATCGTCGGAACCGTGCTCAGCGCCGTGCTGTCGCTCACACTGGTGCAGTCGGTGGCAGAAGGTATGTGGTATATGAAGTATTCATTCACGATCGTTCCGGCGGTGCTGGTCTCTGTCATCTGTCTGCTGCTGGCAGTGTGCATCTCTGCGATGACGGACCGGGTATGGAATCAGGGAAGCATTGTGGAGCAGCTACGGGAGGCGGAGTGAGGAACGAAAGACGTTCAGACGGTGATCTCGATCTGATTGTCCTCGATCCCTATGATGCAGCTCTCATAGTAACCGTCCCCAGTAGTCCGCGGACCACTGATCACCTGATAGCCGTCGGCTCTGAGGCGTTGTGTGAGCGCGTCGACCTGCGTCCTGCTTCCCGTGCTGAATGCGATGTGGGCATAGCCTGTTCTGGAGACTTCTTTTACCGTGTCATTCATTTCAGGTTTCGTCATGATTTCAAGCCTTGCGCCGCCGTCAAAGGAGATAAAATAAGAGCGGAAACCTGTTTTCGTATTGTGGTATCCATCGTTTGATCTACCTCCGAGATAGTTTACAAAAAAATCCCGGGCCTTTTCCAGGTCATTTACGTACATTGCAGTGTGTTCGATCTTCATGTCCCATACTCCTTTGGATATTCAATCTCATTCATCGTCTGGCTGCTGCCCATTGTGCGCTTTCCACAGGCACTCTGTGATCATCATGTCAGTGAAGACGGCGGTAAAGCTGGAATCTTCCGGGCTGCATGCATAGATTCCGAAGCGGATCGTTCCTGCGCCTTCCCACATATGGCAGATGCGCATCTGGGAAAAGTGTACGCCGTCCTGTGAGCATTCGATGCAGTAATCGTCCTGTCTGCGGCTGAGACGATACCACATTGTCCGGATATCGGCGGAGATGGCGGTAGTTGCCCAGTCAGAATAGCCGTGATTCGTCACAACTGAGCCGAGGTGCTGGAAGTCTTCATTCTCATACTCGACAGATCCCTTCAGCCAGTTCTCGGAGTCGAGATACAGGACGATGCCGCACTGGTCAAAACGGTGCTGGCTTGTGCTGAAATCTGACCTGACAGTAAACGAAAAAAACGGTTCGTCCGTCTCCATCTGAAGTACCGGTGCATTGTCGTTGCGGAAGTGGTAGTAAGTCCGCTGCCACAGATCCGTGTGCGGTTCCGTGGTGATCTCGATTCGTTTTTCTGTTATGCTGTAGACGGCAGGCTCCCTGATCCACTGAAAATTTTTGGTGTTCATCGTTAGTGTATTATGCATGATCGTTACCTCCATAAAATGATATAGGGTGTTTCTTTCTGCTGAGTATATCATAAAACGGCGGGAGATGAAAGTGTTAAAATGCAGAACTGCAGAACAGTTCTGATTGATATTCTCCCAAAGAAGTAGTATAATATTTTGATAATCGAGTTGTGGACTGATTCTTGTTGGGAAAGGAAGGTCAATATGGCTGAGAAAATCAAAGGAAAATGTAAATTTTGTGCAAAGGAATACGCGTACAGCTATATGGGCAGGCATCTGGATGCCTGCAAGGAGCGTCAGCGCCAGCTTGTGGCGGAGACGGGGAGAAAGTGCGGATATTTTGAACTGGCTATTTACCCGCGCTATCACAAGGAGCACTGGCTGTTTATCGAGATCAAGGAGAGTGCAACACTGCGGGATCTTGACACATTTCTGAGGGATATCTGGCTGGAATGCTGTGGGCATCTGAGTGCATTTTACATTGACGGCGTCACATATGATGTGGCTCCGGACGACGATGATTTCTGGGGAGAACCCTCGGAGAGCATGAACCACAAGCTGGGAAAGGTACTGCGCAAGGGCATGACATTTCGCTATGAATATGATTTCGGCGATACGACCGAGCTGGAGATAACTGTGCGCGACCATACTAAGAAGGCGATCAGGAAAGAAGATTTGATCATTCTGTCAAGGAACAATCCACACGAATATATTTGCGGCGATTGTGGTAAAAAGCCTGCAACGGTGATCTGTCAGGAATGTTATTATGAAAGCGGGGAAGGTTTTCTGTGTGAGGACTGCAGCAAGACGCACGAATGCGGTGAGGACATGCAGCTGAATGTGTGCAATTCCCCGCGGATGGGCGTGTGCGGCTATGAAGGAAGCAATCGTTATCCGGATCAGTTTGTGCCGGATGTGCCGGCGAAATAGGGATCGTTTTTATTGACCGGTGCATTTCGCGTGTAAACAGTAACGGCAGAAGCCAAATTAAGTCGAAAATCATTGGTACAATTGTTGACAATTCCCGGCGTGAATGTTATCATATTAGACAGATCAGCATAAGAAAAAGCGATGACGGAAACAAGTAGCATATTGGTCGCAGACAGAGAGAGCATCATTTGGTGGAAGATGTTTATGTGGATCGTATGTGAAAACCATTCCCAAGCTGTAATACTGAAAGTAGATGTAAGTATTACCGTACACCTGAGTTAAAGGTTAGGATTTGATAGAATCTGAAGTGAAAAATTGAGGTGGAACCGTGCAATGAGCACCCTTAAAGATACCATACAGGTATTTTTGAGAGTGCTTTTCTTATGTTGGTTCAAATTTTATTCAGGAAAGGAAATGATAAAATGAAGATCAAGATGAACGACGGTTCCATTCAGGAGGCAGGCTTTGAGGAAGAACTGGGAAAAAATGCATTCAGACACACAACGGCGCATATTCTGGCGCAGGCAGTAAAGAGACTGTATCCAACAACAAAATGTGCGATCGGTCCGTCGATCGCAGAGGGTTTCTATTATGATTTTGACTTTGATTTCCGCTTTTCGGAAGAAAACTTTGCCGAGATAGAAGCGGAGATGAAGAAGATCGTAAAAGAAAACCTGCAGCTCAGGCACTTTACAGCAGACCGCAGAAAAGCGGAGCAGCTCATGGAAGAAAGAGATGAGACATACAAGCTTGAAATCTTAAAGGATCTGCCGGAAGATGAGACGATCAGCTTTTACCAGCAGGGAGAATACCTGGAAATGTGTGCAGGACCCCATGCGGCATATACCAGTGCGATCAGGGCATTTAAGCTGCTGTCCGTTGCGGGTGCATACTGGCGCGGCGATGAAAAGAATAAAATGCTTACCAGGATTTACGGCACATCTTTTCCGGACGAGGGTATGCTGGCGGAATATCTGAACCGGCTGGAGGAGGCAAAAAAGAGGGATCATAGAAAATTAGGAAAGGAATTAGGCTTATTTGCGCTGTTTGAGGAGGGACCGGGTTTTCCGTTTTTTCTTCCAAAGGGACAGATCTTAAAAAATCTGCTGATCGATTACTGGAGAAAGCTGCACACAAGAGAAGGGTATGTGGAGATCTCCACGCCGGTCATGCTGAATCGGCAGCTTTGGGAGACATCCGGGCACTGGGAGCATTACAGGGATAAGATGTATACGACTTCGATCGACGGGGCAGATTTTGCGATAAAACCCATGAGCTGTCCGGGCGGAATGCTCGTATACAAAATGGAACCCCGTTCCTACCGTGAATTTCCGATGCGTATCAGTGAGCTGGGACTGATACACAGAAATGAAAAGTCCGGTACGCTGCATGGCCTGATGCGTGTCCGCTGCTGTACACAGGACGACGCCCACATCTTTATGACGCCGGATCAGATCCAGGACGAGATCAAGGGCGTTGCCCGCCTGATCGATGAGGTATATTCTGATTTTGGATTCCGGTATCATGTAGAGCTGTCCACGAGACCTGAAGGCTCCATCGGGAGTGATGAGGACTGGAAAATGGCGACAGACGGGCTGAAAAACGCATTGGACGATCTGAAACTGCCATATATCGTGAACGAGGGAGACGGGGCATTTTATGGCCCAAAGATCGATTTTCACCTGGAGGATTCCATCGGAAGGACATGGCAGTGCGGGACGATCCAGCTGGATTTTCAGCTGCCGCAGCGTTTTGAGGCAGAGTATATCGGGGAAGACGGGAACAGACATCGCCCGATCATGATACACAGAGTCGTGTTTGGATCGATCGAGCGGTTTATAGGGATCCTGATCGAACACTTTGCCGGGAAATTTCCCTTGTGGCTTTCGCCGGTACAGGTCAGGATCCTGACGATCTCGGACAAATACGCTGATTATGCGAAAGAGATCGAAAAGACTTTCAAACGAGAAGGCCTGCGCTGTGAAATAGATGAAAGGTCTGAAAAAATAGGCTACAAAATAAGAACGGCACAACTGGAAAGAATACCCTATATGCTGGTGATCGGAGAGAAGGAAGTCCAAACGAACAGTGTCTCTGTCCGCGGGAGGGACAGCGGCGACATGGGAAGTATGCCGGTGGAACGATTGCTGAAAGTTCTTCGTGAGGAAGGAATCTGAGGAGAACCGTTTATTGATCGAGGGGCAGTGATTTTGCCCCTCGGTTTATGCAAGTCAAAAAAAGTATTTATGTTTAATACGGATAATACACGATTATCAATCACACAACCCATGCACCCAATCACGTCTCAAAACAATCACCCACCCTAATACACAACAAAACAAATATTCCGGTATGCTGCAATCTAAGTTACTACTATTTGATAAAACCACAC
>VSNO01000099.1 GCA_009774375.1 Lachnospiraceae bacterium
GGATAATGTATAAGAAGGAGAGTGGCATATGATTTCAAATCAGATTATGCAGAATACCATCGAGGGGATCAAGGCGATCGCAAGGGTTGAACTATTTGTGGCCGATATCGATGGCAAATTGGTGGCCTCCACCAAGACGACCGGAAACAGCTTTGAAAATTCGGTACTTGAGTTCGTAAAGTCAGCCGCCGACAGCCAGGAGATCCAGGGCTGCCAGTTCTTTAAGATCTATGATGACCAGCAGCTTGAGTATATCCTGATCGCCAGTGATGCGGGTGAGAATGCATACATGGTGGGAAAGATGGCGGCATTCCAATTGCAGAATCTGATGGTGGCCTACAAGGAGCGCTTTGACAAGGACAATTTCATCAAAAATCTCCTGCTTGACAATCTGCTGCTGGTGGATATTTACAGCCGTTCCAAAAAGCTTCATATACAGACTGATGTGAAACGCGCCGTTCTGATCGTGGAATCCCAGAATGGAAAGGACACGAATATCCTTGAGAAGGTCCGGGAGAATTTCGGGCAGAACGGCAGGGATTTTGTGACTGCAGTCGATGAGAACAATGTGATCGTCGTCAAGGAGATCGCGGACAATGAGACGAACCGCGACATCGACAAGTATGCGCGGGCGATCGAGGACAGCCTTGTCAAGGAGGGCATCAGGAACGTACACATCTCCTACGGCACAAATGTCAAGGAGATCAAGGAGGTCAGCCGCTCTTACAAGGAGGCAAAGATGGCGCTCGACGTGGGCAAGATCTTTTTTGCCGAGAGGGATATCATCGCGTACAGCGAGCTCGGCATCGGACGTCTGATCTATCAGCTGCCGATCCCGCTCTGCAAGATGTTCATCAAGGAGATCTTTGGCGGGAAGAGCCCGGATGATTTTGACGAGGAGACGCTGACGACGATCAACAAATTCTTTGAGAATTCCCTGAACGTGTCGGAGACTTCGAGGCAGCTGTTCATCCACAGGAATACACTGGTCTACAGGCTGGATAAGCTCCAGAAGAGTACAGGGCTTGACCTGCGCATCTTTGAGGATGCGATCACGTTCAAGATCGCGCTGATGGTGGTGCGCTATATGAAATACATGGAATCATTTGAATATTAAAGAAGGCGTTTTTAGCACAAAAATATACAGGGGTGAAATACAATTTTGAAAACTACAGGAATGAGAAGGCGGGCGGGCTCCGGCGTCAGCGACAAGGCGATCATACTGGAGCACGTGAGCAAGGCGTACACGGCGGGAGTGCCAGCATTAAATGATGTCACTCTGCATATAAATAAAGGAGAGTTTGTGTTTATCGTAGGGGACAGCGGTTCTGGGAAGTCCACGCTGATCAAGCTGCTGCTCCGGGAGCTTTTGCCCACATCGGGGCGGGTGATCGTCAACGGCACGGATGTGGTCCGGCTGAGGAGACGCCAGATCCCGAAGTTCCGCAGGAGCCTTGGCGTCGTGTTTCAGGATTTCCGTCTGCTGAAAGACAGGAATGTCTATGAGAATGTCGCCTTCGCGCAGCGCATCATCCAGATGCCGAACAGGGAGATCCGCAGGAATGTGCCGTCGATCCTCTCGACAGTGGGGCTTGCGGGAAAGTACAAGGCGAGACCCAAGCAGCTCTCCGGCGGCGAGCAGCAGCGCGTGGCGCTTGCGCGGGCGCTGGTGAACAAACCGCAGATCCTTCTGGCAGATGAGCCGACAGGAAACCTGGATCCCAAAAATTCATGGGACATCATGAACCTGCTCGAAAAGATCAACAATAATGGAACCACCGTCCTGGTAGTCACGCACAACCGCGAGATCGTGAATGCCATGCAGAAAAGGGTCATTACTATGAAGAAAGGCATCATTGTCAGTGATGAGGAAAAGGGTGGTTATATCGATGAGGATTAATACATTATTTTACTGCATCAAGCAGGGAATACGCAATATTTTCAAAAATAAATGGTTCACACTGGCATCGGTGGCGACGATCTCGGCGTGTCTGTTTTTGTTTGGGCTGTTTTATTCGATACTCACGAACTTTCAGCATATGGTGAGGAACGCGGAGCAGGGGCTGTGTGTCAGTGCGCTCCTCGATGCGGGGATGAGCGACGAGCGCGTGGCGGAGATCCGGGGGACGCTCATGCGCCGGACGGAGGTCAGTGAGGTGGAGTACGTGTCCGCGGAGGACACCTGGGCGCAGTTTGCGGAGGAGAACAATTTTGGCGATATCAGCATCTTTACGGAGAACCCGCTGGAGGACTGCGCACATTTTGACATTTACCTGAGCGATGTGTCCATGCAGCCGGCACTGGTGTCCTACCTGGAGTCCGTCGAGGGTGTGCGGAAGGTCAACCAGTCCTTTCTGACAGCGCAGGCGCTCACAGGCGTCAATGCGATCATCGGTTACGTTTCGATCGGGATCATCGTCATATTGTTTCTGGTGTCGATCTTCCTGATCAGCAACACGGTGTCGATCGGTATCTCTGTCAGGAAGGAGGAGATCCAGATCATGAAATATATCGGCGCGACGGACTTTTTCACGAGGGCGCCGTTTGTGATCGAGGGTATGCTGATCGGGCTGATCGGTTCTTTTCTTCCGCTGATCGGAGTATATTTTATCTACAATGAGGCGATGATGTATGTGGCAAAGCGTTTCCCGTCACTGTCGCAGCTCCTGGCATTTCTGCCGGTGGAGACGGTGTTTACGAACCTGATCCCGGTGTGTATCGGACTGGGTGTCGGGATCGGATTTATCGGAAGCTTTACCACGGTGAGGAAGCATCTGAGTGTGTAACGGTAAAAGCCGTCGGCGGGCTGACGGTTCTCTGGAGAAAGGCAGATTGTATGCAGTATAGGTACCATAGAGGAAAAACGCGAAGAGGGACGGCGCTGCTCGTGGCGGTTACAATGTTCGCGGCAGTCATGTTTTCCGGCATGCGTCCGCTTGTCAGCAGGGCGGATGAAGTGTCGGACCTGAAGAAGAGCATCGAACAGAAGCAGCAGGAGATCAAGAACGCGCAGAATCAGAAAAAAGAGCTCCAGTCGGGGCTTACGGATGTCAAGTCGATGATCAGTGATCTCGAGCAGGCAAAGCAGGATCTTGCCGCTTATGTCACCCAGCTTGACGCCAATCTGGATGTAGTGCAGGGCAGGATTGAGGAGATCAAAGGGATGATCACGCAGAAGGAGGCGGAGATCACAGAGACGAAAGCGGAGCTTGACGCGGCAGTGGCAAAGGAGGAAGCCCAGTATGCGAACATGAAGGCGCGGATCCGGAGCATGTATGAGCGCGGTGATAACTTTTACTTTGAGGCGATCCTGAATGCCGCATCTTTTGCGGATATGATCAACCGTGTGGACTATGTGGAGAAGGTCTCGGCGTCTGACAGGCATATGCTGGAGGAATTCAGGGCGACGAGGGAGTATGTGGAGGTGTGCAAGGCACAGCTGGAGTCTGAGCAGGAGCTGCTGGAGGAGGCGAAGCGGAACGTGGAGGCCGAGGAGGCATCCCTGGAGAGCCTGATCACACAGAAGGAAGCCGATATCAAGGCATATGAGACCGATATCAACAACCGTGAACAGCTGGTGCGGGAGTACGAGGCGGAGCTCGCGGCGCAGGAAGCCGAGATCAGGGAGATGGAGCAGATCGCCAAGACACTCCAGAAGCAGCTGGAGGAGGCAAATGGTAAGAAAAATAAGTATGACGGCGGCATGTTTACCTGGCCGGCGCCTTCATACACGCGCATCTCGGACGAGTACGGGGAGCGCATGCACCCCACTCTGAATGTCAAGAAGTTTCATAACGGCCTGGACATGGCAGCGCCGGGCGGTTCACCCATTCTGGCCGCATACAATGGTACGGTGGTGGCGGCTGCCTACAGCTCGACGATGGGAAATTATATCATGATCGACCACGGCGACAACCTGTACACGATCTACATGCACGCGTCGAAGCTGTACGTCTCACAGGGGGCGGAGGTCACGAAGGGACAGAAGATCGCGGCGGTCGGCACGACGGGCAGATCGACGGGAAATCATCTTCATTTCGGTGTGCGCCTGAATGGAAGCTATGTGAATCCGTGGAAATATTTAAAGTGAAAAGGAAAAAAGTGTGAATAGAAAGGCAAAAAATGCAGAACCAATATTCAAATGGTAATCATGACATCAATAATCAGCCGGGAGATCAGATGAGCGGGCCTGTGCAGGATAAAGGACATAACGCTGGTACGAGATATTATGTTCTCGGGATCGTGACGGGGATTCTGACTATGCTGGCAGTGGCGCTCGGAGCATTTGGCGTGGTGCGCTTTTACAGGTCGGCATTGCCGTTCGGAGGCGGCAGTGCCGACCCGGGTATGGCAGCTGGTCAGACGACGAGCATTACCGATAAGAGTGTGGAGCAGAAGCTTGCCGTGCTGGAGGACACGATCGGAAAATATTTCTGGAAAGATGTGGAAGAGACTACGCTGGAGGACGGACTGTATAAGGGACTGCTGGACGCGCTCGACGATCCGTACAGTGTTTACTACACGAGCGAGGAGCGCATCGCTCTGCAGCAGCAGACAGAGGGAATGTATTATGGGATCGGTGCGTATATACAGGACGGGGACGCCGGATACGTGCAGATCAGCAGGGTGATCAAAAACACGCCGGCTGAGGAGAGTGGCCTGATGCAGGGGGACTACATCTACAAGGTCAATGATGAGGATATGCAGGGCAAGGATAAAACGTATGTCGTCAGCAAGATCAAGGGTGAGGAGCACACGTATGTGAAGATGACGGTCATTCGGGAGAACGCCCCGGAGCCGATCGATATCGATGTCGAGCGCAGAAAGATCGAGAGTCCGACAGTTGAGTATGAGATGTACGACAATGGTATGGCGTATATACAGATCACAGAGTTTGACATGGTGACGACGGGACAGTTTGAGAGCGCTTACGAACAGGTAAAAGCAGAGGGGATGAGAGGGCTGATCATTGACCTTCGGAGCAATCCCGGCGGAAACCTCTCGACAGTATGCGATATTTCCCGCATGCTCCTTCCCAAGGGAATGATCGTGTACACGGAGGACAAATACGGAAAGCGCGAGGAGTATACCTGTAATGGGGAGAATCAGATCCAGGTTCCGCTCGTCGTGCTCACGAACGGTTACAGCGCGAGCGCCTCGGAGATCCTCGCGGGCGCGGTGAAGGACTACGGGATCGGCAAGCTCGTGGGAACCACGACTTTCGGCAAGGGGATCGTTCAGAAGGTGATCGACTTGTCGGATGGTTCGGCGATCAAGCTCACGGTGAGCAGCTATTTTACACCAAACGGAAATAACATTCATGGGATCGGCATTGAGCCGGATGTGGAGATCCCGTTTGATGCGGAGTTATATAAAAATGGCACAGACAATCAGTTGGAAAAGGCGAAGGAAGTGCTGGCTGAGATGATGCGCTGAGAACAGGATGCCCCCAGAAGTAGCGTATACTTTTGGGGGTTTTTACAATAAAGAAAGAGGATGATCAGTATGATGATTTTAGATCTGAACGGAAAATGGGAATTGAGGGATGCGGCGGGAGTGCCTCTTTGTTCAGTGGAGGTACCGGGGACGGTGATATCGGGTCTTTGCGCGGCGGGAAAGATCGAGGATCCGTATTACAGGGAGAACGAGTATGAAGTCCGCGACTTGTTCTGGAAGGATTACCAGTTTGTGCGCAGCTTTGTGGCAGATCAGGAGCTGATGGGGTTAAAGGAGCTAAACCTGGTCTGTAAGGGGCTGGATACGCTGGCACAGATCTGCATCAACGGAAAGGAGCTTGCCGCGACGGACAATATGCACCGCACTTATATTTTGCCGGTCAAGGAATATGTTCATGAGGGGGAGAATGAGATCTGCATCACATTCCGCTCAGTGCTGCGGTTCATTGCGGATTATCCGTACAGGGAAAACAGGGAGAGCCACATTGTTCCCTGCGGTGCGGTTAGGGGAAACCAGCTGGTGCGCAAGGGGCACTCCATGTTTGGGTGGGACTGGGGACCGCAGCTTGTGGACGCCGGGATCTGGCGCGACATCTGTATCGAGGGAAACAGCGGTGTAAAAATAGAGGATGTGCGGATCCGGCAGTTTCATGATGAGGATGGAAAGGTTCGCGTCAGAACGACGGTTGTCCTGGTGTCAGACAGTGTGTCGGAGGAACAGGCAGAAACGGCAGTCACTGTGATCCTGGCAGAAAAGAGCGGCATGGACAGTTCAAAGATCATTGCTGAAGCTGCGGCAGGGTGTGCTGATGCAGCGCCGGACGAAAAGGGTCATGGACATGTTTATGAGGCGGAGATCGTCGTGGAGGATCCAAAGCTCTGGTGGCCAAACGGTTATGGGGAGCAGTCTTTGTATAAACTGACGGTCTCTGTTGCGGACCATTCTGCGCAGGAGGCTGTCCAGACGGTCGAAAAGACGATCGGTCTGCGCACGCTGACGGTCAGTCAGGAGGCGGACGAGTGGGGGAATGAGTTTGCCTTTATCGTGAACGGCGTGAAGATCTTCACAAAGGGCGGCAACTATATCCCGGAGGACGCGGTGTATCCGTGGATCACAGGGGAGAGGCAGGAGTACCTGTTAAAATGCTGTGTCCGCGCGAATTTTAACTGCGTCCGTGTCTGGGGAGGCGGTTATTATCCGTCCGATACTTTTTATGATCTGTGCGATGAATATGGATTGATCGTGTGGCAGGATCTGATGTATGCGTGCAATGCGTACGACGTGACGGACGATTTTGCGGCGACAGTCAGGCAGGAGACGCTCGACAATGTGCGGCGGCTGAGGCATCACGCATCGCTCGGGCTCTGGTGCGGCAACAATGAGATCGAGTCTGCATGGCATCACTGGGGAGATTTCCAGCAGGAGTCTGCGTACCTGCGCGCGGATTATATCAGGTTGTTTGAGGAGATCCTGCCGAGGACGCTGCGGGAGGCGGATGATGTGACCTTTTACTGGCCTTCGTCCCCGTCTTCGGGCGGCTGTCTTGACGATCCGGACTCTGACAGGCGCGGCGACGTGCACTATTGGGACGTGTGGCACGGACAGAAGCCGTTTAGCGATTATCAGAAATACTATTTCCGGTTCTGCTCTGAATTTGGCTTTCAGTCGTTTCCGTGCCTGAAGACGGTGGAGCGCTTTACACTGGAGAAGGACAGGAACATTTTTTCAAAAGTGATGGAGAGCCATCAGAAGAATGGCGCCGCAAACGGAAAGATACTCTATTATCTCTCCGAGAATTTTAAGTATCCGAAGGATTTTAAGAGTCTGCTCTATGTGTCCCAGATCCTGCAGGGAATGGCGATCAAGAGCGGCGTAGACCACTGGCGGCGCAACCGGGGACGCTGTATGGGGGCACTGTACTGGCAGATCAACGATAACTGGCCGGTGGCTTCATGGGCGGGCATTGACTATTATGGCCGTTGGAAGGCACTGCATTATATGGCGGCGAAGTTCTACGCACCGATCGCAGTAAGCATACAGAAGGCGCAGGATCACATCAGTGTATGGATCGAGAATGAGACGTCTGCGGAGCAAAAGTGCAGTGCGTCGCTGCGCGTCCGGGATATGGGATTTGGCATCGTCAAAGAATGGAATGCAGACGGACAGGCAGGTGCGTTCAGCGCGGCAGAGCTTCTCCGGTGTCCATTCCAGACGGAATTTGCGGACACGGGGTTTGCCGGTGCGGATGATCTGTTTCTGGAGGCGGAGGTGGTTCTGGCGGACGGGACTGTACTGACTGACACAGATACCCTGATACCGTACAAGCATCTGGAGCTGCCGGCGGTGCATCTGACGGCGGAAGTGATGGAAGCGGGGAATTGTTTTGAGATCACCGTGCGCAGTGACGGGTTTGCGCCGTTTGTGGAGATGGATTTTGCCGACGCGGACGTCATTTTCAGCGACAATTTCTTTTCGATCTCCAATGAGAGACCAGTGGTGGTCCGGCTGGACAGGAGGGATATCCTGCGCGGAAATTTTGCCGGTGCGGCGGATCTGGAGGCGAGACTGGTGCTGACGACGGTGGTATCAGCATGTCAATGATCACAAACGAGGCCGTCAACCGAGCGATCGACTATATCCTGCAGCACATTCATGAGGAGCTGTCTGTCGATGATGTGGCGGCGCACTGTCATTTTTCAAAATATCATTTCAGCAGAATGTTCAAGAAAGAGACCGGGGAGAGTGTTCATGCGTTCATCAGGCGGATGAAACTGGAACAGAGTGCATTCCGCATGAAAGTGGAGCCTGAGCGGACGGTGACGGATATCGGCTGTGAGTTCGGCTACAGTCCGTCCAATTACAGCTGGATGTTCCGCCAGCGGTATCAGACCAATCCGGTGAGCTTCCGCAGGAACGTCGAGCAGGCGACGGTGAGACACGCCTTTATGCATCTGGATGCAGCCGCACTGCGCTCGCCGGGCGCGCATGGAGGGGAGGGATCGGTTTCCGGGACATATAGCTGTCTGGAGAGCTTTGAGGAGTGTGATCGAAAGATCACGATTCGGAATCTCCCGGACTATTTTGTCCTGTATGAGCGCAGGATCGGCAGCTACCGTCATCTGAGCGGACAGTGGGACGAATTTATCGGGAAGTACCGGGAGTTTGTGACCAGGGACACGCAGTTTCTGGAACGGACTTTTGATGATCCGGTCATCACGGACGCAGACGGGTGTCTCTATGATATCTGCATGAGTGTGGATCGAAGTGCTGTGAACGCAGATGCTTTGAAAGTGAGCGCTCCGATGTACAATACCTGCACGATAGAGGGCGGCAAGTGCGCAGTGTACCCTTATAAGGGATTGGGAAAACATATTTATGCGGCGTATCAGACCATATTTACAGTGTGGCTGCCGCGGACGCCGTACACGCTGGATTACCGCAGCGGATTTGATATCTATCACAAAGTGGACAGCAGATCCGGTTATCTGGAGATGGATATCTGTATGCCGCTCAAAGAACAGTAGGAAAAGAGGACGGGTCCGGTATGTAGAGAGAGCAAGAATTCAGAAGTTTATATTTCATTTTCCTTCTATAATGGAGCATACCAAAGTCAAAGTGTGACTTTCGGGAATGTGAATGACAGGAGGAGATATTTATGGATCTGGAGAGGATCAGAAACAACACGGCGGGGATGATCCTGCAGTACTCGATCCCGGCTATCATCGCGATGGTGCTGACTTCGCTGATCACGGTGGTGGATGGTTATTTTATCGGCAATTATGTCGGGGAGCAGGGCATTGCGGCTGTCAATCTGGGCTTGCCGGTCATCTACTTATTTTTGTCGGTCGGCCTGATGGTATCGGTCGGCGGCGTTGCGATCGCGGGGATGGCACTTGGCGCCGGGGATATGGAAGCGTGCGGTCAGGTTTTTCGTCAGACGATCGTGACAACAGTGGTGGCCGCTGTGATGACAGGACTGCTGGTGGCGCTGTTTTTTGAGCCGGTGCTGGATGTTCTGGGGGCAAAAGGACTGGTGCGGGAATATTTTCGGACGTATTATGGTATCCTGCTGCTGGAGCTGGTCGTGATGGTGGTCAATTCGTCCTTTGGCATGTTCATCAGGGGAGAGGGCGATCCGCAGTACTACATGAAGGTCAATGTTGTGAGTGTGCTGACAAACATTGCGCTGGATTACATATTTGCGGCTGTCCTTCGCGCCGGGATCGCCGGGATCGCATCTGCGTCCCTGATCTCCGCGCTGGTCTCCCTGGGGTTGATCCTGTACTTTTTTCTGAGAAAAGCGAAAGTGTATCGGCTGGGGCGGTTTTCCTTTTCGCTGGATGTGTTAAGAAGGACGCTGTTCAACGGGAGTTCGGAGTTTATCGGTGAGATGTCGACAGGGATCGCGATGTTTGCCTACAACTATGTGATCATGAGACGGATCGGCGTCAGCGGTGTCACGGCGTTCACGATCGTGGGATATGTGTCCTATGTGTTTGGCATGATCGTCGTAGGATTTGGGCAGGGTGCAAGTCCGCTGGTCAGTTTTAGCTATGGGGCAGGGGAGCATGGTCTGGCGGGAAGGCTGCGCAGGAGGACAAATGGCATGGTGTGTGCGATCGGCGCGGCGGTTTTTGTGGTGATGGGGTTTCTGTCGGAGTGGTACAGCGGGCTCTTTGTGAAAAATGACGCGATTCGGGGAATGGTGCAGTCCGGCATGATGATCTTTATGGTTTCGTTTTTCTTTTCCGGGATCAATGCGGTCACTTCGTTTTATTTTACATCGATCGGGAAATCGCTCGAGTCCGCGGTGATCTCCCTGTCGAGAGGGCTTGTGGTGCTGCTGGCGTGCATCTTTGTGCTCCCGGCGTATCTTGGCATGACAGGGGTGTGGCTGGCGGCACCGGTGACGGAGTTTGTTACGATCTGCATCAGCGGGATGCTGGTGCGGCGCGATTTAAACATTGACATTTAGCGTGTCAGATAATCGTGAGGAACTCATTTATCCGTGCAGCGTGTCTGGCGCCGGTATGCTGACGGCGTCGTGCCGGTGTGCTTCTTGAACTGCCGCATGAAATGCAGGTCTGTCTCATAGCCGCAGAAGAGGCTTAACTGGTAGATGCTCATATCGGTTGAGGTCAGGTAAAATCTGGCGAGGGCTATTCTGGCGAGAATGATGTCATGCTGGCATGAACAGCCGAAAAAGCGCTTGTAGAGGTGCTGGAAGTGGGAGCAGCTCAGACACAGCGTGTCTGCGAGCTGGTTGACGGTCCAGTCTGCGGCGGGGGCATTGTAGATCTGCGTGCGGATGCTGGCAAATTCACGGTAATATTTTGGCATAACGGTCGACTGCTCCTCTGTACGGATCAATTCTTCATGCAGCGCACACATGAAAATGTGCATGAGCCTGTCGATGATCTCCTCGCGATGGATTCTGTCCGAGTGAAATTCATCGGAGATCAGTCTGGCGTAATCAGACAGCCTGCGAAAATCGCGCGGCTGCAGGATCGTACCATATGGAAAATGGAACGTGCCCAATATGTCCGTATCCGCTTCCGTCAGGTCAAAGTGGATCCAGTCATCGTTGTAGTCATCGGTATCGCAGCCATAGTGGATCGGTGTGCGAGGAGGGAAGAGCAGGACGGAATTTGGCGCGACGGCGCGTTTCCCATCGCTGTCATAATACCAGGAATACTGTTTGACCAGCAGAAAAAGATAGTCGTTGAGCCCGGCGGGATGCAGGATGTCGCAGGGTTTTTTGTGACGGGAGTTGTGGCCGCAGTTCAATACGTTTATCATAATCTTCCTCCATATAAACAGGATCCAGTGCAAAAAAAAACATAAAAGATCAGTTGATTACATTATAGGGCATTGTCATTGGCATGTCAAATCTTCATGTCAGGTGTCAATGCAGTTTTTTGGAGCGTATTTGAAAAATGGTTTCCGTCAGATGTGCGTCGCAGTTAGTGGGAGATTTGTGCCAGATGAAGAAATCGTTGCAGGCTAAGGCGACTGAATCTGGTGCGAGTTTCTGGTCAGAGTGGAGCTGGCTGGTGTAGGCGCTGTCGCGTGTCTCCTTAAGGAGATAGCTCGAGTATATTTTAAAGGTAATAAATGCAGTATAAAACACAAACAAATACGCTATAACGGTTCTTTCCAAAATATTTCTGCAAATCATTGACAAACGGCAAAATTCGTGTAAACTGATAACATAATCGTTGTGTGAACAAAGGCGTTCTGTATCGGGCAGGGCGTCTTTTTTTATGCACACGGGCGTCCAGAGGAAGAATGTCAGCATGCGCTGACGGACGCCCGGCGCGTCGAGTAGGTGAAGATGGCTCTTCCCTACTCGATTGCACACGGGCGTCCAGAGGAAGATTATCAGCATACGCTGACGGACGTCCGGCGTGCAGAGCAAGCAAAAACCATACAGAGAAAGGTGCGTGAGCGTATGTATGAGATGGATTTACTTGACAATACAGAAAATGTAAACAGACTGCTGGCCAGATACGGTGTGAAATTTGGCATCTATAAAAATAACACCTTCAAGGAGCAGTTGTTCCCGTTTGATGCCATACCGCGTGTGATCCGGCGGGAGGAGTTCGACTATCTGGAAAAGGGATTGAAGCAGCGGGTCGTGGCACTCAACCTGTTTCTGGACGACATCTATCATGGCAAGAAGATCGTGAAGGACAGGGTGATACCGGAGGATTTTATCTTCGCGTCGAGCGGTTATATGCCGGAGTGCGAGAGTGTGACGCCGGTCAAAAAGATCTACTCACACATCTCCGGCATTGACCTTGTGAAAGGAAAAAATGAGAAGTGGTATATTCTCGAGGACAATCTGCGCGTGCCGTCGGGGGCGTCCTATCCCATGATCGCACGGGAGCTGTGCCGCCGGAGCAGCCCCAAGACGTTCCGTGACAATCCGCTCGAGGATAACAGGAATTATGCGCAGCTGCTGCGGAGGACGCTCGACAACGTGAATGTCGGGGGACACACGGTCATACTGACACCGGGAAGATATAACGCTGCTTATTTTGAACATTCTTACCTCGCGGAAAAGACTGGTTCGCATCTTGTCAACGGAAGTGAGCTGATCGTGGAGAACGATAAGCTTTACTATGTAGATTATAAGGGCAAGCGGGAGAGGGTGGGCGCCGTGTACCGCCGGATTTCCGACGAATACCTGGATCCCATGCATTTCAATCCAGAGTCCGTGATCGGGATACCGCATATTTTTGACGTGTACAGAAAAGGGAATATCGCGCTGCTCAATGCGCCCGGAAATGGTATCGCGGACGATAAGGGCATCTACTATTTTGTGCCGAAGATGATCAGATACTATCTCGGCGAGGAACCTGTCTTGTCCAATGCGCCGACGTATCTGCCATTTTATGAGGAGGATATGGCGTATGTGCTCGCACACTTTGACGAGCTGGTGCTCAAGGATGTGGCGGAGGCAGGCGGTTACGGCGTCGTGTTTGGCAGCAACATGACGACACAGCAGAAAGCGGATTTTATCGCGCTGCTGAAAAAGGAGCCCAGGCGGTTTATCGCGCAGGAAGTGATTGATTTTCAGGATCTCGATATACAGGACAATGATACGGTGGTGGCGCGGAAAGCGGATCTGCGCGCGTTTGTGCTGATGGCACAGGAGCCTTATGTCTGGAAGAGCGGGCTCACCAGGTTTTCGCGTAATCCGGATTCGTTTATCGTGAATTCATCACAGGGAGGAGGATTTAAGGACACATGGGTATTATCTCATTAGAACAGACAAACAGGCTGTACTGGCTTGGAAGGTACTCGGAGCGGGTGTACACAACGATACGGCTGTACTCGAAGTGCTACGATGACATGATCGATGACATTGGTGAAAATTATTCGGACTTTTGCATGATGCTGGAGATTCCAAATATTTATAAGGACAAGGACGATTTTAACCAGCGGTATGGTTTTGACGAGACGGATCCAAACTCCATTTTGAGCAACCTCATGCGCGCGTATGATAATGCCATCGTGCTGCGCGAGGAGATCGGAAGCGAGACGTTGTCGTACATACAGCTTGCCATCTATGCGATCAACAAGGCAAAGATCTCGCGTGCGCCGCTTCTGGAGCTGCAGAATGTGCAGGACAACATTCTCGCTTTCTGGGGAATCGCGGATGATTTTATAGAAAGCGAGACGATCAGAAATATCATCAGGACCGGAAAAAGGGTGGAGCGCATCGATCTGTATGCGCGGCTGAAGATTGGCGCCAGGGAATTAAAGAGTGAGCTGTGCCGCATGCATGTCAGACTGGCCGGCAGCGGTATGCCCTATAACCAGAACTGCCTTGATTTTCTGAATGACGCGATCGGGCAGATGGACGTGACGGAGACGGTCGATTACGGTAGTATCGTGAGAAATATAGAAAGTCTTGTGAAAATATAGGGAGTGTGTAATCAGAGATTTCACACGGCAGGTTTGTGTGGAGGCACAGATTTGTGGGGAATTGGCAGCTGCATGGGATTGGACAATTTATGAGTGGAGGCTGATTGAGATTATGCAGGAGAACAGGACGCTGCAGTTTCGCTACTGTATGTCACTGGAATTTTCGGAGCCGGTTTGGAAACACCAGTTTGCATTGCGCATGATACCGCAGACCGATGACCGGCAGACAATATCGGCGTGCAGGATTGACCTGAAGCCGGAGTGTGACTACAGCGACAGCGTTGACAGTTTTGGAAACCGTTACATATATGGTGAGATCGATCGTCTCCACAACGAGTTTTGCGTGGAGGTGTCGGGGGAGGCTGCGGTGAGGAAAGATACACAGCTGGCATGCGATAACAAGATGATCGAGCTGGCTCCCTATCGATTTCCCTCGCAGTATACAAAAGCGGGGGACGCTTTAAAAAAATATTACAGGCTGCACGGTCTGAGGGAAGGCGAGGGAGTGCTCGCTTTTGCCGCAAGGCTTTTGCATCAGATTTACGAAGATATGGAGTATGTACAGGGCGTAACGGACATACGCACGACTGCCGAGGAGGCTCTGGCGGGGAAAAGGGGCGTATGTCAGGATTACGCCCACATTATGCTCGCGCTGTGCAGGATTGCGGATATTCCGAGCCGTTATGTTGTCGGTATGATGCAGGGGGAAGGGTTCTCGCACGCGTGGGTGGAGGTGTGCGCGGACGGCAGATGGTATGGAATCGACCCGACAAACGATCAGGTTGTGGACGATACGTATATTAAAATATCGCACGGGCGGGACTACCAGGACTGCATCGTCAACCGCGGCACGTTCCGGGGCGGCGGGACGCAGACGCAGCGGGTGGAAGTGGTGGTGACGGTGTAGGAAGATGCGTTTAACGATTATGAAAGGTCTGGGAGTGAAATGTCAAAAGAAATCATATCCGAAATCAGCTCGATCTGTCAGGTGAAGCTGCCAGTTGGAGAGACATTAAATATCAGGAGAAACAGATTATTGCCTTCGGACGAGGCGCGGAATAGTGGAAAGAGAATCGGCATCGTGACCGGAATCCACGGTGATGAATTAGAGGGGCAGTATGTCTGTTATGAGGTTATCAGGCGCATCAGGGAGCAGCCGGAGTGCCTTGCGGGTATCGTAGATGTGTACCCGGCGATGAACCCTATGGGGATTGATTCCATCACAAGGGGGATTCCGGGGTTTGACCTCGATATGAACCGGATTTTTCCGGGGAGCGAAGATGGCGCCATGACGGAGTATGTGGCACACAAAATCATAGAAGAACTGTCGGGTGCAGACCTGGTGGTGGATATCCATGCCAGCAATATTTATCTGACAGAGATACCGCAGATCCGCATCAATGAGCTCAGCAAGGACGTACTGGTGCCGCTCGCACGCCATATGAATGTCGATTTTGTGTGGGTGCACGCGGCGAGCACTGTTCTCGAATCCACACTCGCGTACAGTCTTAACAGCACGGGCACACCGACGCTTGTCGTGGAGGCGGGTGTCGGTATGCGTATCACGAAGGCGTACTGTAATCAGCTCGCGGACGGATTGATGAATACGATGAAAATGCTCGGAATCTGGAAGGGCGAAACACGGTCTGTCAGGGAACCGATTGTCGATGACCGGGCGGACGGCGTTGTCTTTTTCAATGCGCCCAGGGCAGGCATCTTTGTGCCGGAGGCAAAGCACTGGACGGAGCTTGCGGAAGGGGATAAGGTAGGAGATATCGTCAACCCGCTGACCGGGGAGGTTTTGTCCGGGATCACGACGCCCGAAAAAGGGATTCTCTTTACCATCAGGGAATATCCGGTAGTCGATGAAGGTTCCCTGGTAGGAAGGTTGTTGAAAGTGTGAAGAGATTTTCTAAGCCTGCAAAAAGCGCAGACTAAGAAAATCTAAAGCTTCACACCGAAGAACGCAGGAGCAGCGTTCTTCACGGATTGTCTGAGCCGCCGATGGCGGAATGGATGTGTGAAAGGCAGGGAGTATATTTATGCAGAGGAAAGTGATCTATGAATTGAACGCGCTGTACAGGGAGCCGATGCGCGTGACTGGGTATGTGTTTGGCGATTGCAGTGATGGAGAAAAGACTGTGTGTGTCGTCGGCAGTATGCGCGGAAATGAGGTGCAGCAGATGTATGCGTGCAGCAGGCTGATCCAGCGTCTGAAAAAACTGGAGGAGCAGCGTGCGGTTGCGGAGGGGAAAAGCATTCTTGTCATTCCGTGTGTCAATTCGTACTCCATGAATATCGGGAAGCGTTTCTGGTCAACGGACAATACGGACATCAACCGCATGTTTCCCGGATACAGCGAGGGGGAGACGACGCAGCGCATCGCGGCAGGCGTGTTTGAGGCAGTCAAGGATTATCAGATTGGAATCCAGTTTGCCTCGAATTATATGCCGGGGCGTTTTCTGCCTCATATCCGTATGATGAAGACCGGATTTGAGGATATTGAAACAGCGAAAAAATTCGCGTTTCCGTATGTGATCACGCACGGTGCCCGTCCTTTTGACACCACGACGCTCAACTACAACTGGCAGATCTGGGAGACGAAGGCATTTAGCATTTACACGACGGATACGGACGAGATCGACCGCAGGAGCGCGGCGGACGCGGTGAAAGGCATCGAGCACATGCTGAACAGCGAAGGGGTTCTGCACAGCAGCATCACGGGCGGCTATCATTACAATTCGCAGGTACTCTGCGATGACGACCTGCTGTCCGTGCGGTGCAGTGCGGCGGGTATCTATGAAAATAAAGTCTACGTCGGGGAGGAAGTGTACGAAGGGCAGCTGCTCGCCGAGATCACAGACCCATATGAAGGGACGCTGTTGGAGCAGCTTGCGGCGCCCCGGGACGGAACCGTCTTTTTCCAGCATAAAGCGCCGCTGATCTACGCGGATACGGCGGCGGTGAAGCTGGTATAATCCACGTTAAACGACTGATGACGGCGCAGGATGTCCGGACGAACTGCTTCGGAGTGGGCCGCAGCCTTTATGACAAAAGAAAAGGTTACTATTCACAGCCGATTTTGATAACCAAACGATATTCTATATAGCGCATCCTGTAAGG